>JBKHVJ010000410.1:0-11369 GCA_046570145.1 Alphaproteobacteria bacterium
GCAAAGGGTCAGGGCGTAGCGCCCGAACAGGGACAGCACAGGTTTCATTGGAATGTTCCGCTGGATGGCAGAGCCTGCAGGAGCAGACCGTAGAGGAGGGCGAAAGTGGCGAGTTCGACGAGCGGCCGGCCGGCGGTCAGGCGGAAAAGCCCCGTGGCCGCGAAGAGGCGGACCGCCGCGACGGTGCCGACGAGGGCAGCCAGGGCGAGCACCAGCGGACCGGGGAGGAAGACGCCCCCGATGTCGAGATCGAGGATCATCGGTCGTTCTCCCGATTTACCGCGCTGCCCAAACCGAGGGCGAACCGGAGGTCGATGAGCAGGTCGAGCAACTGAATGCGGTCTGCAATCGGGCTGTCGGCGATCCGCGCCATCAGCGCTTCGATGCGCCGGTGCAGAGCGACTGCATCGGAAGGCTCCGCCCGGTATCCGGGGCCGAAGCGCAGGGCAATAGCGGTGAGAAGCTCGACCCCGTCATATCCGATCTCGCCGTCATTGCCGTCGAGGTGCCGGATTGCCTGATAAAACCGATTGGCGGCGTGACCGACACGAAGATGGTGCAGGGTGTCGTCAAGCACATCCGGGTGGGATTTCCTCGAAAGCCGGAGCCTTGGGAGCAGCAGCGCCGTCCGGTCGATCATGAGGCTTGTCCAGAGCGCTTCGTCGGATCCGCCACCCAGGGCCCGCCGCCTGACATCCTGCCGGTTCAGTCGAAGCAGCCGGCCGATTGCCGCATCGACCGGGATGGTCTGGAACAGGCCCATGCTCACGACCGCGAATCCCGTCGCCGCGAACAGCGCGATGACGCTGTTGAGCGACCCGGCGAAGTCGCCGGTATAGGTGGCGCCCAGCCCCGACAGGATCGGGATCGTCAGGGTGATGCCGAGCGCCATGTATGTCGACGGAGGGCGCGCTTGCAGGGAGCCGGCGAACAGGAAGGTCGGCGCGAGCACCGCGACGAGGCCGGCAAAATCCGTCACGCGGGGCAGGATGACGAAGCTGTAGGCCAGGCTGATCGCCACCCCGGCGACCGAGCCGACCGTGAATTTGACGACATTCGGCACCGGCGTGTCGACATTGCCGAACAGGGCACAGCAGACGCCCAGGATCGACACCGCCATTCCGCCCTCCGGCCAGGCCGACCAGATCCAGAACGCACAGCCGATAACGATGCCGGCGACCGCGCCCAGCGCGGACCGGGCCGCCATCCAGGGGTCGCGGTGATAGACATAGCCTGTCGCACGCCTGGAGCGGAGGTGCGATGCGGCGGCCGGCGGCCGGGAGGCGGCTATGGCGGTCCGTGCGCCCCTCCGTACGCCCCTCCGTACAATGATCCGTTCAAGCCGGTCGCACTCGTGAAGCAGGCCGATCATCTCGGCGAGGTGGCCGGCGAGGTTGGACGCGAGCCTGTCGCCGGCCGTCATGGCCTCCTCGGCGATGCGTGTCCGCACCGTCTTCGCACGGTCGATCAGCCGGATCGCAACAGCGTCCCGGTCGGCCGCATCGGCAGCGGCGACCCAATGCCCTACTCCATCCAGCAGCGCGGTCAGTTCGTCAGGCAGGTGGTGGTCTCCGGTGCGAAGGGCATGGATACGGTCCTCGACCTCCGTCGCGAGTGGAAGCAATCGCGCAAGCCGGTCATGGACCAGTTGCAGCGTCTCCAGGCTCGGCGTTACCGGGACCGGGTCGTATGGCAGGTGAGCGGCCAGCCCTTGCAGGGCGAGAAGGTCCCCCGCGAGCCGGTCGCGGTCGCGGCGGATCGCCTGCCCGGAGCTTCCGCGGAGCGCGTCGCCCGCTAGCCGGCGGGCGTCCCGCAACGTTGCCGACAGCTTGGCGGTGAACTGGCCGGTCATGCGCTTCGGCAGGACGAAGCGATGGACCAGGACGGCGCAGAGGATGCCGATGGAGATCTCCTGGACCCGCACCGACGCCGTATCGAAGATGGCGGCGGGATTGAACACGCCGGGGAAGCCGATCAGACTGGCGGTGTAGCCGGACAGAACGAAGGCATAGGCCCGCGCGGTGCGGTCCAGCAGCGAAAGGTAGAGGCACAGGCCGATCCAGCTGGCGAGAACCACGCTGCAGACAATCGGATCGTTCACGAAGCAGGGGATGATCGCCACGGTCGCCACGGCACCGACAATCGTACCCACGAATCGATAGACGCCGCGGCTGAGCGACGCGCCGGCCGAGTTTTGCGAAACGATGTAGACGGTGACGATAGCCCAGGAGGGTTTCGGCACTCCTGCACGCAGCGCGATGTAGTAGGCCAGCATCGCCGCGGCGAAGCTCTTCGCCGAAAAGAGCAGCGCATCCGCATCCGCTCGCAATACCGGCAAACGGGATTGCAATGACCACGCGCGCCCGATGGCCGCGATGCCGGTGATGGCAAAGTGCCGCTTCGAAGGATGTTCGGTTCTCATGCCCGAGAGTATCGGCGCGTTGCTCGGCTGGATAAATTAGGTATCCTGTCAAAAAATCCCTGAATCATGCCAAAGTCGATGATGCCGAAACCCTTGTCCGCGTCACGGTCGGCCGTTTCCGTCTTCGACCCCGATCTGGCGGATCGGCCTGCGGTCGCACGTCTGCTCGACTTCGCGGAATACGGGGCGGAAGTACCGGTGCATGTGCATCGCAAGGGACAGCTGATTCTGGCGCTGCACGGCGCCGTCACCTGCACCGCGGACGACGAGATCTGGATCGTGCCGCCCGACTGCGGAGTCTGGATTCCGGGCGGCATGCCGCACAGCGTCAGGACGACGGCGAATGCCCGGCTCAGCTACCTGTTCGTGGAGCCGGGAGCCGCAAGTCTGCCCGATGTCTGCTGCACCCTGTCGATCTCTCCGCTGGTGCGGGAACCGGTCAACCGGCTGAGCGGCGAGGTTTCGGACTATCCACCGGACAGCCATGCCGCCCGGCTTGCACGGGTAGCCCTGGACGAGCTTGCCGGGATGCCGCGTGAACACTTCAACCTGCCCATCTCCAATGATCCGAAGATCCGGGCGATCGCCGACGCCCTGACAATCGAACCGTCCGACCGGAGCACATTGGGGGAATGGGCGAAGCGCGTCGCGATGAGCGAGAGGTCGCTGGCTCGTTTGATGATCCGGGAGACAGGCCTGACGTTCGGACGCTGGCGACAGCAGTTGCACCTTGTCGTAGCACTGCGTGAATTGTCCAGCGGGGCGGCCGTGCAGACTGTGGCGGATTCGCTGGGCTATGAGTCGGTCAATGCTTTCATCACGATGTTCAAGAAAGCTCTGGGAAGTACACCGGCACAGTATTTTACTCAACGCAGGGCGAAGTTGTCACAATCCCGAACAATGACGAGCGCGAAAGGTATTGGGGCCGGGGCTCACAGCCGGTAACTGAATTTGCCGCCCATGGCCCCACGGGCGAGCCGCAGGGCCGCACGGGCCTTCTTGCACGCCTTGCGGGCCTCGTGCACGGCCTTGTGCCGGGAAGAGCCGGCATCCTGAAGAGCATCGGCGGCTGCACCGAGTTGCTCGCCGATGATCCGGCGCACGGCTGCATAGCTGGTCTCGTCCCGAACCAATTCATACCCCATGCCGGTGCTCGTCCTTTCATTGCAACGGGCCGCTTGGCCCATGGGCAGGAGGAGATGGCCAGGTCGCTCCCCTCCCGTCGCCCGGACACAACAGAGGAGGGTGCGAACGGTTGCAGCATTTGCCGGCTCCGTCGGAGATTTGCCGTGGGCCGGTACGTCGCTCCGGCGCCTATTGGGCATTCGGATAGGTATTCCGGTCTTCGGCGATCCTGCATCGAACTGTCATCTGTTCGTCACCGTCAACAAATACGATCCCCCTCAAGAATAAAACCCGGAAAACCGGCTCCTTTCTTCTAAGCGATGGGGGACGGAATGCCACGGTTCCTGCTGGCTGTACTCGCATGCTTAAGCGTGATGACGGTTGTCCCGGCACAGGCCGAACCCGTCGCCGGGGCCGGGTCGACCTTCGCCTTCCCCCTGTTGCATCGGTGGGGCGAGCGTTTCCGGACGGCCGAGGCCGACGGCGGCGATTTCCCGTCCCCGGACTCCGGACTGGATTATGAGCCGGTCGGCTCCCTGGCCGGCACGATGCGGGTGATCGCCGGTGCGGTGGATTTCGCCGCTTCAGATGTGCCGCTCAACGGCGAAGACCTCGATCGCCATCGGCTCATGCAGTTCCCCATCGCAATGGGTGGCATCGCGGTCGTCGCCAACCTCCCCGCCGCCCCTCCGGGTTCCGGCGATGCCACGCTGCGCCTCTCGGGCGCAGTCCTGGCCGATATCTATCTGGGAACCGTCACCTCCTGGTCGCATCCCGCGCTCACGGCGCTCAATCCGGGGCTTCCCCTGCCCGACCAGCCGATCACCGTCGTCCATCGCGCCGAGGGATCGGGAACCACCTACAATTTCGCCGCCTACCTCGCACAGGCAAGCGCGCCCTGGCGAGAGCGCGTCGGTGTCGACTCCGAACTCCGCTGGCCGACCGGCACCGGGGTGCGCGGCAGCCAGGGCATCGTCGAGACGGTCAAGGCGACGCCCGGCGCCATCGGCTATGTCGAGGCCGGACAGGCGGCGCGGGCGGGGTTGCCGGTTGCGGAGATGGGCAACCGGGCCGGCCGGTTCGTCGCGCCCTCCCGCCAGACGGTCGAGACGGCCGCGGCGAGCGCCGACTGGAGTCGGGCCCCCGATTTCACCCTGCTGCTGGCGGAGTCCGCCGCCCCCGACGCCTACCCGGTCGCCGCCACCGTCTTCGCGCTGATGCCGCGCGACCGGATCGACGGCAGCCGGGGCCGGCGCACCCTGCGCTTCTTCGACGGGGCGCTGACGCTCTGGCAGCAGGACGCCGCCGACCTCGGCTATGTGCCGCTGCCGGCTCCGCTGGTGGCGCTCGTCCGGGCGTCCTGGAAGTCAGCGCCTCCCGCCCGCTGACCGGCAGGAACAGGCGCATCGTCCCCAAGCCCGACCAGACGCCCACGCGGGACAGCCATCCACGACCGTCCGCTCCCGCAAACCGGGCACGGCAAGGAAATCCATCATGCAGGTAGACGTCTTCACCCAGATCATCGTGCCGGTCCTCGGCGGCCTCGGCATCTTCATGCTGGGGCTGGAGTTCATGTCGAACGGCATCCAGGCGGTCGCCGTCAACAGGATGCGCGCCCTGCTCGCAACCTTCGCCGGAACCCCGGTCAAGGGCGTGCTGGCCGGCACCTTCATCACCGGCATCATCCAGTCCTCCACCGCGATGACGGTGATGACCGTCGGACTGGTCAATGCCGGCGTGGTCGGGCTGCGCCCGGCGATCAGCGTCATCATGGGCGCCAACATCGGAACGACGCTCGGCAACGGGTTGATCGCGCTGCCGCTCGGTCCGCTCGGCCTGCTGCTGGCCGGCGTCTTCGCGCTCGTCCATATCTTCGCGAAGTCGGAGAAGACGAAGAACATCGCGCTCGCCTGCATGGGCTTCGCCCTGATCTTCTACGGTCTCAACCTGATGACCGGCGGTCTGCGCCCGCTGCGCGGGATGCCGGAGGTGATGTCGGCGATCTCGTCCCTGCAGGCGGAGGATTTCGGTGGGCTGCTGGTCTGCGTCGCCACTGCGGCCCTGGTCACGGCGATGATCCACTCCTCGTCGGCCACCATCGGCATCGTCATGGGGCTGGGCTCAGCCGGCATCCTCGATTGGCAGACGGCGGTCGCCTTCTCGCTCGGCGCCGATCTTGGAACGACCATCACCTCCTGGCTCGCCTCCCTGAACCTGTCGAAGAACGCCAAGCGTGCGGCCTACGCCCACATCGCCTTCAACATCATCGGCGTCTGCGTGACGATCCCCCTGTTCTTCGTCTCGATGGAGGTGCTGCGCTTCGCCATGCAGTGGTTCGGCGGCGACCCGTCGGTTCCGGTGATGGTGAACGGGAAGGAGACCTATCCGCTGGTGCCGATCGCCATCGGCCTCTATTCGACCGTCTTCAACATCTTCAACGTGCTGCTGCTGTTCCCCTTCATCGGGGTGTTCGAACGGGTGCTGCGCCGCATCGGCCACGATTCCTCGGAGGATATCGAGGATTACTCGATGCCGCGCCATCTGACGGCAGACCGGCGCGGCGATCTTGCCGCCGGCATCCCCGCCCTGCAGAAGGAGATTGCCCGCCATCTGGAGGCGAGCACCCTGTTCCTCGCCATGGCGAGCGCCGAGCCCCACGCACCGAAGGACCCCGGCGCGCACCGCACGGCGATCGGCATCCTCAGCCGGAACATCGGCACCTTCGCCGCCACCCTGCTGAAGCCGGAGCAGCCCTACCCGCAGGCGGACCTCGTCGCCAGCCTGATCGAGGAGGCGGATTTCGCCGAAAGCCTCGGGGAAACGCTTTACCAGGTGGCCCTGCGCGTCAAGGAGGAAGACTTCTCTCCGCAGGGCCGGGACCTGGTGTCCGGGCTGGTCGGTCGGCTGGACGAGGCGATGAGGGCGTTGCAGCCGGGCGCCTCCCAACCGGTCGAGGCCGCCCGCCGTGTCGAGGCGCTCACCGCGCTGCGCCGCACCTGCCTGACCCATGAGGGGCTGAGCCCGCGCGAGCGCGGAACGCTGCTCGGCCTTCTCGGCAGCGCCGAGCGTGCCTTTTTGCTGATCGAACGGTTGGATGGCGAACGGCGGTCGGTCGACTGCAGCGGCGTGCTCTCGCAGATGCCGGTCGGCGACACCGCCCCCGACATGGACCCGCGCCCCGCCCTGGCCTGACGGCCGTGAAGAAGGATCGCAAAGGTCCCGTTCACCTCCATATCAGGAAATCCGACGTCACTGCCCAGGATCGTCCCATGAAAATGCTCCATGCCGCGGCCATCATCGGCGGTCTCGCCCTCAGCATCCCTGCCTCGGCCCAGACTCCGCCCGCGCCGGACCTCGCCCGGCAATTTCCTGACCTGCTTGCGGAGGCCCGCAAGAAAGTCCCCTCCACCTCGGAGGCCGGCACCATAAACACCACCCTGTCCACCGCGGAGGGAGCCTGGAGCAAGGGCGACTGGAGAAACGCCGTGTCCTACCTGAATTTCGCCCGCGGCCGTCTGGGATTGAGCCTGATCGCACCGGGCCAGCCCGGGTAGCGCCCGCGTGACCCACTGACGGCTACCGTCCAACAGGACGCGGAGGAAGGCTGCTCCCGGTTGGCCGGCGGTGATTCTCTCCGGTCGTGGAGAATGCAGCGAGGGTCTGTGCTCCAAGATCGGGCAACCGCCGATCCCGCCGGAGAAGCTGCGGCGGGCGCTGCATCAACCCATTTTTTCCGCGTCCTGCCGGCGTCGCGAGTTGGTGAGTGGGAGCATGTATTTCCTTTTACTGCATACAATTTAGGACTACAATGCCGCATTGTATGTAGATGAGGTTGAGGCGTGTCGCGCTCCGCTGACGATCTGGTTTGGGTGCCGACAATCGATCGCTCGGCAGGCCCGGTGTACCGCTCCATCGCCGATGCCCTGGAAGAGGACATTCGGGCAGGGCGCGTCACACAGGGTACTCGCCTACCGCCGCAGCGTCTCCTTGCCGGGAAGCTTGGCGTCGATTTCACGACCGTTACGCGCGCCTATGCCGAGGCGGCCCGACGCGGTCTGGTGGAAGGGCGCATCGGCCAGGGCACTTTCGTGTGCGCAAACCGAGCCGCACCGCCGATGCCGCCCGACTCCCGGCAGGCGGCGCATCCCACCGATCTCCAGATGAACACGCCGCCTCTGCCCATTGGGCCGGGCTTGCAGGACGACCTGCGGCACGACATGGGCGCCTTTGCAGCTGAGTTGGACCTGGATCTGCTGCTTCGCTACCACCAGGTCGGCGGCAGCCAGGCCGACCGTCAGGCCGGAGCGCGTTGGCTGGAAGGCCGCTTAGCCGTGCCCGCGGAGCGGGTGCTGGTCTGCGCGGGCGCACAGAGCGCCTTGCTGGCCTCGCTCAGCGTCCTGTGCGAGCCGGGCGACGTGGTGTGCTGCGAGGCTCTGACCTATCCGGGCTTCCGCAGCTTGGCGGCGCATCTGCGGCTGCGGCTCGCGCCACTGGCCATGGACGGCGACGGCCTGCTGCCCGAGGCCTTCGAGGAGGCCTGCCGGACCCATCGCCCCAAGGCGCTGTATTGCACCCCGACCTTGCACAATCCAACCACGGCGACACTGCCGCTGGACCGACGCAAGGCGTTGGTGGCCATTGCGCGCCAGTATGACGTGCGCATCATCGAGGATGACGCTTACGGCGCTCTGGCACCCGATGCGCCACCTCCTCTGGCTGCGCTGGCGCCCGAGTCCGTCTTCCACGTCGCTGGCTTGGCCAAATCCGTCTCACCGGCACTCCGCATCGCCTACCTCGCCGTGGCCGAGCCCCGACAGGTTTCCCGGCTGGCCGCGGCTGTGCGGGCCACGACGGGCATGGCCTCGCCGCTGACCACCGCGCTTGCGACACGCTGGATCGACAATGGCAAGGCGGCGAGCATCCTCGCGGGCATCAGGCAGGAGACGGCGGCGCGGCACGCGATCGCGAGTGAAACGCTGCCGCCAGGGGCTGTCGAGGCCAGCCCATGCGCATTCCACCTATGGCTAAGGCTGCCTAACGAGTGGACCCGCGGCGAGTTCATCATGCGGCTGCGTGGGACGGGGATCGGTATCGTCGGCAGCGATGCCTTTGCCGTGTCGACGACGCCGGAGGCTGTCCGTGTCGCGCTCGGCGCCCCGAAGGACCGCCGGGGTCTGCACGAGGCATTGCGGCAAGTGGCCGACCTTCTTGCCGAGGCACCTGCCATGTCTTCCATGGTTGTATGACTCCGCCGGCATATTGCATGCATTTAGGTTGACATTGTAGGCTACATGGGAGCATACGATTTCATAATGTATGCAGATATTGTCTGCTATTGCCTCCCGAAGGAACACGCGATGTCATCCGAACAGGAGTGGCCGCCTCTTCCGCCTTTCAGCACCGGCCTGCGTGGTCGCTGCCCACGCTGCGGCCAGGGTCATCTGTTCAGCGGCTTCCTGACGCTGCGCTCCCACTGCGAGGCCTGTAGTCTGGACTACTCCTACGCCGATCCGGCTGACGGCCCCGCGTTCTTCGTCATCTGCTTCGCCTGCATTCCCACGGTCATCCTGGCGCTCTGGATCGAGGCTAAGTTCGAGGCCCCTTACTGGGTGCACCTCGTCACGACCCTGCCGTTCCTGTTGCTGACCTGTATTCCGCCCTTGCGGCCGTTGAAGGGTTGGCTGGTGGCCAGCCAGTACTTCTACAAGGCCGAGGAAGCCCGTTTCGGTACAGCCGCGCCAACGCGGCCGCCTCCGGCCCTGCCCGCAGGCAAGGACTAGCACTCGACCTGACTGGCGTCAGGTTTCCCTGACGTTGGACGGTGTCATGGCCTGGAGATGTTGAAAATGTATGATTGGTTCCCTTTGGTCTTCTTTCCGTTCAAGATTATCGTTTTGGGTACGGGCATGTACTTCGCCATCAAGTGGCATCACGATCAAGCGAAGAAGGAAAGGGCGAAAAAGAACAACGAATCCGGCGGACCGTAAGCGCGCGCCGAACCAGGATCCCAATCTCAAGCCGTTCGGCACTGGACTGCCGCGACCGTTGCGCTTCGCACATTCCCGAGGCGCCGCAGACGGTGGCCAAAGCACAGGCCGTGACGTACCAGGACGGGGAGATCGGATTGCCGGTGATGCTGATCAGCCAAGTGACGATGAACTGGGCGAAACCACCGAAGATCGATACGCCGACACTGTAGACGATCGACAGGCCCAAGGCGCGGACACAGGACGGAAAGCTCTCCAACAGCAGAAGCAGGCAAGCCCCCGCCCCGACCGCATTGATGGCGATCAGCAGCCCGACCACCGCCAGCGCCGCCGGGACGCTTGCGACGTGGGATAGCACCCAGAAGGCGGGATAGGTCAGCAGCGCGCTCGCCAGCGCGGTCCAGACGACGAAGGGACGGCGACGGTCCAGGCGATCCGACAGAAGTCCGGCCAGCGGAGCCACCGCCAGCATCGTCGCCCCGGCGACGCAGCCCGTAAGGAAAGCGGTCTGGGGCGGCAGCCCGACCATCCGGATCAGGTAGGTCGGCATGTAGAAGATGTTGACGTAGGTGGAGGCGGTACCGCCCATGATCATCAGAACGCCGATCAGCAGCTTCGCCCGGTGACGGACCAGCAACTCTGCCAGAACGGCGTGGCCGGGATCGGGCTGTGCCGTTTCCGGAAGCAGGCGGCGCAGATAGAGGCCCACCGGAACGACCAGCAGCCCGGCCAGGAAGGGAAGGCGCCAGCCCCACGCTTCCAGCGCGTCGGCCGACAGGTGGGCCGACAGCAGATAGCCGCTGAGCGCGCCCAGCAGGGCGGCTACCCCCTGGCTGGCCATCTGCCAACTCACCCTCAGTCCACGGCCGGCCGGGTGGCCCAGTTCCATCAGCATGGTCGTCGACACGCCGATCTCGCCGCCGGTTGAAAAGCCTTGAAGGATGCGGCCGACGACGATGACGGCCGGCGCTGCCGCGCCGATCTGCGCATAGGTCGGGCAGAGCCCGATCAGCAGGGTGCCCAGCGCCATCAGGGCGATGGTCAGCACCAGCGCCGGCTTGCGGCCGACCCGGTCGGCATAGGCGCCGATGACGATCCCACCCAGCGGCCGGACGACGAAGCCGATGCCGAAGGTCAGCAGCGCCAGCAGCAGCGGACCGAACTCCGACTGGACCGGAAAGAACAGTTTGCCGATGGTCAGGGCGAAGAAGCTGTAGATGGTGAAGTCGTAAAGCTCCACCGCATTGCCGATCGACAGCGCCAGGATGGCGGCGGGACGCGACGGCGCGGGCGGACCGCTGCCGGCGGAATTCGACGATGCCATAACCCTTCCCCCTCTTTCGACCATCCGGAGCGCATAAAGGTATCTATAAGAATTCCATCAATTAGACTTCGCAAAACAAAGGGAACGGCACATCCGAGATATCGAACGGAGAAGATTGCGTCCCTTTTTGCAGCAGAACTGCAAATAAAGACACAAAGCAATCGATATCAACCCCTTGAACATTCCGGTAATTTCCCTGGGAATATTATTAATACCTAGGGATAGCTTTGAAAAGCGCCCAATTCCGGTAGCCATTGGAGCACCGGCGAACCGCGGCGCCAATCAGCCCAACCGTTGACGCATACATATGAGGACTTGAACCATGCGATCCGAAGACTCGACGTCGGCGTCGGATGCCACGCGCCGCAGCTTCATCGTCGGAACCGTCGGCACCGCGATCGCCGGGGCCGCCGCCGGGGCCGCCGTCGCGACCACCGCCGCCGCGGCCGAACGCCAGCCCGCCGGAAACGGCTCTGTCCAGCAAAGGGAAGGGAAACGGACGATGACCAAC
>JBKHVJ010000411.1:0-6257 GCA_046570145.1 Alphaproteobacteria bacterium
CGATGCAGGAGATCCGTCGTGTTGCCGACCGCCTAACCCGGCGGTCGATCGAGCCCGCAACCGTCATCGCATGGTCGGCGTGGAGGCGATGCCATCAAGCGCTCGCCTGCCAAGCCCACCGTACAAAAGCGCAACTGTAATGTTAGGGTGCCGACCGCTCCGCTATTTCGCGGCCAGCAGGGTGAACTTGTGAATCTGCGGCGGTTCAGAAAACAGTTCTTCTGCCTTGTCCATCAGTGCGGCGGCAACCTTGCCGTCAAGATGGGCCTGGCGATCATCCTCTGTGTCGAACGTATCGAAGATCGCGTACGCACCGGGACCTTCCTCGATCGCATACCAGGTCAGAGTGCCCGCCTCAGCTTGAACGAGCGGCAATGCCGAGGTCAGGAAATTGGCGACATCGCGCTCTTTTCCGGGCTTGGCCTTCAGTGGTACATACAGGGCAAGTTTGGGCATAAATGACTCCTCAAGTGAAACGGACAGATATTATTCGGCAAAGTAACGGACGAGCGGGCCGGTACGTTCCCCATGAGGCGGAGCACACGCGGCCCCGCCTCCTCGTCGAAATCAGAACTGCTGTGCGGTCGGCCGGATGACGATCGCGTTGACGTTGACGTCATCAGGTTGTTCGACAGCGAACGCGACAGCACGCGCCACGGAACGTGTCAACGCGAATGACGTTGTTGCATCGAGGCGGTGGAACGTCTGACGGCGTGGCCGACGCTGTTGATTACGCGATGCGGATGGCGTCCGGGCGTCCGAGGTCGAGCATGCGGTTCAGGACCAGGACGGCGACGCCGATCTCGGTCTGCTGCCGATCGTCGGTATGGAAACGCAGACCATCCCCGATCACGTGTTTGTAGCGGCTGAAGAGGGCCTCCACGAGCGCGCGTAAGTTGTAGCCGGATGTTGCCTGCCACGCCCTGCGACCACCGTCAGCGATGGCCTGCAGATGCCGGTCCCGCGGTGTCGGATCGCTCTGCGCGGTATCGCTCGGCACCGCGGTGGAGCGCGGCGGCACGACCACGGCCGCCCCTGGGTGCCGCTCGTTCACGGCCTCGTAGACGCCGCTCTGGTCGTAAGCGCCGTCGGCGATGACGGCCTCGAGTGGCTCAGCGATCTGGTTCAGCAGTGGTCCGACTTGCGAGGCGTCATCCACGTCATGGTCGGTCAGTGTCGCGGCGACGATGCGCCCGGTGGCGGCGTCCAGGCCGATGTGCAGCTTGCGCCACGCGCGGCGCCGGCGCATGCCGTGCTTCTCGACCAGCCAGTCACCGGGCCCGCACAGTTTCACGCCGGTGCTGTCGACCAACAGACGCACCGGTTTGTTGGCTGTTGCCAGTGGGGTCGGGACGGTGACGGTCTTGGCCCGGCGGCTGAGCGTGGAATGATCCGGCACCGCCAGATCGAGCCCGAGCAACTGGACGAGGGAGGCGACCAGCCCCTCCGTTTGCCGCAGGGCCAAGCGGTACACCGCGCGCAGCGTCAATGCTGTGAGGATCGCCAAGTCGGAGTAGGTGCGCTGCCCGCCTGGTGTGGATCGGGTCTCGGCCCGCCAGCGCTCCACGGCCTCGTCGCTGAACCACACGGTCAGGCTGCCACGCGCCCGCAACGCGGCATCATACTCCTGCCAGTTGCGAACCCTGTATCGCTGCTTGGGGATGTGATGACGGCGCACGGCGTTGGCTTTGAACGGCATCGGCTGGATCAGAACAGGGAAAGGTCAACGACGCCTCCCCTACGATGCCATCCCGCCAGCCGCAATCCCCGCCTCGCTGCAACAACGTCACTGGGTGCGGCACCTGCCGGAGAAGGGCTATCGCGAGATGTGCGCCTGGGATCGGTTCTGTGCTTTCGCGCGGGAGCCGGAACGGCGCAAGGTCGGCATCGACACCCGTATCACCGTGGATGGCGTGGCCTACGAGGTCGATCCGGACCTGGCCGGCGAGGACGTGGTGCTCTGGTGGGGGCTGTTCGACCAGGAACTCCACGTCGAGCATGGTGACCGGCGGTATGGTCCCTACGGTCCGGTCGGCGGTCCCATCCCGTTGCACAAGTATCGCAAGCATCAGAAGACCAGGTCCGAAGAGCGCGCCGACCGGGTGGCCGAACTGGCGGAGCGCATCGGCCTGCCGCGCGCGGCCCTGGACGGCGGCACCTCCCCCCTGCCGCCGCCCGTTACGGCACCGGCCGCCAAGGTGGCGTTCGCCGACCCGGACCCCTACCGCACTCTGGCCTTTTCCGACATCATCGCGGCCAAGCGCGCGGTCGCTGGCGAGATCGGCTTGGCCTTGGCGAAGCTGCCGGCCGAGGACCGGGCCTGGATCGACGCGCTGGTGCGGGAGACCCTGGCCAAGGACGAGGTGCTGACGAGGGTGCGGGCGTACTTCAGGCAGCGGACGGGAGGGGGCGGGCCATGCTGACGGAGGTCATGGAGCATTTCAGGCTGGAGCGGGACCTGCTGATGGCCGGGTATTACGAAACCGATCATCACCGCCAGCTCATCAAGGATGTGAAGGCATCCATCCTGGCCGGCCGCCTGGTGGCGGTCGCCGGCGTCGTCGGCAGCGGCAAGACGGTGTTGCTTCGCCGCATTCAGGACGAGCTGACCCGCGAGGGGCGCGTCACCGTGTCAAAGAGCCTGTCGGTAGACAAGGACCGCACCACCATCCCGACCCTCATCACCGCGCTGTTCCACGACCTCTCCCCGGACAAGGATCCGAAGATCCCGACCCTGGGCGAGAAGCGGGAGCGCGAGTTGCAACAGCTTGTGCGTCGCGGCCGCAAGCCCGTGGCCTTGTTCGTGGACGAGGCGCACGACCTGCACGGCAAGACGCTGATCGGCCTGAAGCGGTTGATGGAGGTCGTGGCTGATGGCGGCGGCATGCTCTCCGTCGTGCTGGTGGGCCATCCCAAACTCCGGAACGACCTCCGGCGTCCGACCATGGAAGAGATCGGCTACCGGTCGGTGGTGTTCGAGTTCGACGGCATGGCGGGGAACCAGCTCGCCTACATCCGCTGGCTCCTCGCACGCTGTGCCGGCGAGGGCATCGACATCGGCGAGCTGATCGAGACGGCGGCTGTGGAGCTGTTGGCCAGCCGCCTGAAGACCCCCCTCCAGATCGAGCAGCACCTGACCCTCGCGTTCGAGGAGGCGTTCCGGATCGGAGACCGGCCGGTCACCGTGCAGGTGGTAGAGAGCATCCTGTCGCGTCAGCTCGACGACCTTGAACCGCGCCTGACCCGTCACGGCTACAGCGTGCGCTCCCTGGCCGACCAGTTCAGCGTCAAGCCGGCGGAGATCCGACAGTTCCTGCGCGGTGAACTGGGGGGCGCCAGAGCGCAGGAACTGACGCAACAAATGCAAGCAGCCGGGCTACCGCTCTAACCGGGCCATCGTCTCACGCAATATGAGCAGGGCCGGATGATTGCGAGCATGTCGCACCGACTGTGAGCAACGTCGCAGTTAATCTGAGCACAAACCCTGTCCCGTTCTCACCGATTTCGAGCAGGATTCGGCGATGAAAGCGAGCACGGCCGCCGATGATCTCAAGCACCTACAGGTACCTCTTCTACGATGCCGCCCCGCCACCCGCAATCTCCGCCTGGTCGCGGCTGCTTCTGATTGTGCCGTTCAGGCTTGGGCGGGAACTCCGGCGCGCTTTCACCCGGTGCACCCGCCCGCTCCCATGTTTGTCGAAAGCGTCTTCAGGCCGGGAAGGCGCTGGTGTAGACCTTGCGGCAGTTGCCCTCAAAGATCTTGTAGCGATCATCGGCATTCAGCCAGTCGATGCTTTCAATCACCGGCTTCAGATCGTCGAAGTCGAGGCCGGTGCTGGGATCCTGGACGGTGCCGGTGCCCGGGCGCTCGGTGCCGAACATGACATTGTCGGTACCGATGACGCTGAACAGGAAGTTCAGCGCCTCCTTCGAATAGTTGCAGGTATCGTAATACAGCTTTCGCATCTTCTCGTCGAAGGTCATCGTCTCCTTGCGGCGGAAGTTCCAGGCGCGGAAACGGCCCATGTGATAGGGGATGGCGCCGCCGCCGTGGGAGATGACGATCTTCAGCGTCGGGAAATCCTCCAGCACCTGGGAGTCCAGCAGCGAGATGATCGCGATGCTCTCCTCGTTGATGAATTTCAGCGTATAGGATTCACGTGGCTGGCAGCAGCTCGCCGAATGGACCAGCGCCGGCACGTCCAGCTCGACCAGCTTCTCGTACAGCGGGTACCAGAAGCGGTCGCCCAATCCCGGAGGCGGCGCGCCGTCGCCCTCGGTCGGGTCGGGGTTCAGCAGGCAGCCAACGAAGCCCAGATCGCGGACGCAGCGCTCCAACTCCTCCAGGCAGTTCTCCGGGCTGCTGTCGCGATATTGCGGCAGGCCGGCGACGGCGCGGAAGCGGTCGGGGAACATCTTGCACTGGACGTCGATCATGTCGTTGACGGCGCTGGTCCAATCCCGCGTCACCGCCGCCGGCTTGATCGAATGCAACTGCGCGAAAGGGCGGGGGGAGAGGAATTGGATGTCAGTGCCGACCTTGTCCATCATCGAGACCAGCTTCTCCGCCGTCTCGCGCAGAAGATCATGGTCGGGATTGAAACGGAAGTTCGGGTTCGTCCGGCTCGACACGATGTCGGCCATGTAACGGTACGCGACGTCGGGCATCACGATGTGGGCGTGGCTGTCGATGATCATGGTGTCAGGTCTCCTGTCTAGCGTCGGGCACGACGGCGACTATTTCGAGTTGGACCAGCATGCCGCCGGGAAGGTCGAGCACGATGGCGTGACGGGCCGGACGGCTGTGCTCGTCCGGGAAATATTCGGCCCACTGGGTGTTGACGTGGGCGCGCATGGAATTGTCCTTGATGAAGACGGTGATGCGGCCGATGTCGTCCAGCGTGCCGCCGCCGGCCTCGACCAGCGCCTTCATGTTCTGGAAGGCGTAGCGGGCCTGGAGCGCCGGATCATCGGGCAGGTCGCCGTTGGTCGGGTTCTGGCCCATGATGCCGGACGAGAAGATCATGTTGCCGACGCGGGCCCCCATCGGAATCGGCGCGCTGTGCTTGGCGTTGGGAAGCTCCAGCGATTGCCGGCGCTTGGTCATGGCGGGTGTCCTCCCTTTCAGGCTTCGGTTCCGGTGTCAGGCGCGGCGGGTTTGCAGGGTGTGGTAGCCGACCGAAGCCCGAGCCTCGCGCAGCGAAGCACCGTCGAGAATGGCGGCGCGGATCCGCTCCTCGGCGTCATGGACCTCGTGGGCGATGGCCAGAACCTCGTCGATGCGCGACGCTGGCACCGAGACGAGGCCGTCGCCGTCGCCCTTCAGCCAGTCGCCCGGCTCGACCCGGATGCCGCCGATGGAGACCGGCACGGCGGTCTGTTCGACCCGCACCCGGTCCTTGCCGGTGCGCATCCAGTTGCCCCGGCTGTAGAGCGGGTAGTTCAGTTCGATGCTGCGGTCCATGTCGCGGCAGATGCCGTCGATGACGGTACCCGCGATGCCGCGCCGCGACGCGGTGGAGGTCAGCAGATCGCCCCACACGGTGGCGTCGAGGCGCCCGGCGTTGTCGAGCACCACCACGTCGGCGGGGCCGAGATCGTCGATGTAGTCGCCGACCGTACCGCGATCCTGCCCGACCGGCCCGTAACGCAGTGTCCAGGCGCGTCCGGCAAGGCGGAAATTCCGGTCCAGCGGCATGATGCCGAAACATTGGCCGGGAATGCCCAGCCGGTCCAGCGCGTCGCTGATGTCGGTGCAGCTCAACCCCGTGATGGCGTCGAGGCGGCTCTTGTCGTCGCTCATACCGTTTCCCTGCCTTCGTTGACGCTGACCCCGGTGTGTTCGGTCAGCATGGTTTCGTAGTTGGCGCCCATCGCCTCGGCCATCGACCGGCCGCCCCGCACCGCGTCGGCGATCAGCCGCTCGCGCCGCGCGATGGTCTCGGCGGTGGCGACGACCTCGGCGGCGTCGGCCCGGGCGATGAACAGGACGCCGCTGGCGTCGGCGATGACGAGGTCGCCGGGGGCGACCGGCACGCCGCACAGCGTCACCGGCTCGTTCCAGGCAACCTCGCGAATGCGGCCGCGCGCGGTGGTGGGGACGGCGTTGCGGCCCCATAGCGGCAGGCCGTACTGCCGCGTCTCGTCCAGGTCGCGGCAGGCGCCGTCGATCACCACGCCTTCCGCCCCGCGCGTCACCGCGCCCAGCGACAGGATGCCGCCCCAGCCGGCGACGTCGGTGCGCGCGCCGTGGGCGA
>JBKHVJ010000412.1:0-5836 GCA_046570145.1 Alphaproteobacteria bacterium
ATTCGCTGGCCGAGGTGGCCCGCTCCGTTGCCGAACGCAGCGAAGGGCGCCAACTGCCCTGGCTGCAGGACCGGCTGGGCACCACGCTGGTCCTGGTGCCGGCCGTCGCGGCAGCGCCGAAGCCGCCGGCCGCTCCGCCTCCCGACGTGCAGCCGCAGGACCAGACCACCCAGGCGAAGAAGGAACCGCCGCCGAAGGAGCCGCCGCCGGTGGTGACGAGCCCCAGCCTGCCGCCGGGCGAGTATGAGATGGCCAAGTCCGGCGTGCTGTTCGACCGTCCGGCGGTGGGCGCGCGCGGCATCGCGCAGTTGCCGGCCGGCAGCGCGGTGACGGTGTTGGAGGCGGTGCCGGAAGGAAGCTGGCTGCGCGTGCGGGATGCGGCCGGGCGGAACGGCTACGTGACCGCCGGGGCCCTCGCCGCCCGCTGGGCCGACCCGTCTCCGCTGGCCGCCCGTTCCCGCGGGACCGTGGAGGCCGGACCCTCCTTCGGTGATCCGGCCGCCGAGCCGCCGGCCACCGGCAGTTCCGACCCGATCCGGACGGAAGAGCCGCGCAGCTTCCCCACTCCCCCGCCCGGCACCGCATCCACAGAGCCCGATGGGCCCGCGGTGGCGGCGCAACAGCAGGCGATGCGTGCGCTGGGCGATGCCCGTACCGCGGCGGAGCGGGCGCGCAGCCGCCCCGACAGCCGCTATTGGAGCTATGGGTTTTCGGCCGGCGACCGCTACGAAGGCACCTGGACACAGCCGTCATCGGGCTCGGGGCTGGGGCGGCCGATCCGCCAGGGGGCGGGCGTCTATCACTTCGCCAACGGACAGACCTATGAGGGCGAATGGTCCGGCGACCTGATGTCCGGCTATGGCGTGATGACCTTCACCGACGGCAGCCGCTTCGCCGGGCGTTTCAGCAACGGCCAGCCGGACGGGCCGGGCGTGTTCCAGTACGCCAACGGCGGACAGAGCGCCGGGATGTGGCGCGGCTCCGTCCGCCTCGACCAGTGACCGGTTCGCAGGAACCGCGCTGATCAGCGCGGCTTCAGGGCCTCCACCACCTGGACATGCCCCTGCAGCGCACCCAGCGTCAGGGCGGAGTTGCCGTTGGCATCCATGCGGTACGGGTTGGCGCCGTGGTCGAGCAGCAGCTTGGCCACCGCCTCGTGCCCGTTGTTTGCGGCATACATCAGCGCCGACCAGCCATAGGCGGTGGTGCGGTCCACCATCACCCCGCGCTGGATCAGCGTGCGCGCCACCTCCTGGTGGCCGCGGGCGGCGGCGGCCATCAGCGCCGTCTTGCCGTCGCTGTTGGTGGTGTCGAGGTCCGCCCCGCCGTCGGCCAGCGCCCGGACGACCGAGTCATGGCCGCCCCAGGCCGCATACATCACGGCGGTGGCACCGTCGGCTGTGCGCAGGTCGCTGCGGGCGCGCCGGTCCAGAAGAACGCGCACCGCGTCGGTCAATCCCTGTTCGGCCGCGACCATCAGCAGGGTCTTGCCGCTGTCGAGCCGGCTGTCGGGGCTGGCGCCGCCCTGCAGCGTGCGCGACAGCTCCGCCGGGTTGCGCAGGAGGGCCAGCACCGATTCGCGATCCTGCAGGCCCGGAGTGGCCTTCACCGGCACCGCCGTGCTTCCGCCCGCCGTGCCGGAACCGCCCATGGCCGGACCGGTATAGGCGCGCTGCTCGCTCGCCGCGCGGATGCGCTCCGCGAGGTCCGGGCTGTTGGGCGAGAGCATCTGCGCCCGCTCGTAGAAGCGCTTGGTTTCCGACCAGTCGCCGTCACGCTCGGCCAGCATCGCCCAGCGGCG
This sequence comes from Alphaproteobacteria bacterium, assembly GCA_046570145.1. Taxonomy (GTDB): domain Bacteria; phylum Pseudomonadota; class Alphaproteobacteria; order Azospirillales; family Azospirillaceae; genus Azospirillum. Next base: position 1,802 of record JBKHVJ010000412.1, read on the forward strand.
ATAGGTGTCCTCCATCGCCGTCAGCAGTTCGGTCGCCTCGGGCACCGCCGGCGCGATCAGGCGGATGCGCTGCACCGTTTCATAGGCGTTGTCGCCGGGCGGCGTGGTCAGGCGCTTGCCGGCGATCTGCCGGCGAGCCTGATCGACCATCATGCGCACGCGCTGCGCGGTCTCAGCGTCGGGCACGGCCGACTGCGGCACCGGCGGGATCGGCGTGGCCGAAGGTTCCTCCAGCGGCGGCAGCGAGGCCGCTCCCGGCGCCGCTTCCGCATTGCCTGCGGCCGGCACTGCCGGGGGAGGAGCGACGGGTGCTGCGGCGGGCGCCTGGGATTGGGCCGGCGGCAGGGCTGCCGTCTGCACCTGACCGGTTTGAGCTTGAGCGGTTTGAGCCGGAGTGGACGGCGAGGGCTGGGCTGCAGCCTGCTTCGTCACCGTCAGGGTGCCGGCCGGCGGCGTCCCGGCCGGGAGGGCGGTGTCGGGAGCGGCGCTGGTCTGCCCAGCCTGGACACCGGACGCCACGGACGGCCGGGCGGCCGGCGGCGGCGCGGCGGGTGCAACCGGCGGCAGATCGGCGGCGGCATGCTGCCCGCCGGCCGGCGGGACATCGGCGCCGATCAGCCCCTGCACCGTGCGCTCCACCGCGTCGCGCGTCCGGCTCCAGCCTTCTTCGATCATCGCCAGGGCGCGGTCGGGGGAGGCGCCAGGCACGGCGGTGGCGATGGCCGCACCGGCGGCACCCAGCAACACCAGCGTGGTCAATGCCGCACCGGCATAAAGCCCGGTCCGGCGCGGCGCCCGCATGGCCCCGATGGGCATGGCGTCCGCCGGCATGGCACCGGCCTGCATTCCCCCTGCGGCCATCGCATCCGGACCCCGGTCGCTCCAGTCATAATCTCCCGACTGGTGGTCTCCAGCCCAGCGGTCCCCCGACCAGTCGTTCGCCGGCGGCGTGGCGGCGGGCTGGGCCGGGGCCTGCTGCGGACCGCGGCGATCCACCCGGGCCGGATCGGCCTCCGGCGCCTGGAGCGGGACCGCCAGAATCGGCGCCGGACGCGGCGCGGTCTGCACGGCGGACATCGACGGCAACTCGTCGGGCAGACCGCCGCCCGGCGCCATCCGGTAGATCACCCCCATGTCGCGCAGCTCGTCGGCCAGCCCGGCGCGTGCCAGCGTCCCTTCCAGCTCGGGCGTGCCGCAGAGAAGAACCTGGAGGAAGCGACCCGCCGGCGTCTCGGCCCGCGTCAGGTCGACCAGATCGGCCAACACCGGCGGGGCGAGCACGGTGGCGTTGTCGACCGCCAGCAGGCCGGACCCCGCCAGTTCCAGCCGCTCCTCCAGCGCGGCGATCAGCGCGTCGAAATCGCCCTCGCCGTCTTCGCCCGGCGCCAGATCGGGCAGCGCCCCGGCACCGGCGGCAGCGACCAGATCCTCCACCTCGGCACCGACCGAGGCCGTGACCGGCAGCGCCATGGCGCCGTCGGCCTCCACATGCTCGACCAGTTGCCGGAACAGGGCGGGACGGCCCGACCCGGCATCGCCGACCAGCACCAGAAGCCTTTTGCGGGCCAGGAAGGCCAACACCAATCCATCGCGGATTTCGGCGGCCGATGCCGCGGCACCGGCGGAATCGTGAACGGGATCGTGGTGGCCCGGAGCGGCGCGCCGGGCGCGCGAAGTGTGTTTCGGGGCAGAACGGTCCATGGACATCTCGAGACGCCGATCAGTGAAGGAAGCGCTCATGTGACTCTAGTGATGCGACCCCCAAGCCCCGACAGTGCAAAGGGCGGTAGCCCCCTCTCTTCCGGGGTGGGTGGACTGACCCTTCCGGCACGAACGCGCCGCTGGTCCGCCGGACGGGGGAGCGGTATAGGGTTGCCCCCGAGATCCTCGACTGAATCCCCATCTGGACGGCGACAGGCATGCGAGTCGGAATCGATTTGGGCGGCACCAAGATCGCGGCGGTGGCGCTCGGCGCGGACGGAACCGAACTGGCCCGCCACCGCCTCCCCACCCCCCGCGATTACGACGCCACGCTGGGCGCCCTGGCGGAGACGGTGGCGGCGCTCGACCCGTCCGGTACCGGCGGCGTCGGCATCAGCCTGCCCGGCATCGTCGATCCCGCCGCAGGCCGCGTGCGCGCCGTGAACCTGCCCTGGCTCGCCGGCCGTCGATTCGCCGAAGACGCGGCGCGGCGGATCGGCCGGCCGGTGCGGATCGCCAACGACGCCAACTGCTTCACCCTGTCGGAGGCGACGGACGGCGCCGCGGTCGGGTCTGCGGTGGTGTTCGGGGTCATCCTGGGAACCGGCGTCGGCGGCGGCATCGTGGTGGACGGGCGCATCCTGCCGGGGGCCAACGGGCTGGCCGGCGAATGGGGGCATGCCCCCCTGCCCTGGCGCGAGGAGGCCGACGGCCCACCGGTGCCCTGCGGCTGCGGCAAGGCCGGTTGCCTGGAGACCGTGCTGTGCGGCGCCGGGCTGTCGCGCCTGCACCGGCACCTGACCGGGGACGACGGCACCGGCAAGGCGACGGCCCCGCAGGAGATCGCCGCCCGCGCCCTGGCGGGCGATCCGGCCGCAGCCGCGGCGCTGACGCGCCATGCCGATGCGCTGGCCCGCGCGCTGGCCCCGGTGCTGAACCTGCTGGATCCCGACATGGTGGTGGTCGGCGGCGGCCTGTCGGCCTTGCCCGGCCTGTGCGAATCGGTGACGCGGCGCTGGGGTGCCTGGGCGTTGGCGGCCACGCCGCGGACCCGGATGGCGGTCGCCCGCCATGGCGGGGAAAGCGGCATGCGCGGCGCCGCCCGCCTGTGGCCGGAATAAGCCTCACCATTTTTGCGGGGGCAGCCGCAACCAACGGTCACGCAGTGGCACGGGACTTGCGCATTCTCGGTTCAGACCGAACGGGGATACGCCCATGATGCGGAAGAAACTGGGGACGCGGGCCACGGGGAACGGCGTCCATTTGCATTTTGCAAACCGGAACGCGACGCGGGCCGGGAAACCGGCGGCACGTTTGCATTTTGCAAATGATCCCGGTATTGGCCAGGGCACCAGCCGCCACTTGGAACATGCCTGCGCCAGCCTGCAGGACGCAGCGGTGGAGTTGGAGGCTGTGCTTGCCGCGCTGCCCGGTGACGAGCAGGCCGATCTGCACGAGGCCATCGGCTCGATCATGGAGACGCTGCAGCTGATCGCGTCGGCCCATTCCCGATTGGAGCCGCCCATCGCCGCCGACTGAGACGGCGGCCGGATTCGACCTTCCCTGAGCCACATGAAAAAAAGGCGGCCCGCCGGGACCGCCCTTTTTTCGATTGCCGACTTTTCGCTCGCCGAGCGGCTCAGCCGGGCGCGTCGACGCCGACTCAGTCGGAAATGGTCTGCCAGAAGAAGAAGGCGACGGCGAGGACCATGATGGCGATGTCCATGGGAACGGCTCCTGTGGATTGCGGCGGATGGGCGTATCGTCGGAATCTATACGACAGTTCGCGACACGCGTGCAGTGCTTCCGTGCGCCTGCGGCGGTTTTTCACCCCCCGCACCGCAGCAAAGACGGCAGCCCGCAGAAAAAAGCAGGGAAAATTCTTGGGTCCTGCAATGTCCTGCGATGCCGCTCGAAGCGTTATGCCCGCCCGGCGCATCCACGGGACGGCATGCGTCGTTTTCATCGCATGCACAGACGCTGCCTTCGGCAATACATTGTATTCAAATGGTTTTCCTGAGACCACCGACTCTCCGCACGATCCTGGAACGGTGTGCCGGATGCACGGCCAACGGCCGAAGGCGCCCCTGAATCCCACCATTCGCACGCTCATTTCCGAAAGAAATCGCAGCGCTATGACTTTTGTCAGGGGTTGCCTTACCAGGGGGCTTTCTGGCAAGAAAAAGGCCGCTGAATACAGCGGCCTTGAGTTTAGGGAGGAAACGCCCAAGAAGGGCGAAGCAGCAATCGCTTGCTGCACTGCAACAGTACCAGAACCCGGAGGTACCGCAACCTCCAAAGCCGGCCCCTGCGCGGGGCCGAAGCTTTTAGAGG
>JBKHVJ010000413.1:0-15737 GCA_046570145.1 Alphaproteobacteria bacterium
CAGGCGACCCGCTCCACCGTGCCGAACAGGTTGACCAGCACCGGCATCTCGGAACGCGTGCCGTCTGCCTTGACGACATTCTCGAACAGCACCGCCGGTCCGCTCTCGGCCAGCAGGCGGGTCTGGATCTCGGTCATCTCCAGCATGGTGGACACCGGTTCCTTCACCACCACCAGCCGCCCCGCCTTCTCCAGCCGGTCGATGAAGTCACGCAACGAGGTGTAGGGCATCGCAGGGAGTCCAGTGTGTTGGTGGTGCGTCCGAAACGGACGATAACCTTCAACTCGGCGGCCGGTCAGTCAAGTGCGGTGGAGGCCGATTCAAAAACAGAACCCCTTCCCCACTCCCGGCGGACCAAGGGTCCGGCCGGAAACAGGAAAGGGGCTTCGTCGCAACTCATGAACCGGGGTGCGAGACCCGGTCCGGGATCAGTACATGTGCTGGCCGCCGTTGACCGACAGGGTCGAGCCGGTCATGAAGCCATTGTCGTCGTCGACGAGGTACAGCACCGCCTTGGCGATCTCCGACGCGCGGCCGAGACGGCCGACCGGGATGCGGGCGACGATCTTCTCCAGCACGTTGGCCGGCACCGCGCGCACCATGTCGGTGTCGATGTAGCCGGGGGCGATGGCGTTGACCGTGATGCCCTTGGCCGCGCTCTCCTGCGCCAGCGCCTTGGTGAAGCCGTGGATGCCGGACTTCGCCGCGGCGTAGTTGACCTGGCCGTACTGGCCGGCCTGGCCGTTGACCGAGCCGATGTTGACGATGCGGCCGAAACCACGCTCGCGCATGCCGTCGATCACGTTGCGGCACATGTTGAAGCAGGAGGACAGGTTGGTGTGGATCACCTTCTCCCACTGCTCGTAGGTCATGCGGTGCATCACGCCGTCGCGGGTGATGCCAGCGTTGTTGATGAGCACGTCGACCGGGCCGAGATCGGACTCGATGGCGGCGATACCCTTCTTGCAGGCGTCGAAGTCCGCGACGTCGAACTTGTAGGTCGGGATGCCGGTGCGGGCGGTGAACTCCTCGGCCGCCTGATCGTTGCCGGCATAGTTGGCGGCGACCTTGTAGCCGGCATCCTTCAGGGCGACGGCAACCGCCTCGCCGATACCGCGGGTGCCACCAGTGACGACTGCAACACGAGCCATAGTTTTTCTCCCCAGATTTAGTGATGGTTGGTTGGTTTCTTTGTCATTTTATTTTTGGGCACGAGACTGCCTCCGCAGGTCCGGCGGATGCCTCGTGCCTTAAGCGAAGCGGGCCGCTTCCCTGTTCGAAAGCGGCCCGTCCGGTCCTCAGTCGCGCTGGACGCAGAGGGCGATGCCCATGCCGCCACCGATGCACAGGGTGGCGAGACCCTTCTTGGCGTCGCGCTTCTGCATTTCGTACAGCAGCGTGGTCAGCACGCGCGCACCCGAAGCGCCGACCGGATGGCCGAGCGCGATGGCGCCGCCATTGACGTTGACCTTGCCGGTGTCCCAGCCGAGGTCCTTGTTGACCGACAGCGCCTGGGCGGCGAAGGCCTCGTTCGCCTCGATCAGGTCGAGGTCGTCGACGGTCCAGCCGGCCTTCTCCAGCGCCTTGCGCGAAGCCGGGATCGGGCCGGTGCCCATGATCGCCGGATCGACGCCGGCGGTCGCCCAGGAGACGATGCGGGCCAGCGGGGTGACGCCGCGCTTGGCCGCGTTCTCCGCCGACATCAGAACCAGGGCGGCGGCGCCGTCATTGATGCCCGACGCGTTGCCGGCCGTCACCGTGCCGTCCTTCGAAAAGGCGGGGCGCAGCTTGGCCAGCGATTCCGGCGTGGTGCCGTGCTTGGGATACTCGTCGTCCGACACGACGACGTCGCCCTTGCGGCCCTTGATGGTGACCGGAACGATCTCGTCCTTGAAGCGGCCGGCCTTCTGGGCGGCCTCGGCCTTCTGCTGGCTGGCGGCGGCGAAAGCGTCCTGCTCATCGCGGGTCAGCTGCCACTTCTGGGCGATGTTCTCGGCGGTGTTGCCCATGTGATAGCCATGGAAGGCGTCGGTCAGGCCGTCGCGCAGCATGGTGTCGAGCAACTCGGCTGAGCCCATCTTGGTGCCGTTGCGCAGATGCATGACGTGCGGCGCCAGGCTCATGCTCTCCTGGCCGCCGACGACCATGACGTCGGCGTCGCCGTTCTTGATCGCCTGATAGCCCAGCGCGACGGCGCGCAGGCCGGAACCGCAGAGCTGGTTGATGCCGATGGCGGTGGCCTCCACCGGGATGCCGGCGTTGACGGCGGCCTGGCGGGCCGGGTTCTGGCCCTGACCGGCGGTCAGGATCTGGCCCAGGATGACTTCGTCCACTTCCGCCGCGTCGGTCTTGGCACGAGCCAGCGCTTCGCGGATCGCGACCTCGCCCAGAACGTGGGCGGGAACGGTGCTGAGAGCACCGTTGAAGCTGCCGATGGGCGTACGGGCGGCACCGGCGATGACGACTTCGGTCATTGAACGCTCCTCGAAATAGGACAGTTTTATTATAGCGCTGGTGGGACGCTCGGAGTGATTGTTACCTTAAGTCGGGCAATGTCACGGGTGCAAGCTGGCTGAAGGTCGCGGCGCTAACCTGTCGCAGCAAGCCATTCGGCCAGCGGATTCCACACACCGGTCTCGGCGCCGGCACTCACCACCATTCCGATATGGCCCAGCGGCGGACGCAGAATACGGGCGTCGCGGATCGCGGCCGGCAGTGCCAGGGCGGAAGCGGGCGGGACGATGCGGTCGCGCTCCGGGATCAGGGCCAGGGTGGGCACGCGGATGGAGGCCGGATCGACCGGCAGGCCCGCGACCATCCAGGCGCCGGCCATCGTGTCGTTGCGCCCGTACCAGCCGGCCAGCGCATCGCGTGCCACCCCGGCCACCAGCGGCACCCCGTCGTTCAGCCAGTCCTCAAGCGCGACGAAGGCCGCGGCAGCGCGGGACTCCGGCGCCATGCGGGCGAAGCTGCTGAACTTCTTCAAGGCCAGCAGCGGGTCGAGCTGGGCGAACAGGGCCTGCAGCGCATCGGTCGGTAACTCGCCCCAGCGGTCCAGCGCCGGTCCCCAGGGCTGGATGAAGGCCGCCACCCGGCGCGCCGTGGCCGCATCCTCCGCATGGAAATCCCAGGGAGTGGCCATCAGACCGAGCCCGGCGAGCGAGCGCGGCCGGCGCTGCGCCAGCGCCGCGGCCAGCAGCCCGCCCATGCAGTATCCCACCACCGGGACCGGCCGTCCCACCGCCTCCACCACCACATCCAGCGCGCGTTCCAGCCGGCCGGCGATGTAGTCGGTCAGGGTGAAGCGGCGCTCCAGCGGCCCCGGCCTGCCCCAGTCCAGCAGAAGCGGCCGGAAGCCGCGCGCCGCCAGCCAGCGCATCAGGCTCTTGTCCCGCGACAGGTCGAGGATATAGGCGCGGTTGACCAGCGACGGCACGAACAACACCGGAAGCCCGCCGGGCCCCTCGCCGTAATCGAGCAGGCGCGATCCGCCTTCGGTCCAGACCACCGGCGGGTCGGGCAGGTCGCGGACATAGGGGTGCCGGCGATAGCGCTCGATCCCCGTCAGAACCGTGTCGATGCGGCGCCGGACCTCGCGATCAACTTCCCGGCTCAGCCGGTCGTCGGCGCTTGGCCCCGCGTTGCCCCGATGCCGGTCGGCCTGCGACATTTCGCCCCTCAGTGCCGCCGCCCGTTCCCTCAGTGCCGGATTCCAGGGCAGCGAGCCGTTCCTCAAGAGCGGCAATGCGGCCGAGGAGCTGAGCAAGCTGCCCAGCGCCGCCGTCAGATGCAGGCCCAGCGGACGCGGCCCCATGCGAAGAGGCGCCCCGTCTGCCCGCTTCCCCTTTTCTCCCGTCCTGTCTTGTGGGCGCTCGCTCATCGAAAGGCCGTTCGTTTTGGGGAGAAACGTTGTGGGAGAACGGTGCCGGACGGGGATCCCAACCGCTGCCGGGCATGCCGCCCCCACCGAATCCGAACCCGGCGGGGCCGAAGGCGAACGGTGCCGCAGCCGCCATCCCCTGCCCCATCATCTGGAACATCCGGGCCATCATGTCGGCCATCTCCGGGTCGGCGGCGCCCGCCGTCCACTGGTCCTGCCACAGGTCCAGGTAGCGGCGCGCCAGCGATTCATAGGATGGCGGATCAGGCGGAGGATTTGGTTGCGACGGGTCGGCCATGGCGGGATTATAAGGGCGGCGGGGCCGGATTGACCAGTGCGGCATGGCTCCCCACCTGTCCTTTCGGGTATCGTCGGGGGCTGTCCGGGTGCGTCTCGCTTCTCCGTCAGTGCGGCATTGCGGACCGCAACCGCGGCGGTATTCCGCGGCGCAACGCTGGACAAATTGCTATCCCTTCGAGTAGTCCTAAGGACGGAACAATTTCCGCCGCAATGTCCCCGTATTCTGGAACATGATGGTTCTGGAATATGTCCCTTCTTGAAAGAGTCCGCGATGGCCGACAAGGAAGACCAGAAGTCCGCTCCGATCACGATCAAGAAGTACGCCAACCGGCGGCTCTACAACACCGCCACCAGCAGCTATGTCACGCTGGACCATCTTTGCCAGATGGTGAAGGACGGGCTGGACTTCGTGGTCTATGACGCCAAGACTGGGGAGGATATCACCCGCTCCGTCCTGACCCAGATCATCGTGGAAGAGGAGAGCAAGGGCCAGAACCTGCTGCCCATCAGCTTCCTGCGCCAGTTGATCGGTTTCTACGGCGACAACATGCAGTCGGTCGTGCCGCGTTATCTGGAATATTCGATGCAGGCCTTCTCCCGCAATCAGGAGCAGATGCGCGACTATTTCCAGAACACGCTGGGCGGCATGTTCCCGTTCGGCCGCCTGGACGAGGTCAGCAAGCAGAACATGGCGATGTTCGAACGGGCCATGCGGATGTTCACGCCCTTCGGCGTCGCCGGCGCCCCGGACGACGTCGCCGGCCAGCGTCCGGCCGGACAGCCGGGCGCCACTGCTCCCTCCGCCCCGGTGGCGGCCGGCGCCACCTTCGACGAGTTGCAGAAGCAGATAGACGAATTGCAGAAGCAGATCGCGAGCATCGCCAAGCCGGCTGGCAAGACGGACGCGAAGTAGCCGGACCGGCCGGGTTTCCCGGCATCGGGTCTTGGCAAAAAGTTCCAGTGGACGGGCAGTGCGGAAGGCGGGGGCATACCCCGCCTTTTTCATTGCGCCGGCCGATTCGGGCGCGCAGGCTTGGGACCGTGCATAGGGGGCACCTTCTCGTCCACGGTGTCGGTCCGACGGCTTTGCCGCGGGGTCCGGCCCGTCCAACCGTCAGGAGGGAACCGACCATGACCACCGAACTGACCATCTCGATCACCCTGGCCAGCGACGATCCGCGGGAGGTTTCCCGTTTCGAGGACATGTTGCGCGACTGGCTCGACCATCAGCCGGGCGTGGCCGGGCTGGCCATCGCCGACCGCGGCAACGATCTGGCAACCGAGAACATCTGGCGCGCCGCCCGCAAGGCCACCTTCGGTCCGGCGCTGAAGAACCCCTTCGCGCCCTGATCGGGCAGGCCCCCCGGATCGGGCGGGCCCCGGGAGTACTCAGCCCCTGAACAGGTGCGGGACCATCGCCCAATCCGGGCCGCCGCCAAGGCCAGGCCGCGGATCGGTCGATTCCCGCACCCCCATGCCCAGGCACTTGTCGCCGACGATCCACGCATGCAGGACGGCGCGGGTATCCTCCTCGCGGAAGCAGGGCGGCGTTTCCAGCCACACCGCCCCATGGGCGGCGACATCCCCGCCGATCTCCGGCCCATCGTCCACGATCGCCGTGCCGTGATCCACGACCCGGGTCGGCGCGCCGTCCAGGCCGTGGAAGGCCCGCACCGTCACCATCTCCGCCCCGGCGATGCCGTTGGGGTCCAGTGCCGCGCGGCACAGGTTCGGGTGACGCGGGTACAGGGAGGACAGCACCGCCAGCAGGCCGTGGTTGGACCACAGCCAGCACCACAGCGGCGACAGCACGCTCATGCCGCTGCTGCGCAGCCGCTGCAGGAACCCGTCGTCGGCCAGCCCGTCCCAGGGATAGAGCTTCGCCAGCCAGGAGATCGCCTGCCCCTCGTTATCGAGGAAGCGCCGGCCGTCCCAGGCGATGGAGTGCAGCGGCAGCAGGCGGGTGTCGATGCCGGCCTCCGCCGCGGTGGCGGCCAGATAGACCAGTTCGCCCTCGCGCACCGGATCGGGGGTGGCGCAGGTCGCATGCATGCGCCCGCGGCCGGGCACGCCCGCCGCCATCTCCTCCCACCGTTCGACCAGAGCCTCGTGCAGGCCGTTGAACTGATTTGCGTCGGGGGCCATCGCCTCGCGCCAGTTGCGCTGGATGATGGAGGCGGCGAACAGCCCCTCGCCGGTGTCGTAATTGCAGCCCAGCAGCTTGATGCTGTCACGCCCGTCATAGGCCAGCGTCAGCCGCCCGGCGAGCCCGCCCGCCCGCTCGTTGCGCCGACCGCCGGCCCAGTAATCGGTCCAGGACGCTTCCAGCATCCGCGCCAGATCGCCGCGGATGCCGAGGGCGGCGAACAGCTTGTGCTCCACCACATGGCGCACGGCGACGGCGATCATGCTGTGCAGTTCGTCCGCCACGCTTTCGATCAGATCGATCTGCGAGGCGCTGAACTCATAGACGGTGTCCTCCCGCCAGCCGGCACCGGCCGACATGGCGCGCACGCCATAGGGATATTTGCGGAGACCCGGGCGCCAGTCGGCCCGCGGCTTCATCGTCGTCCTGCGCATGCCTGTTCCGATCCCCTGCGTATCAGAACCGGGGAACCGGGCGGGACGCGGCGGTGAAGGTCCGACGCTTGGATGAGATGACGGGCGGCAGGCTGGTCAACTGTCCACTGGGCAACGCTCTACTCCGGGGGAGTCCAATCCGAGGAAGACGCGGATGCTCGCGACGCAATCGCTGCGGCGCAAGCACGGCCTTGCGTATGTAACCTGCCCCGCCGCGGCGCGCCAGCACGCATCCGCGATAGCTCTCCCCGATCGGACGGGCAGCGAAAACGGAATGGTCCGCCGCTAAGCAGCGGCCGCAGCGGTCCATTCCCGCAGTTTTGAGAAAGGCGGCTGGAAAAGCGCGCTCAGACAAGACCAACCGAAGGACGCCGGGTGAGCGAGCGCATCGCCCACAGCGCCAGACGGCCGCGCCGCGGCTTCATCACCACCGCCGGCCGGATCGGTGCCGCCGCAAGCGCAGGCACCAGAGCCGGCAGGTCGTCGCGCACGCAGTTGCCGAGGCGCCGGACGCGGCGGGCGGCCAGAACGATGCGCAGCACCTCTTCTTCGGACACGGCACGGCGGGCCGGGCCGGCGGCGAGGCTCGCCGCCTCGCACAGGGCCGCCCGTTCGGCCAAAAGCCCGGTCAGGCCCTTGGCAGCCGCCGTCAATGCAGCTTCATCGTAAAGGGCGAGGACAAGCGTCCTCAACCCGTGTTCCATCCGTGTGGACATGGCGGGCGCTCCGGAAAAAACGGAATGGCGTGCGGATCGGATGCCGGTGGATCGGCAGGCGAGATTATCCGTGCGCGGCACCCGTTCGGCCATGCGCCCCAAGGGGGTAACACCCTGACCGCGGCTCCGTGATGCTGGAAAGCCACAGTCATCTAGTCGGCTAATAACCGGAGGTATCGGGTTTTCCGCCCCGACCGGCGTGAAGAAATGGTGGAGCCAAGGAGGATCGAACTCCTGACCTCTACAATGCCATTGTAGCGCTCTCCCAGCTGAGCTATGGCCCCACTATACTTTTCTTCCACTTGACCAACACTTTGGGTGTTGGTGCGCTTGGAGGGAGTCGAACCCCCACGGCCTTTCAGCCACTAGGACCTGAACCTAGCGCGTCTACCAGTTCCGCCACAAGCGCGTCCGCGTTTCTTGGGGTCACGCGGGGCGCTCTATGTACCCAGACCGACCGCCGCGCTCAAGAGGAAAAACGCAATCGCGCAAAAGTTTTTTCCGGGGGGCTGGGCGGGAGGCGCAAAGTCAGTCCCCCTGCACCCCCTACTCCGCCGGCTTGATCGCGTAGAACCGGTAAACCCGCACGCCGGCTTCGATGGCGGCCACGCGGCGGGCCCAGAGTTCGACCTCCTCCATCACCGCCAGCTTGGTGGGAGTGTCGAGCTGGAACCTTTCCAGATGGTCGACCAGCCCCTGGATGGCGGACAGGATCAGGCCGCGGTGGGTGTCGGTGATGTCCTCGGCGATGCGGAGGTCGAGGTTGCGCTGGGCGAAGGCGTTGGCCATGCGGTCCTTGGGCCACAGGTTCGGCGTCAGCGGTTCCTTGTCGCACCAGGTCTGCACCGCCTTGGCGCCCATCACGTCGGCCTCGGCGACATAATCGGTGATCAGCAGATGGCCGCGCGGCTTCAGCGCCAGTTCCATCCCGTCGAACATCTGCTCCTTGTCGCGGACGAAGAACAGGCCTTCCTTGTAGACGATGGCGTCGACGCGCTTGGGATAGCCGAAATGCTCGGGATTGAAGGTCTCGATCGGCGCCTTCTTCTCCAGCCCCAGCTTGAAGGAACGGACCATCCCTTCCTTCGCCAGCAGGTCCGACGCCTCCAGCCCGGTGACCCAGCAGCCGTATTTGCCGGCCATGGTGCGGCTGGTCCCGCCCAGCCCGGCGGCAAGGTCCAGAACGCTCATCGCCGGGTTCAGCCCCAGCGGCTTGACGAGATAGGGGATATGATCGGCGCCGCCGGGCGTGTTGAAGCCCTCGCCCCACATCTTCTCCGCCACCTCGATGCGCGTGGCGGTCCACAGCGGCTTGCCCCAGCGGTTCATGCCGGGGCCGGGGCCGGGATTCGACGGCTGCTGCTCCGCCGACGGCTGCTGCGATTCGTCGCCCTTCCTGGTCTTCAGGCCCGACAGGTCATAGCCTTCCCACCAAGCGTAAAGCCGCGTCTTCAGGCTCGGTCCGTGCCCGGACGATCCGTCCTTGTCCGTCATCGCCGTCGTCCACCCCATCGGCCGATCGGCGCCGCCGGCATCCCCCGTTCGGCACCGCGCAGCGCATCATCCTTGCGGTTGTTCCGTGACACTGAAACACACCACCCGCAAGAATCCTTCCAGCCTCAGGTTAGACTGACGCTAATTGCATGCAAGTGGAAAAATTTCCCTGTTGTAACGCCGCCCTTCGGACCCCTGTTTTACGCCGCCCTTCGGGCGTGGCGTCAGTGCGCAACCTTGGCCGGCGCCGGGCTCGATTCCGGAAGGGATGCCATGCGCGTGCCAGCCGCATTCAGCACCGGGGCGCAGGCGGCGGGCACCTTGCGGACCACCCGCGGTTCCGGCTTGTAGCCCGGCGGCCGCTCGATGGCGGGGGAGGCGCTGCTCAGCCAGGACATCAACTCGTCGTCGCAGCCGTCGCCGTCCGGCTGGGCCGTCTGCTGCTCGCACAGCGGGCTGCCGGCCGGACAGTTCAGGCGGATGTGCATATGGCCGTCATGGCCGTGCCAGGGCCGCAGCTTGTTCAGGAAGCCACGGTCGGACCAGTTGCGCTGGCACATCGCCAGCTTGATCGCCGGGCTGACGAAGATGCGGGAAACCCGCGCGTCGCTGGCGGCGATCTGGACCATCTTCGCCTGCCGGTCCGACCAGTCCTCGGTCACGCGCATCCGGTCATAGTCGACATACTTGATCTCCTCCAGCCGCTCGCGACCGGCGCGCCCCATCGGCGGCAGGTCCAGCCGCAGCCAGACATCGGCGTCCAGCCCGATCTGGTGGCTGGCATGCCCCGACGGCATCGGGCCGCCGCGCGCCTGCCCCATGTCGCCGACCAGCGCGGTGCCCAACCCGGCAAGCGCCACCCGCTGGCCGAAATCACGGAGCATGTCGACCAGCACCGGGTGGCCGTAGTTGCGCTTGCGCGACAGGCGGATGACCTGATAGCCGACCCCTTCCGGCGGCAGGGCGCGGGCGCCGGCAACACATCCCGCGGCATAGCCGCCGATGGACTGTGCCGCCCCCAGCGATGGACCGGACACCGCACCCCAGGCGACGCTGGTGGCATAGGCCGGGATCGGCGCCGGCTTCTTCTTCCGTTGCTTGGCGTCGGCCCCACCCGACGCCAGCAGGGCGACGGCCAGCCCGACGCACGCGACAACCCTGAAGGCACGCCCCCCGAAAGCGCGAAATCCCATTTCCGTTCCCCGCATCGCCGCCAGCACCGCCGCCAGCACCGCCGCCAGCACCGCCACTGTTACGGCTATAGCGGAGTCGTGGTTAAGGAATGATGGAGGATGCATCCTGGCCGCACAACCGAACGGTCAGTTGCCGTTCCGGTCCATCCGGGGTGCGCCCCTTGGTCGAAGCAGCGGCCTGACGGCGCTCAGTCCAGCGTCTGGCGATAGCGTCTCAGCGCCACCACCGTCACCACCGTCAGGAACAGGAGAAGCGCCAGCACCTCCGCCGCGATCTCGGCCAGCCCGTTTCCTTTCAGCAGGATGCCGCGGACGATGCGCAGGAAGTGGGTCAGCGGCAGCAGTTCCCCCACCGCCTGCGCCCAGCCGGGCATGCCGCGGAAGGGGAACATGAAGCCCGACAGCAGCATCGACGGCAAAAAGAAGAAGAAGGACATCTGCATCGCCTGCAGCTGGTTGCGGGCCAGCGTGGAAAAGGTGAATCCGACGGCGAGGTTGGCGGCGATGAACAGGATCAGCACGGCGGACAGCAGACCGAGGCTGCCGACGATGGGCACGTCGAACAGCAGCCGCGCCGCCACCACGATCAGCAGCACCTGGACATAGCCGACGGCGACGAAGGGAACGATCTTGCCCAGCATCACCTCGAACGGTCGGACCGGCATGGCCAGCAGGTTCTCCATGGTCCCGCGTTCCCGCTCGCGGGTGACGGCCAGGGCCGTCATCATCACCATGGTCATGGTCAGCACCACGCCCATCAGGCCGGGCACCACATTGTATTGGGTGATGCCTTCCGGGTTGTAGCGGCGGTGGACACGCAGTTCCACCGGGTCCGGCCCGGTGCGCAAGCCCGCCAACGGCCCGGTCAGGTCGGGGTTCAACGCCTGCCGCGCGATGATGGACAGGGCCGACAGCGCGTTGCCGGTCGCCGCCGGGTCCGTCGCATCCGCCTCCACCAGCAGAACCGGGCGGGTGCCGCGTTGCAGGTCGCGGGCGAAGCCGGCGGGGATGGTGACGGCGAACTGCACCTCCCCCTCCGCCAGCAGCCGGTCGATCTCGGCCTCCGATGTCGCGGCACGGGTGATCGCGAAATAGCGGGAGTTCTCCATCGCCGCCACCAACGTCCGGGCGAAGGGGCTGGAATCGGCGACCAGCACGGCGGTCGGCAACGCCTTGGGATCGGAGTTGATGGCGAAGCCGAACAGGATCAGCTGCAGGATCGGCACCCCCACCATCATGGCGAAGGTCAGCCGGTCGCGCCGCATCTGGATGAATTCCTTCACCATCACCGCCATCAGGCGGCCCACCGATATCCGCGCCATCGCCCTGCCCCGCCGGTTGGGTGTGGGAGGAGGGTAGCGCGGTCGAGTGAAAGCGTCGATGCCCCCTACAGCGCCAAATCCGCCCGGTCGAACTGCAGCGCCGCCAGTCTCGCATAGAGTCCGCCCTGCGCCACCAGTTCGGCATGGGTGCCGGTCTCCACCACGCGGCCCTTGTCCATCACCACGATGCGGTCGGCGTTCAGCACCGTCGCCAGCCGGTGGGCGACGATCAGGGTGGTGCGGCCATGCATCAGCCGGTCGAGCGCGTCCTGCACCATCCGTTCGCTCTCTGCATCGAGCGCACTGGTCGCCTCGTCCAGCAGCAGCACCGGAGGGTCGCGCAGGATGGCGCGGGCGATGGCGAGGCGCTGGCGCTGGCCGCCCGACAACCGTACGCCCTTCTCGCCCAGGAAGGTGCCGAGCCCCTCCGGCAGGGCGTCGAGAAAGTCCAGCGCATGGGCGGCCTCGGCAGCGGCGCGCACCTCGGCGTCCGACGCATCGGGGCGGCCGTAGCGGATGTTCTCCCAGGCGTTGGCGGAGAAGACCACCGGGTCCTGCGCCACAAGCCCCAGCCGGCGGCGCACCGCCACCGGATCGGCATCGCGGAGTTCGACTCCGTCGAGGCGGACGGAGCCGGTCTGTGGATCGTAATAGCGCAGCAGAAGCTGAAACACCGTCGACTTGCCGGCCCCCGACGGGCCGACCAGCGCCACCCGCTCGCCCGGCTTCACGTCCAAGGAGAAGCCCTCCAGCGCTGCCCAATCGGGGCGCGAGGGGTAGTGGAAGCGGACGGAGTCGAAGGACAGCGCCCCCGCCGCCGAGCTGGGCAGCGGCCTGGGTGCGGCCGGCGCGCGGATTTCCGACTCGATGGCCAGCAGGCCGAACAGCCGCTCGGTCGCGCCGGCGGCGCGCTGCAGATCGCCGATCACCTCGCTGATGGCACCGACCGATCCGGCCACCACCACGGAATAGATGACGAAGGCCGACAGCTCGCCCGGCGTCAGCCGGCCGGCCACCACGTCATGGCCGCCGATCCACAGGATGATGCCGACGGCGCCGAACACCAACACGATGACGATCACCGTCATCAGCGCCCGCACCCGCACGCGGCGGATGGCGACATCGAACGCCTCCTCCACCCGCTTGCCGAACAGGGTCCGGTCGATGGCTTCGTGGGTGTAGGCCTGAACCGTGCGGATGGCGGCCAGCGTCTCCTCCACGAAGGAGCCGACGTCGGCGATGCGGTCCTGGCTGTCGCGCGACAGCTTGCGCACCCGCCGGCCGAAGAACACGATGGGCGCCACCACCAGCGGAACCACCAGGGCAACCAGCCCGGTCAGCTTGGGCGAGGTGATCAGCAGCATGCCGGTGCCGCCCAGGAACAGCAGCGCGTTGCGCAGCGCGATGGAGGCCGACGACCCGACCACCACCTGCAGCAACGTGGTGTCGGTGGTCAGGCGCGACAGGATCTCGCCGGTCTTGGTCGTTTCGAAGAAGCCCGGCGAGAGGGTCAGCACATGGTCGTAGACGGCACGCCGGATGTCGGCGACCACCCGCTCGCCGATCCAGCTGACCAGATAGAACCGGCCGTAGGTGGACGCCGCCATCAGCGCGATCACCCCCAGCAGCACCAGCAGCGCCCGGTCGAGCAGCGAGGTGTCGCCGCCCGCAAAGCCCTGGTCGATCAGCACCCGCATCCCCTGCCCCAGCCCCAGCACGGTGCCGGCCGCCACGGTCAGCGCCGCCATGGCGCCCAGGATGCGCAATTTGTATGGAAGCAGGAACGGCACCAGCCGGCGCAGCGGCCCAAGGTCACGGCGGCGGGCATCCGCCTCGCCGCGGGTGGAGGCGGCGATCAGGTCGGGGGAGGATTGGCGAGCCACGCTGTTCCCGCTTGTCTGTTGGGGGTATTGCTGCGGATCGCTGCCATATAGCGTGGTTGAAAGGCACCAACAAGGCGACCGACGGGTGAAACCACCCGGAAACCGCCCGCCGACACTGGTATGGATGCCTCGAATGAGGGACGATTCCAGGGTTGCGCCGGCGGAGGTGTTTTGGTATAGACGCCGCTCGCTTTGCAGGAACCCCGGCCATGAAGACTGACATCCATCCCGACTATCACGAGATCACCGTGGTCATGACCGACGGCAGCTCGTTCACGACCCGCTCCACCATGGGCAAGCCGGGCGACACGCTGCGCCTCGACATCGACCCGAAGTCGCACCCGGCCTGGACCGGCGTGCAGAAGCTGCTGGACACCGGCGGGCAGATCGCCAAGTTCAACAAGCGCTTCGCGAACTTCGGCCTCAAGAAGTAAGCGGTTCTCGCGCTTCTATCCTGCCGATGCGAAAAGGGCGTCCGACCGGTTCGGACGCCCTTTTCGTTTGTGCATGTCGCGGTGGCCGCGTGTCTCGGGACGCTTTCACCCCACCGCCGCCGCGGCCTCGCGCTCCACGTCGGCGCGGACCATGGCGTCGAGCCGGTGGACACGCATGTACAGGCTATGGCTGCGCTCCAGCAGGCTGCGCAGGCCGGACGGCAAATCCTCGTTGTCGGGACCGCTGGGGTCGGAACAGATCTCGCCGCCGGACAGCGCGAAATCCTCGCTCGCCGCCTGCTCCTTCGTCATCTCGCCGGCATGCACGGCCTTCTGCGCCAGCAGCCAGGCCATCACCTGGGTCAGTCGGCTGGTCACCCGCATCGACTCGTAGGAGATCTGCAGGCGGACCTGCGGCGGCAGTTTCCGGTGTTCGGCCGCGTCGTGATAGGCGATGTAATTCCGCGCCTCGATCAAGAGGGCCATGGTCTCGTCGTAGGGACCGTTGAAGAAGAAGGTGTGCGAAGTCATGGTCGTCGGCCCCCTCCCGCGGACTTACGGCCCTAGCTTGAGCCTTGCCGCAACTGATTAACAATTGGTGACTGGGCGGTACCCGGCAACCCCAGGCGGGGTCTCACCCGGATTTGTGCGCGCGCCCTCTTGAACAGGGCATGGTGTCGATTATCTCTCGCTCGTCCGGCGGATGCCCATACGGGGTCTGCCACCAAACCCGCCCAGAGAGGACCGACCGAAGCCGTGGTCCTCGACGGCTGTATCGCTCTTTTGGAGGATATGTCATGCGCAGCTACGACCTTTCGCCGTTGTTCCGTTCCACCGTCGGTTTCGACCGCCTGTCGCGTCTGCTGGAGACCGCGACCACCGGTGACGAGGCGGCGTCCTACCCTCCCTACAACATCGAAAAGATGAGCGAGGATTCGTACCGGATCACCATGGCCATCGCCGGTTTCGGTATCGATGACCTCAACATCACCGCGCACCAGAACTCGTTGACCGTCACGGGTAAAGCTAAGAAGGAGGAGGCGACCGGCCAATTCCTCTACCGGGGTATCGCCGGCCGCGCGTTCGAGCGCCGCTTTCAGCTCGCCGACTTCATCAAGGTGACCAGCGCGTCTCTTCAGAATGGCCTCCTGCACATCGAGCTGGCACGCGAGGTACCCGAAGCGATGAAGCCGCGGAGCATTCCGATCGTCACCGCCGCCGGCAGCGACACGGTGCAGGTCGAAGCGCCCGCTCCGGCTCCCGCCCTGACCCAGCGGGCGGCCTGACGCCTGACACTGTCAGTCCGCGCATGACGCGGACATGAGAACGGCGCCCCGGACCATCCGGGGCGCCGCTTCCTTGATCGGCCGGTCCGGGTCAGGCGCGCGGAAAACTGTCCGGGGGCGCCAGCACCCACTCCGCATAGCCGGCGCGCAGCAGCTCAAAGGCGGCGACCAGCCCGGCAGCCCCGGCATAGGCGCTGAGCAACACCTGCTCCGGCGACACCTGCGCCCCGAAGACGATCAGCAGAGCCCCAAGGAACGGGCCACCCAGCAGGAATGCCGCCAGCCACAGCGGTTCCGCCGACAGCCAGGCGCTGAGCACCGCACGCGTCCGCTGCGACAGGCGCAGCAGCTCCCCTGCCTTGGCGTCCAGCGCTTCGAGACTGCCGGCCCTCAACTCCGCCACCCGCCGACCGTCGGCATCGATGAAAACGACCTCCACCTTCATGCCATGGCGACGAACCGAGGCACGAACCGAGTCGCCGAGCCGCGTCTCCAGCAGGATCCTGTTGCCGCCCAGTGCGGGCAGTGTGTCACGCACCTCGTCCGGCGGTTCGCCCCACTCGCGGAGCGCCGTCAGGATGACGCGGGGGTCGTCGCAGGGGATCGCATCCATATGGATCACCCGCCCCTGCCGGGCCTTTACCGTCAG
>JBKHVJ010000414.1:0-8055 GCA_046570145.1 Alphaproteobacteria bacterium
GCTGACGGTGGATGACGGCCCCATCCGCAACAGGCTTGGCTGGCACCCGCCCCATGACCTTGCGACCGGGTTGCGCGCCACCGCGGAATGGTTCAAAGCTTCCCGCGGCTGATTTCCGGGCCGGATCCGCCATCGACAGGTGCGGTTGCGGGTTCTCAAGGCCGAACGAATGAACAAGGTTTAGCGGCATGCGCATCCCGTCCGCACGGGCATCCCTGGTGTTCCTGCATGATCTGGTGATGACCGGGGTGGCCCTGGTCGTGGCACTCTATCTGCGGGTGGGCGGTTCCGCCTTCGGCCTTTACTTCGACGCGCTGTCCATCGCGCTGCCGGTTCTGGTCGGGCTGTCGGCGGCGGTCTTCGTGCTGTTCGGGCTGTACCGAGGCATCTGGCGCTACGCCTCCATCCCCGACCTGATCCAGGTGGTGCGCGCCGTCACGGTGGCGGTGCTGTGCTTCGTGCTGGCGATGTTCCTGCTGACGCGCGCCGAGCTGCTTCCCCGCTCGCTGCCGCCGATCCTCTGGCTGGTGCAGATGCTGCTGCTGGGTGGCCCCCGCTTCGCCTACCGCTTCCTGAAGGACCGCCGCTTCAGCTGGGCCGAGGCGGTGGAGGGCGTGCCGCGCATCCCCGTCCTGCTGCTGGGCGTCGGCGACGCGGCGGAGCTGTTCATCCGCTCGCTCGACCAGCCGGGGCAGTCGGCTTACCGCGTGGTCGGTATCCTCGACGACAAGGGCCGGCGCATCGGCCATGCCGTGCGCGGCGTCCCGGTTCTGGGCGGCCCCGACGACCTGGAACAGGTGGTCCAGACGCTGGAGCGCAAGGGCGAAAGGCCGCAGCGGCTGATCGTCACCAAGGGCAATGCCGAGCTGAAGGGATCGACCCTGCGCAGCCTGCTCGACCGGGCGGAGGCGCTGGGGCTGGTCATGTCCCGCCTGCCCAGCCTGACCGAGTTCAAGTCGGCGCTCGGCGAAGGCAAGGGCGTGGAGGTGCGCCCCATCGCGCTGGAGGATCTGCTGGGCCGGCCGCAGGCGGTGCTGGACCGCGGCGCCATATCCGGGCTGGTCGGCGAACGGCGGGTGATCGTCACCGGCGCCGGCGGCACCATCGGCAGCGAGCTGGTCCGCCAGATCGCCGCACT
This sequence comes from Alphaproteobacteria bacterium, assembly GCA_046570145.1. Taxonomy (GTDB): domain Bacteria; phylum Pseudomonadota; class Alphaproteobacteria; order Azospirillales; family Azospirillaceae; genus Azospirillum. Next base: position 1,139 of record JBKHVJ010000414.1, read on the forward strand.
GGGACCGGAACGGCTGATCCTGCTCGATGCCGGGGAGTTCAACCTCTACAGCATCGAGATGGAGGTGCGGGAGAAGTTCCCCGGCCTCGACACCCGCGCCGTCATCGCCGACGTGCGCGACCGCGACCGCGTCATCCGCCTGTTCCAGGACGAGCGCCCCGCCCTGGTCTTCCACGCCGCGGCGCTGAAGCATGTGCCGCTGGTGGAGGCCAACCCGTGCGAGGGCGCGCTGACCAACGTCATCGGCACCCGCAACGTGGCCGATGCGGCGCGCGCCGCCGGCTGCCTCGCCATGGTGCTGATCTCCACCGACAAGGCGATCCGTCCGACCAGCGTGATGGGCGCGGCCAAGCGCTTCGCCGAGACCTATTGCCAGGCGCTCGACGTTCTGCCGCCGCGCGACGGGACGGAGCACGCCACCCGCTACATGACCGTGCGCTTCGGCAATGTGCTGGGATCTTCGGGCTCGGTCGTGCCGCTGTTCACCCGGCAGCTGGCGCAGGGCGGGCCGCTGACCGTCACCCATCCCGACATGCGCCGCTATTTCATGACCGTGCGCGAGGCGGTGGAACTGGTGCTGCAGGCGTCGGCCCACGGCGCGACCCGTGCCGAGGACCGCGGCAAGATCCTGGTGCTCGACATGGGCGAGCCGGTGAAGATCGCCGACCTCGCCCGCCAGATGATCCGGCTGGCCGGCTACCGGCCGGGGGTGGACATCGAGATCGCCTTCACCGGCCTGCGCCCCGGGGAGAAGCTGTTCGAGGAAATCCTGACCGCCGCGGAGGCGCCGAGCCGCACCGAGGCCGACGGCGTCTTCCTGGCTTCCCCCCGGCTGATCGACTATGCGTTGGTCAACCGTGCGGTGGCCGAACTGGAAGCGGCGGCGCGGGCCGGCGACGGCGAGCGTGTGCTGTCCATCCTCGGCACCGTCGTGCCCGATTTCCGCGCCGAAGCGGTGCTTCCGCCCGCCGCCACGCAGGCCTGATTTCCAGGCTCGTTCCGGGCGCGAAAAAAAGTGAGCGACGAGGTGATTTTAAGCGCTTGCATCCCCAAAAGGCCTGTGGCATAACCCGCGCCACTTCGGGGGGCGGTCAAGCCTGAACGCCTCACCCGGACGCATCGCCTCTGCGATGATCGGTTATCGGGGCTGCCGTAGCTCAGTGGTAGAGCACTCCCTTGGTAAGGGAGAGGTCGAGAGTTCAATCCTCTCTGGCAGCACCATTCTCCTCTTTTAAAAAAACCCCCTTGGAAATCGGTTCATCGCTTCCTTGACCTTGCCGCCGAAAGGCCGCAAGAAACCCCCCGCTTCTTCACACATTATGAAGTCGCAGGCGCGGGTTCGTTTCGGGAGGATGTTCACCATGGCCGGCAACAGCTTCGGCACGCTTTTCCGCTTCACCACCTGGGGCGAAAGCCACGGTCCGGCCATCGGCGTCGTCGTGGACGGCTGCCCGTCGCTGCTCGACCTTGTCGCGGAAACCGACATCCAGCCCTGGATGGACAAGCGCCGGCCCGGCCAGTCCCGCTATACCACCCAGCGCCAGGAACCCGATCGGGTGAAGATCCTGTCCGGCGTGTTCGAGGGCAGGACGACCGGCACCCCGATTTCGCTGCTGATCGAGAACACCGACCAGCGCTCCAAGGACTACAGCGACATCGCCGGCAAATTCCGCCCGGGCCATGCCGACTACACCTACTGGCAGAAATACGGAATCCGCGATTACCGCGGCGGCGGACGTTCCTCGGCGCGTGAAACCGCCTGCCGGGTCGCCGCCGGTGCGGTGGCACGCAAGGTGCTGGGCTCCGCCATCCAGGTGCGCGGCGCCCTGGTGCAGATCGGCCCGCACAAGATAGACCGCAGCCGCTGGGACTGGGCGGAGACCGACAACAACCCCTTCTTCTGCCCCGACCCGGTCGCCGCCACCCAGTGGGCCGAGTATCTCGACGGCATCCGCAAGAGCGGCTCATCGGTCGGCGCCGTGGTGGAGCTGGTGGCGTCCGGCGTGCCGGTCGGCCTGGGCGATCCGCTCTACGACAAGCTGGACAGCGACCTCGCCTGCGCGATGATGACGATCAACGCGGTGAAGGGCGTGGAGATCGGCAACGGCTTCGCCGCCGCCGAACTGACCGGCGAGCAGAATGCCGACGAGATGCGCATGGGCGCCGACGGCCAGCCGCAGTTCCTGTCCAACCAGGCCGGCGGTATCCTGGGCGGCATCTCCACCGGCCAGGACATCGTCGTGCGCTTCGCGGTGAAGCCGACCAGCTCCATCCTGACGCCGCGCCAGACGGTGGACACCGCCGGCAATGACACCGACATCCTGACCAAGGGTCGCCACGACCCCTGCGTCGGCATCCGCGCCGTGCCGGTGGGCGAGGCGATGATGGCCTGCGTGCTGGCCGACCATCTGCTGCGTCGCCGGGCTGAGCGTCGGGAGTGACCATCCCATGCCCGCCCGCCGCCACGGACAGCGCCTGATCCTTGCCCTGGCGATGCTGATCGCCGCATCCCATGCTGCCGCGGCGGACAACAGACCCTTCCAGGAATTCGACGAGACCTTCAAGTCCTGGAAGCTCTACTGTCAGCTTTGGACCGCCACCCGGCAGGTGGAATGCGAACTGACCGCCCGCGGCACCAACGACCGCACCGCCCGGCTGGTCTGGCTGCGCTCGACCGAGAAATGGCGCGAGGGGCTGCGCTTCCGCGTCTCCGCCGAATCGCTGGACCTCGACAAGCTGGTGCGGGTCTGGGCCGACCGGGCGGTGTTCAAGCCCGATTCCCCCTGCAAGCCCTACCGCTTCGAGACCAACACCTGTGCCGTGACCGATCCCGACATCAACCGCCGCATGGTGGAGCGGATCGCACCGGCGCCTGAGGTCTCCATCGTCGGCCAGTCGCCGGCCGGCGAGAAGACGGAGGTGCGTTTCCCGCTCGCCGGCTTCCGCGAGGCGGTGGAGCGCAGCGACGCCATCCGCGCGATGGCCGGCAGGCCATGGGCGACGAGCCCCGGTCCAGAGTAAACCTGCTGCGGATCGATCCCTATATAGCCGTTCCAGCGACAAGAACCGACGGACTGCCCGCCCCGTGACCGACAGCCATTTCCCCGGCAAGGACGCCATTCTCGCCTTCATCCGGTCCAGCACCACCCCCGTCGGCAAGCGCGAGATTGCCCGCGCCTTCAAGCTGTCCGGTTCGGCCGACCGCGAAATGCTGAAGGACCTGCTGCGCGAACTGGAGGCCGATGGAGCGGTGGAGCGCGGCCGCAACAAGCGCATGGCCCCGCCGCAGTCCCTGCCGGCCGTCGCCGTGCTGCTGATCACCGGCGTCGACCCCGATGGCGAGCTGTCGGCCCGCCCGCTGACCTGGACCGGCGAGGGCAACCCGCCGCGCATCTTCCTGCTGCCGGAAAAGAAACCGCGGGGCGAGGGAAAGCCGCTGGCGGTTGGCGACACGCTGCTGGCGAAGCTCGCCCGCATCAACGACCGCCTTTATGAGGCCCGCGTCATCCGCCGCATCGGCAATGGAGATGGGGGCGAGCGCGAGGGCCGCATCCTCGGCGTCTACCGGCCGAGCGCCGACGGCGGGCGCATCCTGCCGACCGACCGCCGACACAAGACCGAGTTCCTCGTGCTGCCGCCCAACCGCGGCGATGCCGAAGCGGGCGACCTTGTCTTCGCCGACATCCTGCCGGCCGGGCGCGCCGGCCAGCCGCAGGCCCGCGTGGTGGAACGGCTGGGCTCCACCGACGAACCGCGCGCCTTCAGCCTGATCGCCATCCATGCCCACGGCATCCCTACCGCCTTTCCGCACGCTGCCCTGCGCGAAGCGGAACTGGCCGCGGTGCCGGCGCTGATGCAGCGGGAGGATCTGCGCGACATTCCACTGGTGACCATCGACGGTGCCGATGCCCGCGACTTCGACGATGCGGTGTGGGCGGAGCCGGACAGCGACCCGGAGAACCCGGAAGGCTGGCACCTGATCGTCGCCATCGCCGACGTGTCCTACTACGTGCGTCCGGAATCGGCACTCGACCGGTCAGCGTACGAGCGCGGCAACTCGGTATACTTCCCCGACCGCGTCGTGCCGATGCTGCCGGAGGCGCTGTCGAACGGGCTGTGTTCGCTTCGTCCGGGAGAGGACCGCGCCTGTCTGGCTTTCCACCTGTGGATCGACGGCAACGGTGTGCTGATCCGGCACCGGCTGGTTCGCGGACTCATGCGGTCGGCGGCGCGGCTGACTTATGAACAGGTGCAGGATTGCCACGACGGCCGCCCGGACGAGGAAACGGCGCCGCTTGCCGAAAGCGTGATCGCCCCGCTGTTCGGCGCGTATGCCCGCCTGGCCGCCGCCCGTGCCAAGCGCGGCACGCTGGAACTCGACCTGCCGGAACGCCGCGTCCGCATCGACGAGCGCGGCCGGGTCGCCGAGATCGCGGTGCGCGAACGCCACGACAGCCACCGGCTGATCGAGGAGTTCATGATCGCCGCCAACGTCGCGGCGGCGGAGGTGCTGGAACGGCGCACCATGCCCGGCCTCTACCGCATCCACGACCGCCCCTCGATGGACAAGATGGAAGCGCTGCGCGGCTTCCTCGCCGGCATCGGCCATCCGCTGGGCAAGAGCGCCGACCTGACGCCCAGCCACTTCACCCGCATCCTGCGCAAGGTGGAGGGCACGTCGCACGCGCCGCTGGTCAGCGAGGTGATTCTGCGCGCCCAGGCCCAGGCCGCCTACAGCCCGGACAACATCGGCCATTTCGGGCTGGCCCTGCACCGCTACGCCCATTTCACCTCCCCGATCCGCCGCTATGCCGACCTGATCGTCCACAGGGCGCTGATCCGCACATTGGGCCTGGGCGTCGGCGGGCTCGACGATGAGACGCTGGGCCGGCTGGCGGAGATCGGGGAGCATCTGTCCGGCACCGAACGCCGCGCCGCCGCCGCGGAACGCGACGCGGTGGACCGCTATACCGCCGCCTTCCTGGCCGACCGGGTCGGGGAACGCTTCAGCGGCCGCATCGCCGGCGTCAGCCGCTTCGGGCTGTTCGTAAGGCTGGACGAAAGCGGCGCCGACGGGCTGATCCCGGCCAGCACCCTGCCCGACGACCGGTACGACCATGACGAGGCGGCGCACGCCCTGGTGGGGCAGCGTACGGGGCGGACGTACCGCCTCAGCAGCCCGGTCAAGGTGGTGCTGACGGAGGCCGATCCGGTCAGCGGCAGCATGCTCTTCCGGCTGGCCGACTCCGACTGACTCCAGGTCTCCAGCCGACACCGTTGCTCCACGGCAACGCTTAAGCAGTGTGGCGAACCTATGGCGGACTCGTGGCAAAGCCAAGGGTTCGTCCCTGCCGCACCATACAAGCGTGACCTGGGCGACACAGGCCGGGACAATCCGCAACATTGCGAATCGCTCCGCAATTTTGTCCCGCACACCCTCCTGAACGAAGGTGTATCTATCCCCCATCCGGGACCGGCACCATCCTCGTCCGGTCCGGCTGCAGGAAAGGGAGGCCGCGGTTCGCCCCATGGCCAATTGCGATCACAGCGCGTGCGATCAAACCGTACCGTCACGCGTGTCGCCGTTTCGGATCCCCGCGTTGTCGAGCATGGCGCGCCGCCTGCGCCGCTCCATTCGCCATTCCGCCCTCCAGCTATCCGCCTCGGCGCTGCTCGCCTCCACCGCCATCGCTGCCCCCACCCAATCCCTTCCGGCGAGCGCACCGCCGCCCGTCAGCGAGCAGGTCTTCGCCGTCGGCTTCGGCAAGATCGCCGAGGTGTATCTCGACTCTGTCTCCTTCAACCGCCTGGGTTTGGACGGGTTGAAGGGCCTGAGCGCCCTCGATCCCGCCGTGGCGGTGGAGCGTGCCGGCAGCACTGTACGCCTGTACGTGTCGGGCACTCTGGCCGCGGAGTACGGGGCGGCGCCGGACGCCGATTCCGGTGCCTGGGCGGCGCTGACCACCCGGGTCATCGACCGCGCGCGCAGCCATTCCCCCGTCCTCTCCAAAGCCACGCCGGAACGGCTGTACCAGGTGGTGTTCGACGGCATCACCGCCGATCTGGACGGCTATTCCCGCTACACCGGCGTCCAGCGCGCCACCAACGAGCGGGCGCAACGCGAAGGCTATGGCGGCGTCGGCATCTCGCTGGACAGCAACGCCAACGGCCGCGTGACCGTGCATGATATCATGCCGCACAGCCCGGCTGAACGGGCCGGCATCATCGACGGCGAACAGCTTCTGGCGATCGACGGCGACCTGACCGCGCGGATGACCCAGGCCGAGATGCGCGACCGGCTGCGCGGCCCGACGGGCACCCTGGTCACGCTGACCGTCGCCCGCGAAAACGGCGCCCCGCGCCGCCTTCCGCTGCGGCGGGAGCGGGTGGTGCCCAACACCATCACCTATTCGCTGTCCGGCGACGTCGGAATCGTCAAGCTCGACCGCTTCAACGCCACCACCGCTTCCAGCCTGCGGGCGGCGGTCAACGCCATCCGTCAGACCGCCGGTGCGACCTTGAACGGGATGGTGCTGGACCTGCGCGGCAACCCGGGCGGGCTGCTGGACCAGGCGGTCGCAGTGGCGGACCTGTTCATGCGCCGCGGCCGGATCATCTCCACCGAAGGGCGCAATCCGGAAAGCCGCCAGCGCTTCGACGCCAACCCGGACGATCTGCTGGACGGATTGCCGCTGGTGGTGCTGGTCGACGGCCGCTCCGCCTCCTCGGCGGAGGTGGTGGCGTCGGCGCTGCAGGACTCCGGTCGTGCGGTGGTGGTGGGCGCGTCCAGCTACGGCAAGGGCAGCGTCCAGACCGTCACCCGGCTGCCAAACGACGGCGAGCTGTTCCTGACCTGGAGCCGCATCTACACGCCGGCCGGCTACACCCTGCACCGCCAAGGCGTGCAGCCCACCGTC
>JBKHVJ010000415.1:0-10713 GCA_046570145.1 Alphaproteobacteria bacterium
CGGATCGGGAGCGGACTGGGCGGTGGAAACGTGGGGCAGTGTCGGTGTGCTCATCGGGTCCTCAACAGCGCCCTCTACCGATCATTTCAGCAGGCGGCTGTCTCACTCGACGTTGGCACAGAGGGCACCGTGCGGGCAGTCGCGCCGGGCATCCGTCAGGTGGCGGACCTCATCAATGACTTCGGGAAGCTCTTGCGCCGGCAGAGCGCGAGGTCCCTCGCCGCGTAGCTGGAGGCGGCATCCGCGACGGGGTTGCGCAGCTTTGCACAAGGTTTGGCCGCCGATCTCGACGCGCTGCAGGCCGCTCTCCAGGACCCCTGGAGCAATGGCCCCGTCGCGGGGCAGATCAACCGCCTGAAGCTCATCAAGCGGCAGATGTTCGGCCGCGCCAAGTTCGATCTGCTCCGTCAGCGCGTCTTGTGCGCCGCCTGACGACCACCGCGCCGGCCATCTCTGCGGCCCTCGCCACCTCAGCACCGAACGCGCGGATGAACCCTTATTCCACGCTTATTCACACCCGACGGCGACTATCCCGTCTACCGCTGCGTTCTACCGCTGCGTCGCCGACAAACATCAGCGGGGCGAAGGGCCGCAGTGCCAGGAGGTGCGTGCACTTGGGGTCGATGCCGAAGTCGAACGCCTGCTGCTGGAGGCGCTGGAGCCCGACAAGGTCGCCGTGGCCGTTGCCGCATTGGGCGAACTGGAGGCGGAAGCCCGGCTTCTGGAGCGGCAGTGGGCACTCCGGCGCGAGCGGGCGCGATACGAAGCGGAACGCGCCCGTCGGCAATACGATGCGGTCGAACCGGAAAACCGGCTGGTGGCGCGGTCGCTGGAACGGGCCTGGGAGGAAGCGCTGCGGTGCGTGGAGCGCGTCGAGCAGGAGTATGATCGCTGGCAACGGGAGCAACCGCCGGCGCTATGTGAGGCCGACCGCGACATCATCCTGGCCCTGGGACAGGACATCGACCGCGTCTGGCACGCGGCCACCACGACGGCCGCCGATCGCAAGCGCATCCTGCGGCTCGTCATGCAGGAGGTGATCCTCGATCAGAAGTGCCGCCCGGGACAGGTCAACGTGCGGATTGTCTGGTAAACCGGCGCGGTCAGCGAGCACTGGGTGCGGCGGCGGGTGCACGGCTATGATCAGCATGCCGAACTCGAGCGGCTCGAACACCGCATCCGCGCCCTGAACGGAGCGGTAACATGGACGCGGCGATCGCGGCGGTGCTGAATGCCGAAGGCTTCCTGACCGCGAAAGGAACACCGTTTAGAGGAGAACTCGTCCACCTGCTGCGCAAGCGGTGGGGGATCGCGACGGTCAAGATCAACGGGACGAGCCCAAACCCAGATCGCTGGCCCGACGGAACCTACTCGGTTCAGGGCGTGGCGAAAGCTGTGGGAATCACGACGCAGGTGGTCTTCGACTGGCTGAAGGCAGGCTTGCTCACGGGAGCCCAAAGCGCAAAGGGCCAACCCTGGCAGATCACCATGTCGGACGAGACACTCGATGAATTGCGGGCACGCGTCAAACGAACTAAACGATCAAGAGGGCGGCAGTATGAAACACTCGGGTCGCCAAGCTCGAGGCCCCATTAAGCAAAAGCCGCCGCTCGAACGAAGGAGGCCATCCGGCAACTCATTGAGCAACTCCTGGACGATTTTGCTCCGGACGAACGCGCAAATTACTTCGCCACCTCTGGCTATGAGCTAAAACAACTGGAACATTCTCTAGTTTATACACGGCCTGGTCGCGCACGCAACAATTTGTTACCTTTGCGTCTTACTTCTGCAACGTGGATGGCTCCTAATAATCTTTAGAACGGGCGTGCGGCGGCGGGCACAGCTGCCGAAACACCGGTTCCGCTTTTGCCATCGGCGAGAGCCACGATGGAGAGTGCCATGAGTATCCGGAAGGCCACTGTGGTCGCCCTTGTCTCCACGATGCTGTTCGGAACCGCCGCAGTTCTTGCTGCCCCGCAGCAGGATGCTGCCATTGCGTCGTTCGCCAGCCAGCTGAGCGAGGCCAAGCAGGCGTTGCGCGATATCTCCTCTCCTAGCGTCGGCCGCTCGGAGCGAATCGTCGCCAGTGTGAACTTGCAGTTCGCCGAGTACCTGTTCAACCAGGGACGGTTGGTCGAAGCCCAGCAGTACCTGAGATTTGCTCGCGGCAAGCTGGGCCTGTTCGACCGCTCCGGCGGTCGCGCCGCGCCGGCCCCGTTGGATATGCAAGCCTTCACCCCGGACTTCTACAATCCTCTCCGCTGACCAAGCCAAGGACGTTTCGCAGCCGGGCGACGAACATCGGGCTGCTCTGGTTCGAAATGACCCTGCCTCGATAGCGCGTCCTAGAGCATCCCGCTGCAGTCGCTTTGCCTACATTAGTGTTGTGGGATTTTCGGTTGCCGAACGGAGTGGCTGGTGCTTGTATAACTCATCGCATTTACAGAGGGAGCTACCGATGAAAAACCTACTTGTGGTTGGAACCGCTGTGGTGGCCCTTTCGTTCGCTCTCGCTGAAGGCGCCCGGGCGGACATGATGAACATGGGGCCAGGAAGTATGGGCGGCAGTGCCCCTAACCAGAATGCCCAGCCGGCACCATCCGGTGGAATGGGCATGATGGAGCACGCCCCTATGGGAGGGGGAATGAACATGGGCGGGGGCATGGGAGCGCCTGCAACTCCAGCGCCTTCCGACCAGGCCCCCCAGCCCATGCCAGGAGCGGCCGCGTCTCCCTGTGTTCAGCAGCCTCAGAGTTCGGCGATGCCCGGCATGACGATGCCTCCATGCGACGGTGCTCCGGCCGGGCAGGCGGCGCCATCCAGCACGCCGCCGTCCACCCCACAGGGCGGCGGCAGCATGGGAGGGCGCATGTAGCGCCCACGGCTGGCGCAATGATGGTCACACCTGCTTCGGGTGTTGCTGCCGACGTCCGTGAACTTGCCAAAAAAGGCGACGGAGGCTATTCGTCGCCTTAATTGGCTCCCTGAACCGATACATTGGGGCAGGCCGTGACGGTTCATGCTCAATCGGAGGAGGACAGTCGCTTCAGTCGACCGCTCCCTCCGGGGAGCGTGCAAGGGCGGCGTCGGCGCCAAAGCGCGTGCCTGCTCACCACAAAACAGTAAGTGTCGTTCGCTGCTTCGTCCATTGCCTATACGCTGATGGAAGACATTGCGCCGACGCTCCGCTGAGTCCCGTTGGCAAACGGCCGCGTCCCGGACGCGCTGCGTGGCTGACAGGGTGAACACGTCGATGGTGGTCATGAACACTTGTGATTGCTTGCGCGTCTTCCGTCCGGATCGTCACGCTCCACGGCGCGCCCTGATTGCTGCCACTTGCCTGGTCGTCCTGACCGCCTCGAGACCGAGCACTGCGCAAGCAACGGCCGATCCCCACAGCGCGCATCATCCAGCCCAGTCGGCGCCCGCACCCGCTCCGATGCCCCCCATGGCACCGCCCCCTTCCGATGCGCCCGCTGCAACGCCGATGCCGCCAGGAGGCGTCGGCGGTATGATGGAAAGCATGGGCGACATGATGGGGGCGGCCATGGGTGCCCGGCCGTCCAAGGAGTTCTACCCCGCGCTTATGGACGTGCCGGTCCTATCCCTGGAGGCTCGCGCCGAGATTGAGCGCCAAGCCCGTTCCCGTGTGGCTTTGGGAGGCGACGCCGTTACACAGGCCCAGGCCGATCTGCACCGTGCCATGGAAGTCAGCGATGCCATGGCTCTGGAGCACGCCTCGCAGCGTCTGCGCGACGGCTTGGCGATGGTCGATAGTGGAAGCGCTGCGTTGCGGGCGCTGGCGGAGGGGCAGGCGCCTCGCCAGATCGCGCTGACGTGGTTCAAGGAGCAGATGCAGCTGCCTGTCCCAAAGGGGGAGCGTCCCGCCGGCGGTGCTCTTGGCCTGTCGTGGTTTCACCTCATCACCATGGCGATTGTGTCCACCTTTGCGGTGACGATGGTGCTGCTGTCACTCGCTCGCCTACGGCGGGCGTCCCGGTTGATGCGGCATCTGAGCGGCTCAGCCGTTACAGTTTCCGCCGTCCAACAGGTTCAGCCACAAGCGGTACAGACAGCTCCCCGATCGGGGGACACCGTCGACATGCCGGCCCCTGAGCCGCTCCGCGTACCAACGGCTGCCGGTCCGATCGTCCCCCTACCAGCTCCAGGAAAGGCATGGTCGGGGAAAGTGCGCTTGGCCGCCATCTTCCATGAAACGCCAAGCGTAAAGACTTTCCGTCTCGTGGCTCCGGATGGCGGGCCGCGGCCGTTCGACTTCATGCCAGGCCAGTTCCTAACGTTTTCAGCAGAGATCGGTGGCAAAACGGTGCGGCGTTCCTACACGATCGCATCGTCGCCCACCCGACGCGACTACCTAGAGGTGACTGTCAAACGGGAGGAGAACGGCGTCTTCTCACGGCATCTGCACGACACGCTTGCCGTGGGCGATCTCATCGAGATCACCGCCCCATCGGGCTCCTTCACCTTCACCGGAGAGGAGGCCGACAGCGTTGTCCTGATCGGCGGCGGGGTTGGCATCACGCCGCTGATGAGCGCCATCCGCTATCTCACCGACCGCGCGTGGGTGAGGGACATCTTCCTTCTGTACTGCGCACGCACGACCGAGGACTTCATCTTCAAGGAGGAGTTGGAATATCTGCAGCGCCGGTACGCGAACCTCCACATCGCCGCGACGATGACCCGTGCCGCCGGCATGAGCTGGATGGGTCCGCAGGGGTATATTACAAAAACGTTCATCACCGAGACCGTCCCCGAGATCACGCGGCGCCGCGTTCATCTGTGCGGCCCTCCGGCGATGATGAACGCCACCCGCGCTCTGCTCGACGAGCTCGGCGTTCCCAAGGCCCAGGTACGCACCGAGGCCTTCGGACCGGCCGGCCCCCGCGAAGCGCCCGTTCCGAGCGGCCATGCTGCGGTGAGCTCCGGGCCCGCGAGCGCGACCATCCGCTTTAGCCGATCGGGTAAGGCAGCGCCGCTGCCACCGGACAAGAGCGTTCTCGAAGTCGCGGAGTCGGTCGGTGTCGAGATTGACTCCTCTTGCCGATCCGGCACCTGCGGGACCTGTAAGGTTCGGCTGCGTGAAGGGAGCGTGACGATGGAGGTCGAGGACGGGTTAGCGCCCGGCGACAAGGAGGCAGGCTTTGTGCTTGCCTGTCAAGCCAAGTCCGTCGGTAACCTCGTGGTGGATGCCTGAGATGAGCGAGGTCGAGAAAATCGCCATCGGTGCTCTGGTCGCTCTGGTCCTGTTCCTCGCGCCGGGCTACCTGCTGCACGTGTCCCCGCGTTTCGCCGGCAGCTTGGCCGGGAGCATGCTTGGCATCGTGGCAGTCCTGCTGATGGTGCCCCTGCTTGGCTATCCCTTCCTTAAGTACCTGCCCGGCGTCCGCCAGCGGTTCTCGCGGGTCGTGTCGATGCGCACGCTGCTTCAGGTGCACATCTACGCTGGAGTGTTGGCGCCGGTGCTGGCGATCCTGCATTCCGGCCACAAGTATGACAGTCCGATGGGAGTGACGCTGATCGGTGTCATGATCGCGGTGGTGGTCAGCGGTTTCATGGGCCGCTACTACATGGCGTTTGTTTCGGCTGAATTGCGCGAACAGCAGGAGACCCTGGCCACATTCCGGGCAGCTTACGACGGTTTGGCAGCCGCCTACGCCGAGGGGCGGCATGGAGGCGCCGACCATGCGCTGTCGTCCCCGGTGGCGGTACGTGCGCTGGTCGATGGAATGGCCGATCTGGAGTTTGCCATCGCCTCGCGTGCGGCGCTGAAGCGTGTCCTGACACGCTGGATCGCGGTCCATGGCCTGTTCGCCGTTGTGCTGTACGTAATCTTGGCGTTGCACATCTGGGCGGAAATCTATTACGGCTTGGGGTGGCTGCCATGAAGAAGCTGGCGCTCCTCTACAGCATCGTGGCGTTGTTTGGCCTGCTTGGGGCAGCGGCACTCGTTGTCTCGGTGTACCGTACCGGCTCCGCTCCGCTTCCCACGTGGCGTGAGGCTGTGTCCCCTGGAGCACTGTCGGCACCGCACGCCTTCCTGGCGGATGCTTGTGAGAGCTGTCACACACCCAATCGCGGCATCGAAGCCGCCTCGTGCATCACCTGCCACGCCACCAACCAGACGGTGCTGGCGAACCCCTCGACGGCCTTCCACGCCAGCATTGGGGATTGCCGAGGCTGCCATGTCGAACATCAGGGGGCGGCAATGACCCCGACGCGCATGGATCACGACCGTCTCGCCGAAGCCGCCCGTCATCGCGCGGCTTGGATCACGGGCGACAGTGTGTGGCGCAGAGTGGTCGCGCATGTGACGGCGGAGCCGGAACGGCTGGTTGTGGCAAATACCGGCGGCCTGGATTGCGCCGAATGCCACGCAAACCGGGACCCGCACCGGGAGCTGTTCGGCCAAGCCTGCGCGGACTGCCACGGCACACAAAGCTGGAGCGTTGCCGAGTTCAAGCATCCCTCGCCACGGTCGCAGGACTGCGCGCAATGCCATCAGGCCCCGCCAAGCCACTACATGGAGCATTTTACCATGGTTTCAAAGAGGGTCGCCGGCGTTGAACACGCGACGGTGACGCAGTGCTCCCTGTGTCACCGCTCCGATTCGTGGAACGACATCAAGGGCATCGGCTGGTACAAGCACCATTGATAGGGGCTTGGATTTATATGCGCCGTTCGCTACCGGAGGGAGCGTCTTCCAGGCGGCGCACACCGCCTCCGCAGGCGTTGTGCAGCCTTTCGATTTCCTCTACCGAATCCACCAAGCTGTGGAGCCGGGCGCGCTCCTCATCGAAGGCTGCCAGAGCGGCATCGAGGAAGGCCTGGAGACCCGCTTCGAAGCGTTCAGCCGCCACTTGGGCGCTCGGCGCCGGCTGCCGTTTCAGCGTGGCGAGCGTTTGGGTGAGCGGCTCTTCGATTCGAGCGAGAAAGGCGATGAGGGCCTCATCGTCCACGCGCGCATGCTTCTCATCATGATCCAGCAGCTCTTGCTGGATGCACGGTTGTGCGACGGCCGCATCGGCGATGTAGATGATCCGCTCAGGAAAGCCGATGCCGACGCGGACCGACCGAGGGGCTGCACAGAACGTGCTCCTTGCGACCTCTGCGGCCCGGTGGTCAACGTCGGCCTGCGCCGACAGCTTGGCCATGGTGAACGTCAGAGGATGTGTCTGTCGGAGCATGGCGGAAACCCGTGCCTCCTCAGTGAGGAGTCGCAGATCTTCCAGGCCGACGCTCACCATGCGGGCCTCACGGTGGAAAACCAGGACCTTGAGATCCGAAGACGGCAGGTTCGTGCAGACCGCTGCGTCTTCCGCTGCTCCTGCCGCCATAAACCAAAGCGACGCCGTGATGCATATCACCAGCTTAAGACGGCGGCTCTTGAGGACGACGGTCCGCCAACTCATGGAACGCATCCTCCACAGCGATGCCCGTCTGTAAATTTATGACGGGCGGCTCGCCGGTGTCCAGGACATGTCGAGTGCCGCCGTCAGTCCGCCTTGCTGGTGCCCTACACTGGCCCACCAAGGGCGCCCGCCACGATCCACCCTCTACAGCCAGGGGGCTCCCTCCAACCTTCTGATTGGAGGGAGGGGAATGGCGGGCCGGGCGGAGCCTGCCCCCCGACCTGAAAACCCCTCCAGGCAAAATGCGAGTTTTCCGGCAAGATTGCTGACCTGAAGCGGGGAGATCTTGTCGATGAGGAAATCGAAGTTCACCGAAGAGCAGATCGCGTTTGCCCTTCGGCCGGCCGACCTGGGAACCCCCGTGGTGCGCAGCACGCGCACCACGGCCGGGATCACGTCCAGCGCCTCGGCAACGTCCTCGCCGATCCGGTGCATCGCCCCGGCGCAGCACGGACACGCGGTGCTCTCCGGCTCGATGGTCGTCTCCAGGCGCGGCAGATGCCGGGGGAGTGCCCCGACGTTGCGGTGCGCCGGACGACGCGGGGGCCGCTTCGGCTGGCCGAGTGTCCGATCGGCGTTGTCGTTGGCGGCCGGAGCGGCCTCGAGGGCGAGATCGCCGAGGTCGAGAAGGCCCTGTTCGGGGTCGATCACCGAAGCCTTTTCCGACTTCGCTCCGAAGATCAGCGCCGTCAGCGTCTCCACCCGCGCCTGCAACTCCGCGTTCCTGACCACCAGATCGCGGATTGATCCGGGCCAGTTCGGCGGGGTCTGTGGGGAGCGGGTCGGGAGGCTGGACCATGCCCGGGAGCATACCGCAAAAACCCGACAATCCCCAGGCGAATCAACGCATTCAGCCCATCCAGCGCGGCTTTTTGACCGGCGCCGGCGAGGCCGTGCGCCACTCCAGCCCGTCGAGCAGAAGCGCGAACTGCACAGCGCTCAGACGGACCACGCCGTCGCGGATCGCCGGCCAGCGGAACTGGCCGGCTTCCAATCTCTTCGACATGAGGACCATCCCCTCGACAAGGAACCTCTACAAAGAAGGTCGGGTTGGATTCGGAGCCCGGCGTCGGGGTGGAGGCTCTGCGGGCGCTGGCGCAATGGGTGGCGAAGCACCATGCCCGAACCAGCGACGACTACCGAGACAGTGACCTGGAGCGACCTGCCGCGAGCGCGCCGGCAGAGGCTGGCGGTTCTGCTCGGCCATCTGGCGTGGCGCATGGCGCAAGGCCGGGATCTGGCGGAGGCCGGTCATGAGCCGCTGGAAACGGAGCAGCGGGACGCTGCCGAGCAAGGTGGAGGGGCGCCATCTTGATCGACAGGCGGTCGTCTACGTCCGCCAGTCCACGCTGCAGCAGTTGGAGCACAGCCGCAACGCCCACTGTCGGTGTTCCCGGGCGCGTTCAAGTTCGACGTCTTCGGCGAGTTGCAGGGCCACGTCGATGGCGCCGGGCCGCAGCGCCGCCAGCACCAGGTCGGCGACGAGAGCGTCCAAGGTTTCGCCGGCGAAGCCCTGGCAGTGCTCCTCGCCACGGTTGATCATCCGCCGCGTGCATTCGTAGCGCAGGCTGTGGCCGTTGTTGCGGTAGGTCGTCACCATGCGCGAGCCACAGCGGCCGCAGACCAGGATCCCGGTCAGCAGCGACGGCCCGCCGCGGGCGACGCCGATGTGCTTGCTCTGGTTGGCCCGCAATTGGCACTGGTTCCTCTCGAACGTCTCCCAGTCAATGTAGGCCGGCCAGCGATCCTTGATCAGGATCTGCCACTCGCCGGGGCTGGCTGCCCGGCTCCGCCCTCCTGGCTTCAGTGGCGGCGGCCTCTTGCGGCCATAGGCGTAGGCGCCCGCGTAGGCCGGGTTGGTGAGAAGGTTCAGCACCGCGTTCCGGGTAACGGGCGACCACACGAGATCGCCCTTGGCCGGGCCGCCGCGCAGCCGGTCGGGCAGCATGAGGGCGTGGGTGTGGAAGTAGCGGACGACGCCGTGGATGCTGCGTCGCCGCTCGAAGATCTCGAAGACCAAGTGGATGCTGTCGCGTGCGCGCTCGTCGGGCTCCTGGACGACCTCCCCCGAGGGACGCCGCAGGAAGCCGCGCGGCATCGGGAAGCCGAACTCCCCGCGCTCGGCCTTGTTCCAGCGCCCTTCCTCGAAGCGGGCGCGCATGATGTGCAGTTCCGCCTCGCTCATCGTGCCCTTCAGCCCAAGCAGAAGCCGGTCGTTGTAGAGGCCGGGGTCGTAGACACCGTCATTGTCGCCGATCAGCGTTCCCGCCAGGGCGCAGATCTCCAGGAGCTGGTACCAGTCCCGGCAGGACCGGGCGAGGCGCGAAACCTCGAACCCCAGGATCAGGCCCACATGCCCAAGGCCGACCTCCGCCACCAGGCGCTGGAAGCCGGGACGGCCTCCGAATCCAACCCGACCTTCTTTGTAGAGGTTCCTTGTCGAGGGGATGGTCCTCATGTCGAAGAGATTGGAAGCCGGCCAGTTCCGCTGGCCGGCGATCCGCGACGGCGTGATCCGCTTGACCCCGGCCCAGCTCTCGGCGCTCGTCGATCACCCATAGTGATGCTCCTCTTCGTCAAGTTTACAGCCCCTGAGATCCAGCCGCTTGACCTCGCCGGCAAGGAGGCGGCGCAAGGAACTGAGCGCCGCTTCGGTATCCGGAACCACCAGCCGGCCGCTTCCGGAATCGCATGGCAGGATCAGCGTGTGATGGAACACGCGCTTGTAGATCCTTGACGGTTCGACGCCCAGCCGACGCGATGCGGTGATGATGGAGAGCGACCCGGACGGCAGCCGCCACCGCTTTGGCTGAACGACCGCCGGCAGCCCCATCCGGCGGCGCAGGCTGGCCACCGTCGTGTGCAACACGGCATCGAGCCGCCGCGGCGATCGGAACCCCTCCGCCGTCAGCGTGGCGGCGATGGCCTCATCGCACAGTCCGGCCGCATGCAGCGTCCGCACCCGCTCCTGCATCGCCGCAAAGGACGGCAGGGCGTCGACGGCGCTCACCGGCACGGGCACGGTCAAAACGGTCACCGCGCCGCCCCGCCAGACGATCCGGGCCACGATGCTGCCGCGTGCCGGCCGCTCCAGGATCACCTTCTCGATCAGACACCGCAGCAGGGCCTTGCGGCGGTCGCGCCCGACCGACGGATCCCTCTGTGCCAACGTCGAGTGAGACAGCCGCCTGCTGAAATGATCGGTAGAGGGCGCTGTTGAGGACCCGATGAGCACACCGACACTGCCCCACGTTTCCACCGCCCAGTCCGCTCCCGATCCGGA
>JBKHVJ010000416.1:0-11681 GCA_046570145.1 Alphaproteobacteria bacterium
CGCCAGACGCTCCTCGACCGTCAGCTCCGACGCGCGGGCGCCGGCGACCTGCTCGAACTTCTTGGCCAGATGCGTGCAGCGCAGCGAGTGACCGAGCCGCGACGTCACCTCCACCCCATACATCGAGGTGGTCAGGTCGCCATTACCGAAGCCGGCGATCTCGCCCAGCCACTGGTGCAGGGTCAGCGTGTGGAAGCCGTCCGACGCCGATTGTTCCGAGGCCGCCTTCCAGTTCGCGTCGAGGACGAAGCGCTGCGGCGGCCCCAGCACCTCCAACCCCCTGTCGGTGCGGCAGAACAGCATGTCGTAATACCACTTCATGTCGCCGAGGAACTCCTCGAACGACGGGCCGTCCTGGTCCCAGGTCGCGAAGATCAGACCGCCATAGACCGTCACCCGCGCCTTCTTCAACGACAGTTCGGCCTTGGTCCGGATCTCGCCGTGCATCTTCTCGCGTTCCACCGGCGAGCCGATGAACGCACCGTCCGGGCGGAAGGCCCAGCCGTGATAGACGCAGCGGTGGACCGGCAGGTTGCCGGAATCGGAACGGCAGACCCGCATGCCGCGGTGCGGACAGACGTTCAGCGAGACATGGATCTCACCGTCGCGGGCACGGGCGACGATGACCTGATCCTCGCCCATCGACCGCAGCACGAAGTCGTTGGGATTGGGAATTTCGGTCTCATGGCCCAGCAGCAGCCAAGCCTTGCCGAAGATGCGCTCCATTTCCAGGTCGTAAAGCTCGTGATCGGACAGCGTTCGGATCTGGACCTCCCGCCTTTCCACGTCGATCAGTTCGTCGATCCGCGTTCCATCGGCAAGACGATCCTTCGTTCGCGTCATCACGTCTGTCACTTTCGCGCTCCTCCAACCGGTTGGCATTCGCGCACCACGCTGTGCGCCCCGTCTATTGCTAGGCATAAATGCCATAAATGTTCAAAATATGCAAGCTCACAACTGCTGAAAGCACCAGCAATTCCTGGTATTGGCCCGCGTCCCGACTCAGACGAAATCCTCGACCGGGCGGACGCTGGGACCGAGGATAGGGCCGACCATCTCGTGCCCCCACAGGCTCAACCGGTCGCAGTTCAGCTCGAACGGGTCGCCGGGCCACGGCTCGAACTCCGCGATGCATTCGACGGCGAAGCCCGACGGCGTGAAGTGATAGAAAGACACGTGGGGATCCTGGGTGTGCTGGCCCAGCGTCATCTGCATCGGAAGGTTCCGCTTGCGCACGATGTCATACGTCTGGCCGACGTCCCGCAGCGTCGCCATGAACATGCCGATGTGCTGCAGGCCCCTGTAGCCCGGCCGCAACCCATAGGCGATGTCGTGGCTGGTCTTGCTGTTCAGTTTCGAGCGGAAGAACCCAGTCCTGCCCTTGCCGGCGCCCGACCCGTACCAATGGAATCCCATGATCCGGATCAGGAAATCCTCCAGTTCGGCTGTGTATTCCGGTGTGATCAGAACGACATGGCCGAGGCCGCGCTCGTCTGCGATGAAGCGCCGGCCGTGGATGCCCGGCACGAAGGAATGGGGGTCCCATTTCTGCGCGTAGAACAGCTCGTGCTGGAAACCGACCGGATCCATGAAGCGCACCAGCTCGCGGACGCCCCGCAGCTTGCACAGCGCGTCGTCGCCGCGGCTGAACTCCACGCCCTCTGCCTGAAGCTTGTCGACTGCCGCGTTGAAGGCCAGGCGCCCCTGCGCTTCCCAGCCGATATAGGTCAGGCGATCGATGGGACCGGGGTGGATGGCGATCCGGTGGCAGCGGTCGTCCATCCGCAGATAAAGCGACTGCGAATCCTCGTCGCGGGCCGGGCGGACGCCCAACCCCAGCACGTTCGGCCCGTAGTCGCGCCAAGCGTCGATGTTCGGCGATTCAAGCCCGACATAGCCGATACCGATGATGTCCATGTTTTCAGCTCCCTTGATCGGAGTGTTTTTCTCAAGCGGCGCCCCGGTGCGCCGTGCCTCACGCCGACGCGGCGGTCCGTTCGGCACGCTCGCGCGCTTCCAGCAGGCCGCGGATTTCGAGATAGGCGGCTTCGGTCAGCGGATTGGCCCAGGCGAAGAGCGTTCCGGCGAGGAACAGGAAGGCCGGAAGGCCGGCGAACAGCCCTTTCAACCCCAGCAGGGCCTCCGCAGTATTCCCCGTCCCCAGCGCCGGTCTGAAGCCGATCAGGTCCAGGGCCACGAAGGACAGCCCGACCGACAGCGCCGCCCCCATCTTCCAACTGCTGATGAGCAGCGCGAACAGCATGCCGGTGTGGTCGGCGTTCGTGCTCAGGCGGACCTCGTCCGCCGCATCGGCCATCATGGCGCGCGGCAGCAGCACCACCCCGCCATAGGGGACGCCCCAGGCCGCCATCGCCAGCGCCGCGACCGTCACGTCGCCTTCCGGCAGCAGCAGCAGGAACGGACAGACCGCCGCCGCGACCACGCCGCACAAGGACAGCGCCACCCGTTTGCCCACCGCGCGCGCCAGCCGGGTGATCAGCGGCGTCGCCGCGATGCCCGTCAGCATCTGACCGATCAACAAAAGGCCGATGGCGCTGCGGTCGATGTGCTTCACGCCGGTGAAATAGAAGATCATCAGCGTCGATGCCAACCCGAAGCCCAGCCCGAACAGCAGGTCGGCGGCGACCAGCCGGAAGACCGACTTCCGTCCGATCACCGCCCCGATGGCCTGGATGCCGGAATGCGGCGCGGACCGCGGCAAGCCGTTGGGAAGCAGCGTCGCGACCAGGACGCTTGCCGGGATGGTGACGCCGATGATCAGCCAGCCCATCGACGTCACCGTGGCCGCCGCGTCGTTCGCGTGGTTCTTGCCAAGGAACAGCGGCAGCGTCAGCACCAGGGTGATGCCGAGAAAGAAGGCGGCCTGCAAGGACCCGTAAACCCGGGCACGATCCGCGACTCCGCTGCCCAGGCCGGCGGCCATGGCGAGTTGCACGAGGGACAGGATCGACCAGCCGACATACACGAGGAACAGCCAGACGCCCAGATAGAGAAGCCCGACCCCGGGCCGGGCGAAGAACAGCATCGCCGTGGACAGAATCAACAGGGGAGCGCCGACGAACAGCCAAGGCTTGAACCGGCCCCAGCGCGAGCGCGTGCGGTCCATCAAGCCACCGAGAAACGGATCCAGGATGATGTCGAAGATGCGGCCCGCCATGACGATCATGCCGACGCCGGCAAGGTCGAGGCCCAAGGCGTTGCTGTAGTATTCCGGCAGGGTCACGACCAGCGGCAATCCGAGCATCGCCAGCGGCAGGCTGAGGCTTGCCAGACAGGCCAGTTTCCAGCGTTCGGCACGGGATGTGGCGGCCATGGAACGGCTCCTTCCGGGGCTTGGAAACAGCCCTCGGTTGCGTTCGGTCGGGAATGGGGCATCCAACGAAGGAAGGGCAACAAAGGACGGGACGCTTGCAGCCCCGGCCTTTGCGTCCCCGGTCAGAAGCGGCGGTGCTGTCAAACCTCGATCAGTTCGAGACGCAGCGCGGCCTGCGGGCAGGATTCAGCCCCTTCCCTCGCCTTCTCCTCCAGTCCGGGCGGCACCAGATCGCTGTCGAGAACGATCAGGCCGGCCTCGTCCAACTTGTAGACCTCCGGGCAGATCTCCGCGCACACCCCATAGCCGCAGCACGAGCCGCGATCGGCAACCACGCGAAGGGTGGATTTCTGCGCAGCAACATCGGTCGTCATAACCAACTCTCCTTGCCTCTTTCTTTGGTGGTTTCCTCAGGCATGGCGCGCCTGGACCGTCCCGAAGGCGGCCGGCGTCATCGCCACGATCCTGTCTTTCGCACGGTCGCGCCGGTCGGCCGGCGGCGGCGAAGCCCTGAAAGTGATCAGCCCCAGGTCACATGAACGCTGTCCGGACCGCGCAGATGCATGCCGCGGATCTTGGCGGCCGGCTTGTCCGGATCAAAGCGGATGTCCGGGCACATATCCAGGATGGCGTTCACGGCGACCTCGATCTCGGCCTTCGCCAGGAACAGGCCCAGGCACATGTGCGGCCCGAAGCCGAAGCCGAAGGACAGCTTGGTCGGCCGGTCGATATTGAAGGTCTCGCTGTCGGTGAAGACGTCCTCGTCGCGGTTGGCCGAACCGACCGCGATCGACAGGAAGGAGCCGGCGGGAATCTTGACGCCGCGAATCTCGACGTCGCGCGTCACCAGCCGGTTCTTCCAGGAGGCGACCGGCTCGAAACGCACCGCTTCGTCGATGGCGCGCATCAACAGGCTGCGGTCGCGGCGAACCCGCTCCAGAAGCGCCGGACGCTCCAGAAGCAGAACCATCAGGCTGCCGAAGGTCCGCGTCGTGGTTTCGGTCGCCGCCGGCATCAGCATGCGGACGAAATTCGTGACCTCGTGGTCGTTCAGCCGACGCCCCTCGAACTCGGCCCGGATCAGGCTGCTGATGAGATCGTGACCGGTGGCCCCGGCGGCGCGGCGGTGTTCCACAGTCGCCCGGATCGCGTCGTAGAGCTTCTGCGACAGCTCCATCGCGTTCCTGCGGACCTCGGGATCTTTCAAATTCCGCAGGGATGCCAGGATCTGGAGGCCCCAGGAGGAATATTGTTCGGCCGTCTCGGGATCCGTCATCACGCCGAGAACCTCGTAGACCACACGGATCGGGAAGGCGATGCCGAAATCGTCGATCAGGTCACAGCCGGCGCGCTTGGCCAGCGGAGCGACGAGCTGGTTGCGGATGACCGGAGCGAGAAGCTCCTCCTTCCACTTTTTCAGAATGTCGTGGGAAAAACAGGGCTGAAGCAGCCCCCGCATCTTGCGGTGCTCCTCCCCATCCATGGCGGTGAGTGCGAAGTCGCCGACGAGCGGCGCCAGCCCTTTCCCGATCAGGGAATTCGAATAGGTCGCGGAATCGCGCAAGACGGCCATGGCGTCCGCGTAGCGGAACAGGGTGAAGGCCGGGCGATCCTCCATTCCGCCATGGACAGAGGGAACGCCGAATTTCGCCATCAGATCCCCCTCCATGACCGGAGAGGTCCGCCGAAGCTCCCGATACAAGGGATAGGGGTCGTCCAGCCCGACCGCGAAACTGGCGCTCACGCTGGAAAACGCGGCGCTGACGTCGGATGATACGTTTGTCCGTTTTTCCAGATTCTGCGTGGGCATAGTTTCCTGCCTGCCTGATTTTTGGGTGGGAGGTTTTTTAGACACAAAGTGCATTGATGTCTAACATTAGGCTGCGTCGCCGTCAACCGTTTAGTTTGTGCGGTAAACATTCAGGACTTGAGCAATGACCACGCGCGAAGTGTGGTTGCATGCCCCGGTCGCAGCCGGACGAGCGGCGTGACAGGCTGCTCCGTCGTCATCGAACTCTCCCAGGGGCATCAAAGAATTCTATAATCAGAACAACAGTCTGACATTGACACGACCAAAGCCGCTGACTACGGTTCGTCTCCATCGTCACGTTGTCGATCAAGGCGATGAACAGGGGGGCACCCTGCTTCGCCGATGCAGCCTGACGCTGTGCCATGCCGCTCGTTTTTTCCGCGACGTTCTCGGAATGGTTAAGCCGACCGACGGGCGCCGGCCTCCGCTTTCGCCCTGAAAACCGGGAAAAATCCCGACATCAACGGACAAGAGGGTTTGGACATGTCCATCATCCAGACCATGGACCACTTCACGATCGTGACCGCGGACCTGCCCGCGACACGCTATTTCTATCAAGGCCTGGGACTGGTTTCCGGCCCTCGGCCCGACTTTCCGGTCCCCGGCCTGTGGCTCTACGCCAACGGCAAGGCGCTGCTCCACGTGATCGAAGTTCGCGAGGCGGACATGCCGACCCCCCGCAGGGGCGTGCTGGACCACATGGCGTTTTGGGGACAGGATCTGATCGGTACGGTTGAGTGGATCGGCTCCCGAGGCATCGCTCACCGGCTCGTCCGCGCGCCGAAGCCCTTCCGCACGTGGCAGCTTTTTTTCCTAGATCCGAACGGTGTCGAGGTGGAGATCGATTTCGATCCTTCGGAACCGGCACCCGCAAGATAGAGAGGTTCGACCCCATGGATCTTGGCCTGTCCGGACGACGGGCGATCGTCTGCGCCTCCTCCCGCGGTCTCGGCCGGGCGTGCGCGCTGGCGTTGGCCCGGGAAGGCGTCCAGCTCGTGATCAACGGCCTGACCGAAGCCCACCTGTCCAGCGCCGAGGACGAGATTTGCGCCGCCACCGGCCAGCGCCCCCGCACCGTCCTGGCCGACGTCGCGACCGACGCCGGGCGCGCGGCGCTGCTGGCCGCCTGTCCGGAGCCGGACATCCTCGTCAACAACAACGCCGGCCCCGCGCCGGGCACGCTCGAGGATTGGGATCACGCCGCCTGGATGGCGGCGCTGGAAAGCAACATGCTGGCTGGAACGCTGCTGATCCGCGCCGTGCTGCCCGGCATGCGGGCGCGGGGTTTCGGGCGGATCGTCAACATCACGTCGGCGATGGTCAAATCGCCCCAGGCGGCGATGGGCCTGTCGGCGGCGGCACGCACCGGGCTGACCGCCTTCAGCAAGGCGTTGTCCCGCGACGTGGCGCGCGACAACGTGACCATCAACAGCCTGATGCCGGAAAAATTCGACACCGACCGCATCCGCTTCATGACGCAACGGCTCGCCCGCGCCAAGTCCATCACGGACGGCGAGGCAAGGGAGCGCATCATCCGCGAGATCCCGGCCCGGCGCCTCGGCAGACCGGAAGAATTCGGCGCGGCCTGTGCGTTTCTATGCTCCGTCCACGCCGGCTACATCACCGGCCAGAGCCTCCAGATGGACGGCGGCGCCTACAGCGGGCTGTTCTGAGCGGGAACGGACGCCCCGGCCTGGCCGGGGCGCGCCGACGGTCAGGACGCCATCATTCCGCCATCCACGACGAAATCGGCCCCCGTGATGTAGGACGCATCGTCGGACGCGAGAAACAGCGCCAACCCGACGACCTCGACCGGCTGGCCAGGCCGGTTCAACGGGATGTGGTCGAGGATCCCCTTCAGGACGGCCGGATTTTCCAGCACCTTGGCCGTTCCGGGCGTCAGGATGAAGCCGGGGCTGATGCTGACGGCGCGGATGCCCTTGGGCGCCCCTTCGAGCGCAAGCTGCCGGGTGAGCGCCACCACCGCTCCCTTGGTCGCGGCATGCGCGACGAGGCCGGCATGGGCGCTGCCGCCCCACCCGGCGACCGAGGCGATGTTGATGATCACGCCGCCCTGCCCCGCCAGGAATGGCCAAGCGAATTTGGTGGTGTGGAAGACAAGGTCCAACTCGTTGCGGATGGTGAAACGCCAATCCTCGACCGAAAGCTCGGCGACCGTGCCGAATCGGGCGGCCGAGGCGTTGTTGTAGAGGATGTCGATCCGGCCATGCTCGTCGGCCGCCCGCTCGACCCAGCGCCGCGCGTCGTCCGGATCGCCGAGATCGACCGGCGCCGTTCCGCCCATCCGCCCGCCGGCGTCGCGGACGAGCGCGATCGTCCGTTCGTTCGCCGCGGCGTCGATGTCGCAGCCGACCACCATCGCCCCTTCCGCCGCGAAGCGCAGCGCCGCCTCCCGTCCCTGACCGCCACCGGTTCCGGTGATCAGCGCGACTTTCCCTGTCAAACGACCACTCATGTTGTCTCCTGTCGATGTGTCGCGCGGCACGCCGTTAACGGGCGCGGATCGCCGCCATGATGAAGTCGGCGGCGTGACGGTGCCACGCCGCCATTCCCTCCTCGGAGGTCGTGCAGAATCCGACGATGGATGAAACCGAATAGCGGTTGGTGAAGCCGCCCGACGTGATCAGCGCCGCCGTTGCAAGGAACAGGCGGGCATCGATACCGGGCTGGAAATCGCCCCGTCGAGCCCCTCGCTTGAGAACGAGGTCCAGCTTGGCGACCAGCGCCGGAGCCATCCCGATGAACTTGTTTGCGGGTGTGCTGTGGTTCTCGTGATAGCGGATGCCCTCCTGGGCGAGAGAGCCGAGACATTTGTCGGTCTTGTACCGCGTGAAGATCGCGTCCAGAAAAAACAGAATGGCGTCCGGCGGTTGCAGGTCATCGATGTTCAGCGCAAGAAGCTCCGACATGACATCGAAGGACGACTCGTCGAGGACGTTGGCGAACAGCGCCTCCTTCGATCCGAAATAATGGTAGACGAGCTGTTTGGTGACACCAGCCTGTTGCGCGATCACATCGACGCGCGCGCCCGCAAGGCCTTTGGCGGCGAACTCCCGCCGTGACACGGCCAAAAGCCGCTTGAGGGTTTCCCGCTTGCCGTGTTCCGGGCGAGAGTGCGTCACATCCACCGCCGGCATTGATTCGCTTCCCATGCAATCGGTTATCCCATCGTCCTGAAGAACGCCAGAAAATCACGCCTCCTTTGGACTGGGTCCAAGAAGACAAGGCGGAACGCCGTCGCCGGGGATTCCGTCAACGCGCGGGGCAGTGGGCGCACGTGCCTGGATGCGCCAGAATGTCGCAGGAAACTCCTCTTCATCCGCTGTGGTCATTGTTGACCGCGCCAACATTTTGAACATAATATCGAAATGTGTTCAATAAATCGATCCCCATCCGGCACGGAAAACGGGGGCGAGCCAGGGAGACGGCGCGTGGACGGTGATGATCCTCGTGCCTGACTGAATTCCCTTGCGGAAACGTCGAGCGCCACAGGGGCTGCGCTTCCGCGTGGGCAGGGCATCAAAAACCAGCAGCGGAGATCGCCTGTCCTCGGGCCGGGGCATCGGCTGCCCGACGGTTTGCGCACCTGGATCAAGGGGTTCGGCGCGCTGCGTCCCCATGCCTGTCGGGGGTGCCGTTTTGCCGGCCACAGGCCCCGGCCCGTCGATTGAGAACCGGGACAGGCAACGAGAAAATCGAACATTCTGGAGGAACGTCAATGAGCAGTTTTGAGAGGCGCCTGTCGGACGGCACCCGCATCGAAGACCTGATCGATGTCGACACGCGGGAAGTCCGTGTCCGAACCCTGGCCGATGCGGAACTCCACCAGATCGAAATGGAGCGGATCTTCGGCAAGGTGTGGCAGCTCCTCGGCCATGAAAGCGAGATTCCGAACCCCAACGATTTCATGATCCGCGCGCTGGGCGAGGATTCGGTCCTGGTGGCGCGCGACCGCGACGGTGAGATCCATGTCACCCTCAACGTCTGTCCGCACCGTGCCATGCGGGTGTGCCGTTCCGATGCCGGCAACGCTCCGACGCACCGCTGCCCGTATCATGGCTGGGCCTTCCGCCCGGACGGCGCGTTCATCGGCTCGCCGGTCGGCGGCGAGACGATGCACGGCAAACTTCTGGACAAGAAGCAGCTGAGCCTGAAGAAGGCCCGCGTCACCCTCTATGGCGGCCTCATCTTCGCGACCTGGAACATCGACGGCCCCTCGCTCGACGAGTTCCTCGGCGAGATGAAATGGTACTTCGACATGCTGTTCGACCGCACCGACAAGGGGCTGGAGGCGCTGGGTCCGCCGCAGCGCTTCGTCCTGCGCGCCAACTGGAAGTCGGCCTCCGAACAGTCGGCGTCGGACGGCTTCCACGCCTACACCCTGCACGAGTGGCTCGGCCAGCTCGCCGGGTTCGGCAGCGGCGACCTGACCTCCTCCATGCTGGGCGTCGAAGTCACCTCGAAGCTGGGCCATTCGCTGCGCTGCATGCCGATGGCGCAGAAGTTCGAGCGCGGCGCCGCCCTCAAGGACACCAGCCTGTCGCTGGCGGAACGGCTGGAGATTCTCGCCCCGCCGGGCATCATCCCGTCGATGGCCCCCGAGCTTGAGCGGCATCTGAGCACGGAGCAGATCGAGCAGCTGCTGCTTCAGCCGCCCCAGGTCGGCAACATCTTCCCGAACCTGATCATCGAACATGTCTATGTGCCACAGCCCGGCGGCAAGCCACTCGGCCTGTTCGCGGTGCACACCTACATGCCGCGCGGCGTCGACAAGATGGAGTTCGTCAACTGGCTGCTGGCGGAAAAGGACACGCCGCAGGAGATGAAGGACGCCATGCGGAAGATGGGCGTCCGCATGCTCGGCACGTCGGGCATGATCGAACAGGACGATTCCGATCCCTGGCTCGATCAGGCGGTCCTGGCCAAGGGCGCCCAGGCGCGCAACATCACGCTGAAGTATCAGGCGATTCACAACCCGGAACGCCCGTCCTGGTGGGTCGGCCCGGCCGAAGTCTACGAAGGCTTCACCAAGGACGACACCCAGTGGAACTGGTGGCTGCAATGGCGGGACCTGATGCTGAACGCCGGGTGACCCTCTCCGCCTTCCCGCCCCATGCATCGACCGACCATCAAGGATGGGCTCCATGACCGCTTCCGCCACCGTCACGATCGCGGGGTTCGACAACCCCGTCGCCATCGGTTCCCCCGTCTACAACGAGGTGCAGACCTTCCTGTTCAAGGAAGCGGCGCTGCTCGACCAGATCCGCCTGAACGACTGGGTGGGTCTGCTGGCCGAGGATATCCTCTACACCGCCCCGCTCCGGCAAACCCGGCCGACCCATGAATTCGACAAGACCATCGTCCGCACGATGTTCCACTTCGAAGAGGATATCGGCTCGCTCAAGCTGCGGGTGGCGCGTCTGATGAACACCCGGAGCGCCTATGCCGAAGACCCGCCCTCACGCTGCCGCCGCCTGATCATCAACCTTCTGGTCAGCGGCACGGCCAACCCGGACGAGTTCGAGGTGTCGAGCTACATCCTGATGACCCGCAGCCGCTACGACGCCGACCAGTTCGACCTGATGAGCGCCGAACGCCGCGACCTCGTCCGCCGCGTCGATGGAAGCTTCAAGCTGGCCCGCCGCGAGATCATCCTCGACCAGAGCGCGCTCGGCATGCCGAATCTCGGCGTCTTCCTCTGATCGGCTCACGCCTCCTCCCATTTTTTAAAATCTCCGTCGGAAGGACCGTCACGATGAATCGTGAAGACATGATTCTCGTCAGCGTCGATGACCATGTGATCGAACCGCCCAACGCCTTCGCTCCCCACATGCCGGCCCGCTTCAAGGGCCGCGAGCCGAAGATCGAGCGGATCGGCGAGCGCGACGTCTGGGTGTTCGAAGGCAAGAAATGGGGCTACATGGGCCTCAACGCCGTGGTCGGCCGCCCCAAGACCGAATACGGCATGGAACCGCTGAGCTACGACCACATGCGGCGCGGCACCTGGGACATCAAGGCACGCGTCGAGGACATGGACGCCAACGGCGTGCTCGGCTCGATCTGCTTCCCGACCTTCCCCGGCTTCGCCGGCCAGAAGTTCCAGGCCCACCCCGACCGCGACGTCGCGCTGGCCGCCATCCAGGCCTACAACGACTGGCACCTGCACGACTGGGCGAACGCCGCGCCCGGACGCTTCATCCCCCTGTGCCTGGTCCCGATGTGGGACATCCCGGCCGCCGTCGCCGAGGTCAAGCGCCTGAGCGCCCAGGGCGTCCACACCATCAGCTTCTCCGACAACCCCGCCCAGCTCGGCTATCCGTCGATCCACGACGACTACTGGGACCCGCTGTGGAAGGTCTGCGCCGACAACCAGGTGGTCATCAGCTGCCACATCGGCACCGGCAACCATGCGGAGCACGCCTCGGACCTGTCGCCGATCGACGCCTGGATCACGTCGATGCCGATCTCCATTTCCAACAGCGCCGCCGACTGGATCTGGGCGCCGATGTGGAAGAA
>JBKHVJ010000417.1:0-4350 GCA_046570145.1 Alphaproteobacteria bacterium
CGTTCGCATCGGCTGGGAAAGCTACGGCAAGCTGAACGAGGCCAAGGACAACGTCATCCTCATCACCCACTTTTTCAGCGGCAACAGCCACGCCGCCGGGAAATACAAGGCGGAGGATGCGGCACCCGGCTATTGGGACAGCATCATCGGGCCGGGCAAGCCGCTCGACACCGACAAATACTTCATCATCAGCTCCGACACGCTGGTGAACCTGTCGCCCAAGGACCCCACCGTCGTCACCACCGGCCCGGCCAGCATCAACCCGGACACCGGCAAGCCCTATGGCATGAACTTCCCCATCGTCACCATCAAGGACTTCGTCAATGTCCAGAAGGCGCTGATCGACAGCCTGGGCATCAAGTCCCTGCAGGCGGTGATGGGCGGCTCGATGGGATCGCTCCAGGCATTCGAATGGGCGGCCGACCATCCCGACATGGTCAAGCGCGTCATCGCCGCCATCGGCGGGCCGGAGGCCGATCCCTTCCTGATCGGCTGGCTGAACCTGTGGGCGGCACCGATCAAGCTCGACCCCAACTGGAACAATGGCGACTATTACGGCAAGGCGGAGCCGAAGGCCGGCCTGACCGAGGCGCTGAAGCTGGTCACCCTGCACGCCCGCCACTGGAAGTGGGCCGACGCCGCCTTCGGCCGCAAATGGGCGGAAGAGGGCAAGGACCCGAAGGCCGCCATGGGCAACCAGTACGCCATCGAAGCCTGGCTGGACAAGGCGGCGTCCGGCCGCGCCGCAGTCAGCGATGCCAACCACTTCCTCTATCTGGTCAAGGCCAACCAGACCTTCGTCACCGGCAACGGCGCTTCGCTGGAGGATGGTCTGGCGAAGATCAAGGCACCGGTCCTGCTGATCCCGTCGGCCGACGATCTCGTCTTCCCGCCCGACCGCAACATGCGCCCGCTGAAGGACCGTCTGGAGAAGCAGGGCAACGCGGTGGAGTACACGGAGTCGATCACCTCGACGCTGGGCCATCTGGACGGTGTCGCGAACATCGCCAAGGCGGGCGAGACGATCACGCAGTTTTTGGCGAAGTGAGGGGTTTGCCTGGGTAAATGCAGGCTTCGATTGCCCCCATCCTAACCCTCCCCCGCCCAGCGGGGGAGGGTTAGGATGGGGGTCCAACTTCGCACACCCCCCTACTCCCCGCTGACCGGCGCCCCGCGGAAGTTCAGCAGGCTCGGCGCCTTGTCGATGATCTCTTCCAGGATGAGCGAGGCCGTCTCCAACTCCCGCTCCAGCTCCGGGCCGAGCTTGCCGGCATAGTTGGGGCGCCGCAGCTTTTCCGCGGCGTCATGCAGGCTGCGCAGTTCCGCGACGAAGATCTCGCGGGCGCCCATCGGCAGGATCGGATTGGCGGACAGGACGAAGAAGAATCGCATGCTGGCGCGCACCAGCAGGGCCAGCATCACGGTGTCGAGCTTCTCGAACTGGTCGCGCAGGTCGTCGGATCGCGCATCGACCAGATTGCGCATGCGCTGCTCGATCAGGATCACCAGCGCCTGGAACTCCCCAACCTTATCGCGGAAATCGCGATAGGCGCCGAAGCTGTGCTTGCTCGCCTCATGCTCCGCAAGTTGGGCCAGCTTGGAGGCTTCGCGGCACTGACGCTCCAGGGCGCCCAGCAGTTCCTTGACCTCGGCTCGGGTGTATTGGCGCTTGCTCATGGGGATCGGCGGGGGCTCGGCAGGGTTCGGACAGGCGGTCGGTCGCCGACCCAAGCTATAGCACAACCAGCGGGCGGCAACCTATGCCGCTCGCTGGTATCCGGTCCTCAGTGATCTGCCTTCACCGGGCCGCCCGGCCGGCGCACCAGCGGCATGAACAGCAGCGCGCCGAAGAACACCGCCGACATCAGCAGCATGGCATCGTTGAAGGTCAGGATCAGCGCCTCGCGCTGGACCAGTCCGACCAGCCGGGACATCGCCGCGGCGGTTGGGTCCGCCACCAGCCCCTCGAAGCGCTGGCTGAGGTTGTCGACCATCTGCTGCACCTCCGGCCGCGCGAGGTTCACGTTGTCGCCCAGGCGGTTCAGGTGCAGGGCGTTGCGGTCGGTCAGCACCGTGTTGATCGCCGCCAGCCCGATGGCGCCGCCCAGGTTGCGCATCAGGTTGTACAGGCCCGACGCGTTCTTCAGCTTGTCCGGCGGCAGGGTGCCAAGCGCCACGCTGTTGATCGGGATGAAGCACAGCATCAGCGACATGCCGCGCACCGCCTGCGGCAGGAAAAGCTCCCAGAATCCGGTCTCGGCGGTGAAGTGGCTGTTCATCCAGACGCCGCTGCCGAACAGGATCAGCCCCAGCGCCAGCATGGCGCGCAGGTCCATCCGTTTCGACAGGGCGCCGGCGATGGGGGCGGACAGGAATTGGAAGGCGCCGGTCACGAACATGATCTCGCCGATCTGCAGGCTGTTGAAGCCGCGCACGCGGGCCAGGAACAGCGGCTGCAGATAGACCGACCCGTAGAGTCCGATACCGAGGATGAAGCTGTAGAGCGACCCGATGGCGAAGTTCCGGTCGGCGAAGGCCCGCAGCTCAACGATGGGATTGCGGTAGGACAGCACCCGCCAGAAGAAGCCGATACCGCCGATCGCCGCCACCACGGCAAGCGCCAGGATGGCCTCGTCGTCGAACCAGTCGTTGCGTGGCCCCTCCTCCACCACATATTCCAGGCTGCCCAGGAAGGTCGCCATCAGCAGCAGGCCGATGAAGTCGAAGCCCTTGCGCAGCTCCGGATTCGGCCGGTCGACGTCAACCAGCAGCCAGACCAGCGAGGTCACGACGATGCCGGGAATGACGTTGGCCAGGAACAGCCAGTGCCAGGACATGTGCTGGGTCAGATAGCCGCCCAGCGTCGGGCCGATGGTTGGTGCCATGGTGGCGACCAGCCCCATCATCACCGACACGCCGGCCCGCTTTTCCGGCGGGAAGATCATGAAGCTGGTGGCGAAGACCGTCGGGATCATCGCCCCGCCGATGAAGCCCTGGAGCGCGCGCCAGACGATCATCGATTCGATGCTGCCGGCGAAGGCGCAGGCGACGCTGGTCAGGGTGAAGCCGGCGGCCGCCACGGTGAACAGCACGCGGGTGGACATGATGCGCGACAGGATGCCCGACAGCGGGATCATCACGACCTCCGCGATCAGGTAGGAGGTCTGCACCCACGAGATCTCGTCGGCACTGGCCGCCAGCCCCGCCTGGATTTCCGACAGCGAACTGGAGACGATCTGGATGTCCAGGATCGCCATGAACATCCCGACGACCATCGCAAAGAAGCCGACGATGTCGCGCGTGCTGAGCGGGCGCATGCCCTGGGCCGGAGTCGCCATGGAACCGCTGCCTTCGATCGCGGCCGACGGAATCCCGTCCGGGGATGGCTCCGGCCAATTGTCGCTTGGATGTCTTGGTGACGGGGACGCCGCCCCAGAAGGGGGGAGGTGGGCGGCGTCCCCGCCGGACCGTGGCCGCCGTTACTTGGCGGCCACCGCCTGCTTGTCGGCCAGGGCGCCGAACACGCCGCCGACGGCTACATGCGGCGGGACGTCGGCGCCGCGGGTGTCGACCTCCGCCACCACCGACAGGCCGGGACGCAGCAGGCCGGCCAGCGCGTTGTCGCGCGGCAGGGCGATGCGCACGGGCACGCGCTGGACGATCTTGGTGAAGTTGCCGGTGGCATTCTCCGGCGGCAGCAGCGAGAACTTCGAGCCCGAGGCCGGGGCGAAACTCTCCACCGTGCCCTCCAGATGGCGGTCGGGGAAGGCATCGACCGAGATGCTGACATGCTGGCCAGGGCGCATGCGCGACAGCTGGGTCTCCTTGAAGTTGGCGACCACATAGACGTCCGGCAGCGGAACAAGCGACAGGAGTTGCACGCCCGGCCGGGCATACTGGCCGACCTGGACCCCGCGGTTGCCGATCACGCCGTCGACCGGCGCCCGCACCACGGTGTTCTCCAGGTCGATGCGCGCGGTCCGCAGCGTCGCCTCGGCCTGGGCCAGATGGGCCTCCGTCTCCGTCCGGGTGGCGCGCAGGACGTTGACTTGCTCGTTCTCCGCAGCGAGCGCCGCCCGCGACCTCGCGACCTGGGCCACCGCCTTGCGCAGGTCGGCGTCGGCCGTCTCCAGCTTCTGCCGGCTGGTCCAGCTGTCGTTGGCGAGCGAGCGGCTGCGTTCATATTCCTGCTGGGCGCGGCGCTGTTCGGCCTCGGCGCTCGCCAACGTGGCGGCGGCCTGGTCGATCACGGTGCGCTGCAGTTCCAACTTGCTGTCCAGCGTGCCGAGCGCAGCCCTCTGGGCCGTCACCGCGGCTTCGGTTTCCGCGACCTTGGCACGAAAGTCCTGG
>JBKHVJ010000418.1:0-4297 GCA_046570145.1 Alphaproteobacteria bacterium
CGCCAGAGCCGAGATTCCTTCGGCGAACTGGCGGATCTGGTGGTGGTCGGCGATGACGGCCTTGCCCTGCACCATTCCGCCGACGCGCCGCTGCCGCCCTTCCGGTTGTCCGACCGCACCTATTTCACAAACGCGCGCGACCGCGCCAGCCCTGGCCTGCTGGTGGGGGCACCCATCGTCAGCCGGGTGATGCCCGGCACCCGCGTCATCCCGCTGAGCCGGCGCTGGACCGACGCGAACGGCCGCTTCCGCGGGGTGCTGGTGGCGCTGGTCGATCCGACGCGGCTGGCGGCGACGCTGGAATCGCAACGCATCGACCGCAAGGGCAGCGTGATCCTGGCGCTGGAGGACGGAACCGTTCTGCTGGAACGGCCGCAGGACCGCATCGGGCTGACACGGCTGGCGGACTGGCCGGCGGTGCAGCGCGCCCTGGCGACCCGGGACGAGGCCACCATCCGCGACGGCGCGCCCATGTTGGCGTCCTCGACGAAGACCGCGGTCGCCGCACCCGGTGGCGGCGAGGTCGACAGCCTGATCAGCGTGCGGCGGGTGGAGGGCTATCCCTTCGTCATCGTGGCGACCATGCCGGTGCGGGCGGCTTTGGCCGACTGGCAGCGCGACGCCGCGGCCTGGACCGCCATCGGCACGGTGATGACCATCGCCATCGCCCTGCTGACCGCCTTCGTCGTTCGCCAGCATGCCCGCCGGGAAGAGGATCAGGCCCGGCTCGCCCGCGCCTCACGCCGCATCCGCGGCATCCTAGATTCCATGCTGGACGCGGTGGTGACCTTCGACACGGCGGGGCGCATCGTCACCTTCAACCGGTCCGCCGAGGTCATGTTCGGCGTGCCGGAGCGGGAGATGATCGGCCAGCCGATCGAGGCGCTGATCCCCGACGCGCGCGGCGGCGCCAACGACCGCGACCTGACCGCCCTGCGCCGCGACGGCCGCGCCTTTCCGGTGGGCTTTACCGTCAGCGACCTGCGGCTCGGCCCCGGTCCCTGTGCCGCGGTGCCCGCCGCCGCCGGCTCCCTGCGCCCGCCCCTGAATCCCGACGAGCCGCGCATCTTTGTGGGCGTCATCCGCGACATGACCCGCCGCAAACAGCAGGAGGCGGAGGTGATCGCCTCCAAGACCCAGGCGGAACTGGCGAACCGCGCCAAGAGCGAGTTCCTGGCCAACATGAGCCACGAGCTGCGCACGCCGCTGAACGCCATCATCGGCTTCGCCGAGGTGCTGGACAGCGAGTTTTTCGGCGCCGTCAACGAGCGCCAGAAATCCTGCATCGCCGACATCCACGACAGTGGCCGGCACCTGCTGGACATCGTCAATGCCGTGCTCGACATGTCGAAGCTGGAATCGGGCCAGTTCGACCTGTGCGAGGAACCGGTCGAGGTCCACGAGGCGGTGGCCCATTGCCTGATGATGGTGCGCGACCGCGCGGCCTCCGGCGGCGTGACCCTGAACAACCTCGTGACGGGATCCGTCGCCACGCTCTGGGTCGATCAGCGCGCCTTCAAGCAGGTGATCCTGAACCTGCTGTCCAACGCGGTGAAGTTCACGTCGGGCGGCGGCAGCGTCACAATCACCGCCGGCCTGGACCAGGGTGGCGACGAGGATGGCGGGTTCCGGCTGGCGGTGGCCGACACAGGCATCGGGATCCCGCCTGAATTCATGACCGACCTGTTCCTGCCTTTCCGTCAGGCCGACAACGCGGCCAACCGCCGTTACGAGGGGACGGGGCTGGGCCTGTCGATCTCGAAGAACTTCGTCGACCTGCATGGCGGCACGCTGAGCTGTGACAGCACGCCCGGCATCGGCACCACGATGACGATCCGGCTGCCGGCCTCGCGGGTTGCGGATCATCCGTCCAAGATGGGCGGCCGGACCGTCGGTGCGGCCTGACGGCCGGGCAGAGCCGACGAAATTCAGCGCAGGCGGGTGGCGGTGAAACGACGGGGCGGGTCGACGAAATCGTCCTGGGCGGCGATCAGCTGAAGCTCGCGCGTGCCCAGTCGCTTGGTCGTCTCGAAGATGGCGAAGATCGCCGCGGCCGCCTGCTCCAGCGCGTCGGCGGGATCGAAGGCCTTCAGGTAGTGGGCGAGGAACAGCGCCGCCACCGCGTCGCCCGAGCCGTTGGGCGGAGGATCGAAGGTCAGGCGCGGCGTCGCCACCAGCCAGGCGCCGTCGGCGCCGTCCACCAGCATCTCGATGCTGTCGGGATCGGCGTCGCTGCGGGTCAGGCTGGTGACCAGCACCAGCCGCGGCCCGCGGGCGCGCAACGCCGCGGTCGCCCCCAGTGCGTCGTCCAGCGTCTCCACCTTGCGGTCGGTCAGATATTCCAGCTCGAACTGGTTGGGCGTCATCAGGTCGGCGGCGGGCACCGCATGGTCGCGGATGAATTCCGGAAGGCCCGGCCGCACGAAGAAGCCGCGGCCGACATCGCCCATCACCGGGTCGCAGCAATAGACCGCCTTCGGATTGGCCGCCTTCACCCGTGCGGCGGTCTCCACGATCACCTGCCCGAGTTCGACGGCGCCCATATAGCCGGACAGCACCGCATCCTGCGCCGGCAGCACGCCGCGGGCGGCGATCCCGTCGACGATGTCGGCGATATGCTCCGCCGTGAAGACCTGACCGGTCCAGGCACCGTAGCCCGTGTGATTGGAAAACTGGACGGTGTTCACCGCCGTGGCGTCGATGCCCAGCCGCTGCAGCGGAAACACCGCGGCCCGGTTGCCGACATAGCCATAGGCGACGTGCGATTGGATGGTGAGGACGGTCTTCATGGGTTGCAAGCCTAAGCGACGCTCCGCCGGGCGTAAAGCCGCCGACTCCATGGCGATGCCGGGGAACCGCGGCATGGCTGCCATGCACGCGTCCCTCCTGCGGGCTGCTGTGGCGGCATGGCCCATGGACAGCGCGAGGGCGCACGGCTAAAGCTGCCCCCTCCAACCATCCGCACCGCATACCCGCTTCCAGGGGATATCGCCATGGCCACCACCGTCCGCCCCCGCCGCAGCGTGCTCTATATGCCGGGCTCGAACGCCCGCGCCCTGGAGAAGGGGCGCAGCCTGCCCGCCGACGGGCTGATCCTGGACCTGGAGGATGCGGTCGCCCCCGACGCCAAGGCCGCGGCGCGCGACACCATAGCCCAGGCGCTTGCCGCAGGCGGCTATGGCGGGCG
Source organism: Alphaproteobacteria bacterium (assembly GCA_046570145.1). Classification (GTDB taxonomy): domain Bacteria; phylum Pseudomonadota; class Alphaproteobacteria; order Azospirillales; family Azospirillaceae; genus Azospirillum. The sequence continues at coordinate 3,188 of JBKHVJ010000418.1, forward strand.
TGAACTGATCGTCCGCGTCAATGGGATGAACACGCCCTGGGGTTATGACGACCTGGGCATGGCGGCGGCCAGCGGCGCCGATGCCGTGCTGCTGCCGAAGGTGGAGAGCGCCGACGCGGTGCGGCAGGCGGAAGCGGTGCTGCGCGCCGCCGGGGCGCCGGACGGCCAGACGATCTGGTGCATGATGGAGACGCCGCTCGGTATCCTGAACGCCAAGGAGATCGCGGGCGCCTCCCCCAACGTCGGCGCCCTGGTGCTCGGCACGTCGGACCTCGCCAAGGATCTGCATGCCGCCCATACGGCACAGCGGCTGCCGATGATCACCAGCCTGGGGCTCTGCCTGCTGGCGGCGCGGGCCTATGGGCTGGCGGTGCTGGACGGCGTGCATCTGGACCTGAACGACGACGAAGGCTTCGCCGCCTCCTGCCGGCAGGGGCGCGAGTTGGGTTTCGACGGCAAGACGCTGATCCATCCGAAGACGATCGCCGCCTGCAACGCCGCCTTCGCCCCGGACGCCGACGAGATCGCCCACGCCCACCGCATCATCGCCGCCCATGCGGAGGCCGCAGCCGCCGGCAAGGGCGTGGTGCTGGTCGACGGCAAGCTGGTGGAGAACCTGCATGTCGAGAACGCCCGTCGGCTGGTGGCGCTGGCCGAGGCGATCGGGAGGATGGAACCGGCGGAGTGAGCCGATGAGCGTTTGGGCGCGGTATCGGTTCGTTTCCATGCCCCCTCCCAATCCTCCCCCGCCTCCGCCTCCGCATTGCTGGTCTGACCGAAAATAGCGGTTGCAGAAATTGTTCGTGATTTGGAACCAACCCACGGCTGTCCGGTTGTCGAATCAGCAAGGCACAGTCGGAGGTTGGTTATGGCCTCGAAAGAGAGCAATCGTACGTCGGGCCGCGGTTTCGCGTCGATGGACCCTGATCGGCAACGCCAGATTGCCAGCAAGGGTGGCGAAAGCGTGCCGGCCGACAAGCGCAGCTTTTCGAAGAACCCGGAACTCGCCGCTGAAGCCGGGCGCAAGGGTGGGCGGAGCGTGCCCGCTTCTTCGCGCAGCTTCTCCAAGAACCCCTCGCTGGCGGCGGAAGCCGGCCGCAAGGGCGGACA
>JBKHVJ010000419.1:0-17536 GCA_046570145.1 Alphaproteobacteria bacterium
GTGCGGCCAGCGTCTCGGCATTCGTGCCCTTCATGGCGATCAGCGACAGGATGGTGTCGGCGGCATGCTCCGTCACGCCGAGGCCGAGCAGGCTGTCGCGCACCTTGTCGCGACCGATCTTGTCCAGCTTGTCGATCTCGCGCAGCACCAGCACGCGGGTGTCGGCATCGGCGACCCCCAGCCCGTCGAGCAGGCCCAGCAGGATCTTGCGGTTGTTCACGTTGATGGTGAAGCCGCCGAAATTCAGCTCGGTGAAGACATGGTGGATGACCGCCGGGATCTCGGCGTCGTAATGGGCGGACAGGCTGTCCTTGCCGATCACGTCGATGTCGCACTGGTAGAATTCGCGGAAGCGTCCGCGCTGCGCCCGCTCGCCGCGATAGACCCGCTGGATCTGGTAGCGGCGGAACGGGAAGGCGAGGTCGCGCTCATGCTCCGCCACATAGCGGGCGAGCGGCACGGTCAGGTCGAAGCGCAGGGCCAACTCCGGCTTGTTGCCCTGCTGGATGGCGCCGGTCGATTGGACGAAATAGACCTGCTTCTCCGTCTCGCCGCCCGACTTGGTCAGCAGCGTGTCCACCGTTTCGAACACCGGGGTTTCGACGGGGACGAAGCCGAACCGCTCATAGCCGCGGCGGATGGTGTCCAGCATGCGCTGGAAGGCCACCTGCTGGCGCGGCAGCAGCTCCATCGTTCCGGGCGGGGTGCGGGGCGTGATCAGGCTCATCGGAGAAGGTCCGCGCTTGGATAGGAAAAGCGTGCGTTTTCTAGACCCTTTCGCCGGTCCCGTCACCTGCGCCCAAAACGCGGGGGAAAAATTTTCAGGGGCCGCGGAAAATTTTTAGGAAGAGCGTGGAATGAACGGCAGCGCGGCCGCGTTCATCCAAGCACGATCCCGCAACGAGGATCGCTCACCGAAATGGAGAAACCAAATGTCCGGCACCGTCTTCGGGTCGCGTATCCGCTCGTCCGTTTCGACCTTTGCGTTCGTCGCCCTGATGGCGACGGCCCCCGTGCTGAGCGCGGGTGCGGCAACGGTCGCTCCGGCCGCTCCGGCCATGCCGGCCCCCGCCGCGACGACCGACTCCACGACGACGACCCCCGCCCCGGCCCCGAAGGCCGAGCAGAAGGCCGTCACCAAGAGCGAGGCCACCAAGACCGAAGCCACCAAGACCGAGGCCCCGAAGGCGGACGCCACCAAGGCCGATGCTGGCAAGGCCGACGCCACCAAAGCCGATGTCGGCAAGACCAAGCATGAGCAGGTCGCGGCCACCCCGAAGGCCGAAGTGACCAAGACCCAGGCCGAGGCCGTCGCCAAGGAGTTGGGCGCCAAGCCGACCGACCAGCTGTCCGCCCAGCTCGGCAAGTATCACGAGCAGATGCTGGCCGCTCATGCGCTGAAGGACACCGCCGCCCGCGACAAGGCGGTGGCCGAGGCGCGGCAGCAGCTCGCCTCCATCGGCGGCAAGCCGGTGACCGCCGAGCAGGCGGCGAAGATCGACGGCATCCTGGGGGTGAAGACCTCGACCAACATCCAGTAACGCTTTCCGGTGTCCGCACCCCCATCCGCCAACGCCGGCCGGCGGGTGGGGGTGCGGCCCATGGCGGCCGGAAGGGCGAATGTTGAGAAGCGGCGGCGATGGCGATAGAACGTCGTCCATTCCTTCGCCGCCCCCCTCGACACCAGCGCCGGGACCCGATCCATGCCCAACGACCGCATTGTCATCCGCCGTCCCGACGACTGGCATGTCCATCTGCGCGACGGCGCCATGCTGAAGGCGGTTCTGCCCTTCACCGCCCGCCAGTTCGGCCGCGCCATCGTGATGCCGAACCTGAAGCCGCCGGTCGCGACCTCCGCCGATGCGGTGGCCTACCGCGAGCGCATCCTGGCGGCCTTGCCGGACGGCGTCGCCTTCACCCCCCTCATGGTGGCCTACCTGACCGACGGCACCGACGCCGCCGATCTCGCCCAGGGCTTCAAGGACGGGGTGTTCGCCGCCGCCAAGCTCTATCCCGCCAACGCCACCACCAACAGCGCCCATGGCGTCACCGACATCGCCCGCATCGCTCCGGTGCTGGAGCGCATGGCGGAGATCGGCATGCCGCTGCTGATCCATGGCGAGGTGACCGACCAGTCCGTCGACATCTTCGACCGCGAGGCGGTGTTCATCGACACCATCCTGGCCCCGCTGCTGGAGCGTCATCCGAGCCTGCGCGTCGTGCTGGAGCATGTGACGACCTCCGACGCCGTGCAGTTCGTGCGGGCCCATGCCGCCAGCGGCCGGATCGGCGCCACCATCACCGCGCATCATCTGCTGATCAACCGCAGCCACATCTTCCAGGGCGGCATCCGTCCGCACCTCTACTGCCTGCCGATCGCCAAGCGCGAGACGCACCGTGTGGCGCTGGTCGAGGCGGCGATTTCCGGCGAGGGGCCGTTCTTCCTGGGCACCGACACCGCCCCGCACACCGTCACCGCCAAGGAATCCGCCTGCGGCTGCGCCGGCTGCTTCACCGCCGCCAATGCGCTGGAACTCTATGCCGAAGCCTTCGACGAGGCCGGGGCGCTGGACAAGCTGGAGGCCTTCGCCAGCCTGAACGGCCCGCGTTTCTACAACATGCCGGTCAGCGAGGAGCGCGTGGCGCTGGAGCGCCGCCCGACGGTCGCCCCCGACCTGATCCTGGTCAGCGAGGGCGATGCCGTCCTGCCCTTCCGCAGCGGCGAGACCCTGCGCTGGAGCTTCGCCGGACCGGTCTGAGGCACGGGCAAGCAGTCCCGGCCTGCCCGATATTTCAGGCGGGCGGCCGGTTGCGCGCCTCGGCCTGCCGCTCCATCGCCGCCCTCAGCAGGGCGGCGACGCGGAACGGCGCGTGCAGGAACTTGCCATAGGGCAGCGTCGCGAACAGGCCGAGCACGATGCCGAGATGGAGCAGCAGCATCGGCCCCATCGCCGCCGTCCCGCGCAGAGCCAGCAGGGCGAAGCCGCTGACCGCCGTCAGGAACAGCAGCAGCAACAGCGCATGGTCGGCGCCGGTGACGCTCGCCGCCACCGGGCCGGGATCGGCCCGGCGCTTCAGCAGGGCGAGCCCGGCGATGCCGGCGATCATGCCGGCGCCGCCGAGGCTGCCCAGCAGGACCGGCAGGCTGAAGAGCGGATAGGGCGCCTGCCAGCCCAGCAGATGATCGTAGAGCGTGGCGACACCGGTGGCGGCGAAGCAGAGTGCCACGCCATAGAACAGCGCATGGTGGCAGCGCCGCCGCGCCTGGGAAAGACCGCCGTCCCTGCCGTCGCAACCGGCTCCGCCGCCGCCCAGATTGCGCAGGGTGGCGGCATCCCGCAGCGTCTCCCGCAAAACCGGCAGCAGCGGCACGCCGGTCGGCGCCGGCCCCATGCTGCGCCAGAAGGCGGCGACGCTGAAGCCGATGGCCAGCAGCGACCACAGCATCACGATCCCGGCAAGTCCGGCCATGATCTCCCACGGCACCACCCGATAAAAGGCGCCGGGGCCGGAATGCCGTCCGAACAGTTCCTCCGGCGGACTCAACAAGGCCGCGGCCAGCGCCAGGACCGCAACCGCCAGCAGGGCGGCGGCGATGACCGGCTTGCCGGTGTAGCGCAGCCGGCCCCGCAGGACCGGCGGCCAGGCGTGATCGCGGTAGGAGTCCTGCCGGACCAGACTGAGGCTCTTCGGCAGGTTGACGGCGAAGGCGTGCGGCGGGGCGTATTGGCAGGCGCGATAGCAGGAGCGGCAATTGTGGCAGAGATTGGCCAGGAAGATCATGTCGGCAGCCCCCACCTGCCGCCGTGATTTCAGCGCCCGGAACACCGCGCAATAGCCGTTGCAGTATTGGCAGGCGTTGCAGATCTCCAGCGCCCGCCGCGCCTCCGCTGCGATCCGCTCCGGTTGTTCGTCAGTGCAGGGCATGGGCCGCGGCCTCCCGGCCGGCGATGCGTCCGAACACCGTCCCGATGGACATGGCGCTCCCCGCCAGATAGCCGCGGCCGAGGATGTTGGGCGCCATGATCACCCCCGCCGCGAAAACGCCGTCGATGGCCTGTCCATCCTCCCGCAGGACCCGCGCCTGTCCGTCGACCTTTACGCCGAGGCAGGTGGAGGTGATGCCGGCCCGCATCGGATAGGCGCCGAAGGGCGGGACCAGAAGCGGTGTCGCCAGCCGCGTCTTCGATGGCTGGATCCCCATCGCGGAGCCGTCGCCGCCGATGGCGGCATTGAAGCCGGTCACCGTGGCTTCCAGCGCTTGGCGATCGATGCCCAGCTTCACCGCCAGTTCGCCGATGCCGTCCGCCCGGACCGCCGGGAAGATGGATGGGCGGAAGCGTGTTTCGATGGCCGCATCGAAGATCGAGAAGGCGACCGCGCCCGGACAGCGGGCCACGCGCTCCCCCCACACCGAGAAGCGGGTCGGTCCGGAGTGGGAGCCCTCGTCGGCGAAGCGCCGGCCGTCGCGGTCCACCACGATGCCGTGTGCGATCCCGTCCAGCCGCGTGACGATGCCGGCGTCGAAGCCGGGGGAGCGGCTGTCCACCGCGACCATGTGGCAATGGCCGGCGACCCCCACCGGCTGCGCCCCGTCCTCCAGCAATGTCTTCAACATCGTACCGGTCGCATGGGGCGTGCCGCGGATCACGAAGCCGTCGGCCGCGTCTCCCCACCGGTCGCGCAGCCAATCGCGGTCGGCCTGGAACCCGCCGGAGGCGACGACGACCGCCCGCGTCCGGATCACGCGCAGGGCCTTGGGGTGGCGGACGGTGACGGAGGGCAGCCCATACTTGGCATGAAGCGCGCAGGCTTCGCTGTCGTAATGGATGGTGATGCCCAGCCCCTCGGCTGTGGCGTAGAGCGCGTTCACCAGCGCCTTGCCGCCGCCGAGGAAGAAGGCGGTCTTGCGGGAATAGGGCAGGACGTCGTCGGCACCGCTCTGGAACCGCACGCGGTTTTCGCCCATCCAGCCGACGATGCCGGCGGACTCGGCGATCATCAGACGCGCCAGCCTCTCGTCGGCCGCTCCGTCCGTCACCGCTTCCAGGTCCGACCAGTAATCCGCCGCCGGATAGCTGCCCTGGAGCCAGGGGGTCGGCCGGTCGTGCATGACGCGGAAATTGCGGGAATGGCGGGCGTTCCCGCCGCGCAACGCCTTGGGCGCGCTTTCCAGCAGGGTGACGGCGGCACCGGAGCGGCGGGCGGAAATGGCGGCGCAGAGCCCTGCGTTCCCGCCCCCGATCACCAGGACGTCGCAGTCGCGCGGGACAATCGTCATCGATCAGCCATCGGAGGGCGGCTCGCCTGGCGGGGTCCGGTGCGAGCCTGTGAAGCCGATGGCTTTAGTCCCGGCGGATGCCGCCTGGGAAGGGCCGCCGCCAGCGACACCCTGCGACACATGGCAGCGGTTGGCAGGGCAGCGGTTGGCAGGGCAGCAGCCGGCAGGATTACGCCGTCAGAACAGCGTGCCCTGCACCGGCGCCACCCGCGGCTTGGCCTTCTTCTCCGGTTTCGGTTCGGGCTTGGGCTCGGGTTTCGTTTCAGGCTTCACGTCGGGCTTTGCCTCCGCCTGGGGTGCGCCGCCGTCGATGGTTGCAGCAACTCTGGCGTCATCGGCGAAGACGATGTTGACCGCCAGACCCGGCGTCGCCTGATCGGCGCGGGTGACCGGCCGGCCGTCGCGATCCTCGACCAGGGCGAAGCCGCGGGCGAGCACGCCCTTGTAGCTGTAGCTCTCCAGCAGTTGGCCGAGCGACGCCAGCTTCGCGGCCTTGTCGGCGACGCCCTTGGCATAGCTACGGTCGAGGCGCGGCGTCAGGTCGGCGACGCGGCGGCTGCCCTCATCCAGCTTCACCCGCGCCGGGGTCAACGACAGCCGGCCGGCGACGCGGTCGAATCGCCCGCCGGCGGTGGTCAGGGCATGGCGCAGGCCTGAGTCGAGCGCGCGGCTCTCCGACGCCAGCCTCTGCCCGGCCTGGGCCAGCTTCTCGCGCGGGTGGCGCAGCTTGGCGGCCAGTTCGCCGACGCGGGTGCGGCGGCGCTCCAGCAGGGCGGCGGCGGCAAGGTTCAGGCGCTCCGCCCGGTCGTCCAGCCGCTGGGCATGGCCCTCGAGCAGGGCGCGGGGGTCGCCCAGGCCGCGCGCCAGCCCCTCCACCCGGTTGCGGCGGTCCTCCACCGCGCGCGACGCGCAGGCGAGGAGGCGGCGCTCGTCGTCCAGGATCTGCGCCAGCAGTTCGCCGCGCACCGGCACCGCCATCTCGGCGGCGGCGGTCGGGGTGGGCGCGCGCAGGTCCGACGCGAAATCGATCAGGGTGGTGTCGGTCTCGTGCCCGACGGCGGAGATCAGCGGGATGGCGCTGGCCGCCGCGGCGCGGACGACATTCTCCTCGTTGAAGGCCATCAGGTCCTCCAGCGAGCCGCCGCCGCGAGCCACGATGATGAGATCGGGGCGAGGCACCCGCTCGCCGGGTTGGATGCGGTTGAAGCCCTCGATGGCCGCCGTCACCTCGGCCGCCGCGCGCTCGCCCTGGACTGCGACCGGCCACAGCAGGACATGGCGGGGGAAACGGTCGTTCAGCCGGTGCAGGATGTCGCGGATGACCGCGCCGGTGGGGGAGGTGACGACGCCGATCACGTCGGGCAGGAAGGGGATGCGCTTCTTGCGGGCGGGGTCGAACAGCCCCTCCGCCGCCAGCCGGCGCTTGCGCTCCTCCAGCATCTTCAGCAGCGCGCCCTCGCCGGCCAGCTCCATCGACTCGACGATCAGCTGGTATTGCGAGCGGCCCGGGTAGGTCGTCATCCGCCCGGTGACGATGACCTCCAACCCTTCCTCCGGCCGCACCGCCAGCTTCGCCATGGTGCCGCGCCAGCACACCGCCTCGATCACCGCGGTGTCGTCCTTGAGGCGCATGTAGCAGTGGCCGGAGCTGTGCTTCTTCGGCTGGCTGATCTCGCCGCGGACGCGGACGAAGCCGAATTCCTCCTCGATGCTGCGCTTCAGCCGGCGGGCGAGGTCGCCGACGGTGAATTCCGGCAGGTTGGAGCCGGGGCGCGGTTCCGGGGCGATCAGGGGCAGGGAGTCGGTGTCGGAGGTCATGGCGCTCTTGAGTTGGGGCGCCGCCATGATACAAGGCGCGCAGTTCGCAACAAGGCGGAAGGAGCGCCACCCCATGAAAGTCCTCGTCGTCGGATCGGGCGGTCGTGAGCATGCGCTCTGCTGGGCCATTTCCAACTCGCCGCTGTGCGATGCGCTCTATTGCGCGCCGGGCAATGCCGGCATCGCCGACGTCGCCACGCTGGTGGCAATCGGGTCGGAGGATGTCGATGCGCTGGTGCGCTTCGTCCAGGACAACGCCATCGACTTCGTCGTCGTCGGCCCGGAAGGCCCGCTGGTGCTGGGCCTGGTCGACAAGCTGACGGCGCTGGGCGTCAAGGCCTTCGGGCCGAGCGCCGCGGCGGCGGAGCTTGAGGGCTCCAAGGGCTTCATGAAGGACATCCTGGCCAAATACGGGGTGCCCACCGCCTTCTACGAGCGCTTCAAGGATCCGGAAGCCGCCAAGGCCTATGTCCGCAAGCATGGCGCGCCCATCGTGGTGAAGGCCGACGGCCTCGCCGCCGGCAAGGGCGTCACCGTCGCCCGCACCGAGCAGGAGGCGTTCGACGCCATCGACGACGCGCTGGTCGGCGGCCGCTTCGGCGCCGCCGGGGCCGAGGTGGTGGTGGAGGAATTCCTGGACGGCGAGGAGGTCAGCTTCTTCGCGCTGTGCGACGGCGAGAACGCGCTGCCGCTGGCGTCGGCCCAGGACCACAAGGCGGTGGGCGACGGCGACACCGGCCCCAACACCGGCGGCATGGGCGCCTATTCCCCGGCCCCGGTGCTGACCCAAGACCTGCAGGACCGCGTGATGCGCGAGATCATCCTGCCGACGGTCAAGGGCATGGCGGCGGAAGGCAAGCCCTTCAAGGGCGTGCTGTTCGCCGGCCTCATGATCATGCAGACGCCGGACGGCCCGGTGCCGAAGACGCTGGAGTTCAACGTCCGTTTCGGCGATCCGGAATGCCAGACCCTGATGATGCGGCTGAAGTCCGATGCGCTGGCGGCGCTGGTGGCGGCGGCAGACGGCGTGCTGGACAGCATCGACCTGCGCTGGCACGACCGGACCGCGCTGTGCGTGGTGATGGCGGCCAACGGCTATCCGGGCGACTACGCCAAGAACACCGAGATCCGTGGGCTGGACAAGGCCGGGGCGGTGGACGGCGTGACCGTGTTCCATGCCGGCACCAAGCGGTCCGAGGACGGCCGGGTTCTGTCGGTCGGCGGCCGGGTGCTGGGCGTTACCGCGCTGGCGCCCACAGTGGCGGAGGCGCAGGCGGCGGCCTACAAGGCGGTGGATGCGCTGGACTGGCCGGACGGCTTCTGCCGCCGCGACATCGGCTGGCGGGCGGTGGGGCGGTAGGCTCTCTTCTGCTTTGACGGAAGTGAGAGGGGGGGCGCAGCGATGCGCCCCCCTTTCGGCTGAAGCATCAGGCCCGCAGACGTTCCGACGCGCTGGCGATGTTCTGCGACACCACCTCGATGTCGCGGACGACGCGGGTGACGCTGTGGGCGATCTCCTTGGTCGCCGACTCCTGCTGCGACACGGCCGCGGCGATGGTCGTGGAGATCTGCTGCACGTCGGTGACGATGGCGCCGATCCGGCGGATGGCATCCACCGCGTGCAGCGCCTCCTGCTGGACCGATGCGATCTGCGCGGCGATGTCGTCGGCGGCGCTGCCGCTCTGCTGGGCAAGCGACTTCACCTCGTTCGCCACGACGGCGAAGCCGCGGCCGGCCTCGCCGGCGCGGGCGGCCTCGATGGTGGCGTTGAGGGCCAGCAGGTTGGTCTGCGAGGCGATGCTGTTGATCAGCTTGGTGATGGCGCCGATGCGCTCGGCCGAGGTGACGAGCGCCTCCACCGCGGCGTTGGTGCGGCTCGCCTCCTCCGAGGCCTTCAGCGACGCGCCGGACGCCTCGTTGGCGCGGGTGCTGATGTCGGAGATCGAGGCGGACAGCTCCTCCGTCGCGGCGGCGACGGTCTGCGCGTTGGCGGTGGCGCGATCGGCGGCGGTGCCGACCTCGCTGTCCAGCGTTTCGGCGAGGGTGGTGACGCTGCGGCGGCGTTCGCTGTCCATCTCGGACTGCCGCAGTTCGGCGACCTTCTGCCCGTCGATGTCGATCAGGGAACCGCAGGCGCGCAGGGCAAGTCCGTTGCCGTCGCGGGCGACGCCGCCGATGGCGCGGAACCAGCGGTAGCTGCCGTCCCTCAGCTTCAGCCGGTAATCGACATCGTAGCCGGTGCGGCCGCTGCGGTCGTTCAGGCAGGCCATGAAGGCGTCGAAGGTGCGCTTGGCGTCGTCCGGATGCAGCCGGTCGGCCCAGGAGCCGACCTTGTCGGGGAACCCCGCATTGTCGTCACGGTCGAACCCGACGAGGCGGCGGAACTCCGGCGACCAGTGCCAGCGGCTCTGCGCATGCATCGGGTCGGCATTGTGGAAGATCGCGTCCCACAGACCGACGCCGGCGTGGCGGTCGAGCAGCTTGGCCCGTTCCAGTTCCCTGCGCTCCGCATCGATGTCGATCAGGGAACCGCAGGCGCGCAGGGCCAAGCCGCTGCTGTCGCGGGCAACGCCGCCGATGGCACGGAACCAGCGATGGCTGCCGTCCTTCACCTTCAGCCGGTAGTTCACGTCATAGCCGGTGCGGCCGCTGCGGTCGTTCAGGCAGGCCATGAAGGCGTCGAAGGTGGGCTTCGCATCGTCCGGGTGCAGCCGGTCGGCCCAGGAACCGACCTTGTCGGGGAAACCCGCCTTGTCGTCGCGGTCGAAGCCGACGAGGCGGCGGAACTCAGGCGACCAATGCCACTGGCTTTGCGCGTGCATCGGATCGCCGTTGTGGATGACCGCGTCCCAGAGCCCGACGCCCGCATGGCGGCCCAGCAGGGCCAACTCTTCGGCCGCCTGATTGTCCTGCGGCTTGCGGAACGACAACATTCGTAACTCCTGATGGCTGGAAGCGGTCAGCCCATCAAGCGCATATATTCGCTAAACAAACGCTTAACAGAGTATACCATCATTACGTATGGGTTTTGCGCGGTTGTATGGAAGGACAAGTTTTTCGGCCGTTTTTTTGGTGAAGAATCGGGATCGTTTGCGAATAGCCTTGAGCGATTATATTGCCGTCACTTGGAAATAATGTTGCGTTGCCAGCGTGGTGCGGAAGTGCAGGGATCGGTTCCGGCCGGGGGCTCACCGCCGCTCCCTGAAGAAGTCCCGCAGCAGCGCCCCCGCCCGCGTCTCGCCGATGCCGCTGTAGACCTCCGGCGCATGGTGGCAGGTGGGCTGATTGAAGAAGCGCGGACCGTGGTCCACCGCGCCGCCCTTGGGATCGTAGGCACCGTAATAGACCCGCCGGATGCGGGCGAAGCTGATCGCGGCGGCGCAGAGTGCGCAGGGCTCCAGCGTCACATACAGGTCGCAGCCGGGCAGGCGGGGTTGGCCGCGCTGCGTGCAGGCTTCACGGATCGCCAGCAGTTCGGCATGGGCGGAGGGGTCGCACAGCTCTTCGGTGCGGTTGCCGGCGGTGGCGAGAACGGCGCCGGTCGCGGGATCGACGACGACGGCGCCGACCGGCACCTCGCCACGCGCGGCGGCGGCCTCGGCGGCGGCGAAGGCGAGGTCCATGTAGCGGGGGGAGGGCATGGCCGGGCAGGGTGCCAACCGTCCGCCGGGCGCGTCAACCGGATTCCGGTGTCCGGGCGCTGGACTCGTGTTGCGGGCGGCGCGTCCAGGCCCTATGGTCCGGTCATGGACCGCTCCGATAAAGCCAAGAAATCCGATTCCGCCACCAATGGCGGTGAACGCATCGCCAAGCGACTGGCGCGCGCCGGGCTCTGCTCGCGCCGCGACGCCGAACGCTGGATCGCCGAGGGCCGCGTCGCGGTCAACAGCCGCGTGCTCGACAGCCCCGCCTGCGTGGTGCACCCCGGCGATGTCGTCCAGGTCGACGGCAAGGTCATCCCGGAGCCGGAACCCGCCCGCCTGTGGCGATACCACAAGCCGTCGGGGCTGGTCACCACCGCCCGCGACGAGAAGGGGCGCGAGACCGTCTTCGACCGGCTGCCGGCCGACCTGCCGCGCGTGGTCTCCATCGGCCGTCTCGACCTGACGACCGAAGGCCTTCTTCTGCTGACCAACGACGGCGAACTGGCCCGCTTCCTGGAACTTCCGGCCACCGGCTGGACCCGCCGCTATCGCGTGCGCGTCTTCGGCGAGGTGGACGAGAGGCAACTGGCAGCGCTGGAGAAGGGCCCGACCATCGAAGGCGTGAAGTATGGCCCGATCGAGGCCGTGCTCGACCGCATCCAGGGGCGCAACGCCTGGCTGACCGTCAGCCTGAAGGAAGGCAAGAACCGCGAGATCCGTAAGGTCATGGAGTCGCTGGGGCTCCAGGTGAACCGCCTGATCCGCGTCGCCTACGGTCCCTTCCAGCTCGGCAAGCTGGAGGAGGGCGCCGTCGAGGAGGTGCCGAAGCGCGTCGTCCGCGAACAGATCGCCCCCTTCTTCGGCCTGCCCGAAGGGGCGGAGCCCGCCGAGTCCGGCACCAAGCAGCGCGCCAAGGCGAGAGCCGACGCGGCGGTGAAGGCCGCTCCGGCGAAGACCGCTTCCGGCGGCCGTCCGGCCGGCAAGGCGGACGCGAAGACGGATGCGAAAACGGATGCCAGGGCTGCGCCGAAACGCGCGCCGCGGTCCGCCACCAAGCGGCACGAGGCGGAAGCGGCCCGTATCGAAGAGTCCAAGCCGGCCCGGCGCGGAACCTCGTCGCGCGGCACGCTGTCGCTCGGCGGAGCAGGAGCCAAGTCCGGCCGTCCCGGCAAGCCCGAAGGCCGCGACGCCGCCAAACCGGCCGGTGCGGCCGGTCCGCGGGGCCCGAAGCCCGGCGGCTTCAAGGCGGGTGCCGCGAAGTCGGACGGCCTGCGCTCCGAGGGCGCCCGCTCCGAGGGTGCCCGCTCCGAGGGTGCAAGGTCCCGCGATGCGAAGCCGCGGGACGACAAGCCGCGGGACGCCAAGTTTGCCGGCCCGAAATCGGCAGCCTCCAGGTCCGCGGGCCCGAAGGGTGCCGGTCCGGGCCCGAAGGGCGGGCCGAAGGCCGGCGCCGGCGCCGGTGCCGGTGGACGGACGGAGCGCCCGCGTGCGGATCGTCGGCGGTAGGCACCGCGGCCGCAGTCTGGTGGCACCGGGCGGACGCGACACCCGCCCGACCACCGACCGCACCCGGCAAGCCATCTTCAACATCCTGGCCCATGCCGACTGGGCGCCCGAGTTCGAGGGCGCCGCGGTCGTCGATGCCTTTTGCGGAACCGGTGCGCTGGGGCTGGAGGCCCTGTCGCGCGGGGCCGCCTGGTGCGGCTTCCTCGACATGGGCCGGCCGGCGCTGGACGCCGTGCGCGCCAATGTCGATGCCCTGCGCGAATCCGACAATGCGCGGATTCTGCGCGCCGACGCGACCAAACCGCCGACCGCCCCGCGATCCTGCATGCTGGCCTTCCTCGATCCGCCCTATGGCCAGGATCTGGCGCCGCGTGCGCTGGACGGGCTGCTGAAGGCCGGCTGGCTGGCCGACGGCGCTCTCGCCGTGGTTGAGGTGGCCGACCGTGATCCCCTGCCTCTGCCCGCCGGCTTCACCGCCGTCGATGAGCGCCGCTATGGCGATACCCGCGTCGCTTTCCTGACGGTCCGCCTCCCGGCCTGACCCGTCGGCGGACTCGCCCGTCCATAGCCGTTCATCCGTTCCCCGCCCGCCCGCCTCGACGCCCCCGGCGCGAGTTTCATTTTTCGCGCCCGCGGCCATCGGCCGGGCTGGGAAGGGCCCTGCATGTTCCAAGGCGCTCTCCGGTGTTTTTCCATCATACGGAAAGCCCAAACGGACTGTTGAGTTCCAAAACAATCCGAGCAAAAGATCATGTGTCGCCGATGCGGTTCCTCTATGGAAACGGCGGCATCTATCTATCTCCTAAGACTGCACACCCTCGTTGGAGGGGGCCGTGCAGGTACCGGCACGGCTTCTTTTTACAGGATGTGCGTCGCACCGAGTGATCGGACACAAGAACCGATGTGGACCGGACATTCGAAGCGGCACAAAGCGTAAGTTTTACTTGGTCAGTATGTGTGTATACGGCGTCGGACCGTGCGTCCGGGTCTTTTTGTCCCCGGTTTTGGCATACCAGATTTCATATCTGGCATGCCAAAACCGGGACAATCGAACTCCGAGCGATTGTCGGCATCCGCGCCGAGTTCCGGAATGGAACCGTCAGCAAGAGCGGTCCGTCCGGGTCATTCCGCAATCGTGATTGGTGCGCCGGTCCCCGGGAGAGGGGTCGCGCCACCGGCTCAGGCAAGATCATTGGGAGGCACGATGGCTCATATGAATTCACAACCGGCGGCGGCACAGGCGCCGGTGTCCGACGCGGTCCGCTGGACGCAGATCGTCGTCGGCATCGTCTGCATGGTGGCTGCGGCCAACATCCAGTACGCCTGGACGCTGTTCGTCCCGGAAATCCAGGCGACCCACGGCTGGACGCGCGCTTCGATCCAGACCGCCTTCACCATCTTCGTCGTCGTGCAAACCTGGCTGACGCCGATCGAGGGTTACTTCATCGACAAGTACGGCCCCCGCGTGATCGTCGGCGCCGGCGGCTTCTTCACCGGCCTGTCCTGGGTCATCGACAGCTATGCCGGCACGCTCAGCATGCTGTATATCGGCTCGGCCATCGGCGGCATCGGCGTCGGCTGCGTCTATGCCACCTGCGTCAACAACGCGCTGAAGTGGTTCCCGGAAAAGCGCGGTCTGGCGGTCGGCCTGACGGCGGGCGGCTATGGCGCCGGCTCGGCCCTCACCATCCTGCCGATTTCCGCGATGATCCACAGCAGCGGCTATCAGGCGGCCTTCTTCTGGTTCGGCCTGTTGCAGGGCGCGATCATCATCGCCGCCGCCTTCTTCCTGCGCATGCCGCAGAAGGAACACGTCAAGGCCTCCACCAAGGTCGCCCAGACCCGCCGCGACTACACGCTGAGCGAAGCCCTCCGCACCCCCGTGTTCTGGGTGATGTGGGCGATGTTCATCGGCACCGTCACCGGCGGCCTGATGGCAGTGGCCCAGCTGGGCGTCATCGCCCACGATCTGGGCGTGAAGGAAGCCCCGGTCAGCGTGCTGGGCATCACCATGGCGGCTCTGCCCTTCGCCCTGATGCTGGACCGCGTGATGAACGGCATCTCCCGTCCTCTGTTCGGCTTCATCTCGGATCACATCGGCCGTGAGGCGACCATGTTCGTCGCCTTCACCCTGGAAGGCCTGGGCATCATCATGCTCAGCAAGTTCGGCCACGACCCGATGATGTTCCTGATCCTCAGCGGCATGGTCTTCCTGGCCTGGGGTGAAGTGTACAGCCTGTTCAGCGCCACCTCGGCCGACACCTTCGGCACCAAGCATGCCGGCAAGATCTACGGCGTCCTGTACTGCGCCAAGGGTGTCGCCGCCCTGCTGGTCCCGCTGGGCAACCTGCTGATGGAAGCCACCGGCACCTGGGCGACCGTGCTGTACGTCACCGCCACCATGGACCTCACCGCCGCGGCCTGTGCGCTGCTGGTCCTCAAGCCGATGTTGGCCCGCCACCATGCCCGCAACGAGGAACTGGCACGGCGTGCGGAACAAGGGGACGCCGCCCGCACGGTTCCGGTCGGGGCGGCAACGGGTACCGCCAACGGCTGAAGGGCCGCCAACTCAAGGCCCAATGGCCAAGAGCACAAGCGTAAGGGATCGGCCTGAGGGGTCGACTTAGGAGAAAAGACAGGCGACGGGCTGGGGACGCGACAAGCGGTCCCGGCCCGTCCGTCATTCGAGCCAGAAGGGACGATCCTCGCCCTTTTCGGTCCCGGGCTTCTTCTGCGGCGTCTGCTGGAACCGGTCGGAGGTGAACAGGATGGTCTCCTCCTCCGTCTCTTCCTTCTCCGGCTCGATCACGGTGAAGCCGCCCCGGCCGCTGGCGGCCATGTAGACGGCGTGGCCGATCATGCCGGTCAGCGCGAGGAACAGAAGGGCCTGGGTCTCGATCATGGCGGAGCATCCTTCTCGTAAGGGAGGGGCCAAGGGAGGGGGTATCGACAAAGGACAACAGCGCATGACGCCGAAAAAGCAACGGTCGCGGACGATGGTGTCCAGCGGCCAAGCCAGGGCCATGCTGTAACGCAACATAAGCAAACTGGCATACCTTCGCAAAAAGTTTTGCATGCCAGATACCGGAGGCCTGACCTGCAACTTTGCCGCAGTGCTACCGCACCAAACGGTCAGTCTATTCAGCAACATTGCCCCGCAACCAAATTGGTCTTGCCGCTGTTGCCCGCCTGTCGATCCCGCATCGGGACGGCGATCGCCACCGGCACGACGCGGGACGGAACGGCCATGATCCGGGACCTCTGGTACAAGAATGCGGTGATCTACAATCTGTCGCTGTCGACCTTCATGGACGCCAGCGGCGACGGCATCGGCGATTTCCAGGGACTGCTGCGCCGGCTGGACTATCTGCACGGGCTGGGCGTGACCTGCCTGTGGCTGGGGCCGTTCCAGACATCGCCGATGAAGGACGACGGCTATGACGTTGCCGACTACTACACGGTCGATCCGCGATACGGCACGCTGGGCGACTTCGTGGAGTTCACCCACGCCTGCGAGCAGCGCGGCATCCGGGTGATCATCGATCTGGTGATCAACCACACCTCCGACCAGCATCCCTGGTTCAAGGCGGCCCGCAGCGATCCGGACAGCAAATACCGCGACTGGTATGTCTGGTCGGACCGGAAGCCGGAGAATGCCGACACCGGCATGGTCTTTCCCGGTGTGCAGAAATCGACCTGGACCTACGACCGCGAGGCGAAGGCCTGGTATTTCCACCGCTTCTACAAGTTCCAGCCCGACCTGAACACCGCCAACCCGGAGGTGCATGCCGAGCTGTTGAAGATCATGGGCTTCTGGATCCAGTTGGGCGTCGCCGGATTCCGCATGGACGCCGTTCCCTTCATCATCGCCGAGAAGGGGGCGGACGTGACCAAGCCGAAGGAGCAGTTCGGCATGCTGCGCAGTTTCCGCGAGTTCGTGCAGTGGCGCCGCGGCGATGCCGTTCTGCTGGCGGAGGCCAACATCCTGCCGGAGGACGATCTGCATTATTTCGGGTCCGACGGCGACCGCTGCCACATGATGTTCAATTTCCAGGTCAACCAGACCCTGTTCTATGCGCTCGCCACCGCCGATACGGCGCCACTGGTGAAGGCGCTGAAGGTGACGAAGCCTCGCCCGGCCACCGCCCAATGGGGCTGCTTCCTGCGCAACCACGATGAACTGGATCTCGGCCGCCTGACGGAGGAGCAGCGCCAGGCCGTCTTCGCCGCCTTCGGGCCGGAGAAATGCATGCAGCTCTATGACCGCGGCATCCGGCGGCGGCTGGCGCCGATGCTGCACGACGACCGGCGGCGGATCGAGCTGGCCTACAGCCTGATGTTCACCCTGCCGGGGACGCCGGTCATCCGCTATGGCGACGAGATCGGCATGGGCGACGACCTGTCGCTGCCGGAGCGCAACTGCGCCCGCACACCGATGCAATGGTCGGACGAACCGCATGGCGGCTTCACCAAGTCGGACGAGCCGGAAATCCCGGTGATCACCGGCGGGGTCTTCGGCTATGAGCGGATCAACGCCGCGGTGCAGCGCCGCGACCCCGAATCGCTGCTGAACTGGACCGAGCGCATCATCCGCATGCGCAAGGAATGCCCGGAGATCGGCTGGGGCGACTTCCAAATCCTGAAGACCGGCCGGCCGGAGGTGCTGGCGCTGCGCTATGACTGGCGCAACAACGGGGTGGTGGTCCTGCACAACCTGTCGGACAAGCCCTGCGAGATCCTGCTGGACGTGGAAGGCCACGGCGAGGCCTGCCGTCTGGTTAACCTGCTGTCGGAGGACCACAGCGAACCCGACGGCGAGGGGCGCCATGATATGGTGCTGGAGGCCTACGGCTATCGCTGGTTCCGCGTCGGCGGGCTGGATTACCTGCTGCGCCGGACGGAGGCGGAGGAAAAGCCCGGCGATCCGGCTTAAGCGACGTCGAGCCGGGCCGGGGCGTCGCTCTCGTCCCGGTCATAGGCGGCGCGCGCCTCCAACACCCGGGCGATGTGGGTCTCGGCCCAGATGCGCAGCGGCACCAGCGTTTCGGCCAGCGTGGCGCTCAGCGGGGTGATGGCGTATTCGACGGTGACCGGCACGGTGGCGAACGCCTTGCGGCTGACCAGCCCGTCGCGCTCCAGGCTTTTCAGGGTCTGCGACAGCATCTTCTGCGAGATGCCCTCGATCTCCCGGCGCAGCTGGTTGAAGCGCATCGGCCCGCCTTCCAGCAAACCCAGGATCAGCACCGTCCATTTGTCGGCGATGCGGTCGAGCGCCTGCCGCGTCGGG
>JBKHVJ010000420.1:0-24734 GCA_046570145.1 Alphaproteobacteria bacterium
GCCGACACCCTGTCGGTGCTGGACGACCGGGTGATGCTGACGCTGGGCGCCCGGCGGCAGAAGGTCCATGTCGACAGCTTCAGCACCGCGACCGGCCTGCAGACCGGCACCTACGATGCCAGCGCGACCTCTCCGTTGGCCGGCTTGGTGGTCAAGCCGCTGTCCAATGTCTCGCTCTACGCCAACTATGCCGAGGGTCTGACGCGCGGCACGGTGGTCGGCGCCGGCTATGCCAACACCGGCGCGGTTCTGGCGCCCTACAAGTCGAAGCAGTACGAGGCCGGAGTCAAGGTCGATTGGGGTTCGGTCACCACCACGGCGGCGGTGTTCGAGCTGACCCGGCCGAACTCGATCCGCAACGCCGCCAACGAGCTTGCCTATGACGGCGAGCAGCGCAACCGCGGCCTGGAGCTGTCGGTCTATGGCGAGATTCTGCCCGGCCTGCGCGGCATGGCCAGCGCCTCCTTCATGGACCCGCAGCTGACGCGCACCGCCAACGCCGCGGTGCAGGGCAACGACGCCGCCGGCGTGCCGGACAAGACCTTCTCGGCCGCGCTGGATTGGGAAACCCCGTGGGTCCAGGGCCTCGCCCTCAACGGGCGGGTGATCTACACCTCCGGCTCCTACCTGACCGACGCCAACACCCAGCGCTTCGACGGCTGGACCCGCTTCGACATCGGCGCGCGCTATGCCACCACCATCGTCGGCACGCCGGTCACCTTCCGCGCCAATGTCGAGAACCTGTTCGACAAGGATTATTGGCTGACCACCGGCACCTACGTGACCGTCGGGGCGCCGCGCACGGTTCTGCTGTCCGCCTCCGCCGATTTCTGATCCCCATCTCCCCGATCTAGTTGGATTAGCCATGAACAGACTGTCCATCGCCATCGTCGCCCTGCTGGGGCTCGCGGTGCCCGCCAACGCCCACCAGATCTGGATCGAACAGCCCGAGGGCCAGAACGCGGTGATCCGCTTCGGCGAGTTCGGCGAGAATCTGCGCGAGGCGTCGCCCGGCCTGCTCGACAAGTTCGTCAAGCCGGCCGGCACGCTGGTCTCCGCCAAGGGTGAACGGGTGTCGGAGGCGGCCAAGAGCGCGACCGGCTTCACCCTGCCCTTCAAGGCCGGCGAGGGCGAGAGCATCGTCGCCGACGACCCGCTCTATCCGCTCTATCCGGGCAAGGAGAACGGGAAGGAGACCGCCAACTGGTACCACCCGGCGGCGCGCCTGATCACCGGCTTCAAGGAACAGCAGCCGAAGCTGGCCCTGGATCTGGTGCCCGCCGGACAGCCCGGCAGCTTCAAGCTGTTCTTCAAGGGCCAGCCCAAGGCGAAGACCAAGGTGTCGCTGGTGACCCAGTCCGGCTGGGCGAAGGAGGCCTATACCGACGACCAGGGGCTGGTCAGCTTCGACCTGCCGTGGAAGGGCACCTATGTGGCCGAGGTCAGCCTGACCGACCGCACCCCCGGCGAGCGTCCGGGCGCCAGCGGCACGGAGCGCTATGACGCCGTGAGCTACGCCACCACGGTGACCTACACCCATGGCGACGGTCTGGCGCCGCTTCCCGC
The DNA here is from genome assembly GCA_046570145.1 of Alphaproteobacteria bacterium. Lineage (GTDB taxonomy): Bacteria > Pseudomonadota > Alphaproteobacteria > Azospirillales > Azospirillaceae > Azospirillum. Next base: position 1,567 of record JBKHVJ010000420.1, read on the forward strand.
CGGCCCGGCGGCAGCGCCGCACCAATGACCCCGCTGGTCGACCGCGTCCGCCGCACCGCACCGGTCGCCTCGCGCATCGTCGCCGCCTTGTTCGGCGGCTATGCGCTGGCGGCGCTCGGCAGCGTGGCGGCGCTGGCATTGCCGATGAGCAAGCCTCAGGCCGTGCTCACCGGCATGCTGGCGAGCTTCGCGATCTATGCGGGCGCGGTGGTCTGGGTCTTCGCGGCGCGCAGCGCGCTGCGGGCCTGGGCCGGGCTGCTGGTGGCGGCGGTGCCGCTGCTGGCGGCGGCGTGGTCGGTCTGGTGAGGGGGAGAGGTGCCGTGAAGACCGATAAAGCGCAGCATCCCGCCGGCCGCGGCATCCGCCAGAGCATGTCCGGCCTGCACATCTGGGCCGGCCTGCTGATGGGCTGGATCCTCTACGCCATGTTCCTGACCGGGACGGTGTCCTACTTCAAGGACGAACTGTCGCAATGGATGCGGCCGGAACTGGCCCATCAGGCGGAGTTGCCCGACCCGGCCATGGTGGCCCAGCGCATCGCCGACGAGCTGGGCGCCAGCGTGCCCGGCAGCCCGCAATGGAGCATGCGCCTGCCGGATGCGCGCACCAACAGCGTCTATGCCTTCTGGCGCACGGCGCCGGGTGGAGCGGGCGCGGAGGGGGGCCGGCGCGCCTTCGGGGAGGCGGCCTTCGACCCCGCCACCGGCGGCAAGGTGACCGCGCGCGACACGCTGGGCGGCGACTTCTTCTACCGCTTCCATTTCCAGTTCCACTACATGCCGGCTCTGTGGGGACGGTGGATCGCCGGGGCGGCGGCGATGTTCATGCTGGTCGCCATCGTCAGCGGCGTCATCACCCACAAGAAGATCTTCGTCGATTTCTTCACCTTCCGCGGCGACAAGGGACAGCGGTCGTGGCTGGACGCCCACAACGCGCTGTCGGTGTTCGGCCTGCCCTTCCATTTCATGATCACCTACACCGGGCTGGTCACGCTGATGGCGCTCTACATGCCCTGGGGCGAGCAGATGGCGATCAAGACGCCGGCCGAGCGCCAGCAGATGACCGCCGAGCTGAACGCCTTCATCCAGCCGGGCAAGCCCAGCGGGCAGGCGGTGCCGCTCGCCTCCGTCGCGGAGATGGTGCGGCAAGCGCAGGAACGCTGGGGCCACGACAATGTCGGCCGCGTCACCGCCACCAATCCCGGCGATTCCACCGCCCGCGTGGCCGTGGCGCGCGGCGAGTCCGGCCGCGTCTCGATGAGCCCGCAATACATGCTGTTCGACGGCACCACCGGCCGGCTGCTGGAGACCCGCGAGGGGGTGGGCGCCGCGGCGGAGACGCGCGGCGTGCTCTATGCCCTGCATCTGGGGCGGTTCAGCGACGGCGTGACGCGCTGGCTGTATTTCCTCGTCAGCCTGATGGGCACGGCGATGGTCGGCACCGGGCTGGTGATGTGGACGGTGAAGCGCCGGCAGAAGCTGGCCGATCCCGAGCGGCCCCATATCGGCTTCCGAATCGTCGAGCGGCTGAACATCGCCAGCATCGCCGGGCTGTCGGTTGCCATGACGGCCTATCTGTGGGGCAACCGCCTGCTGCCGGCGGGGATCGCCGAGCGCGCGGCCTGGGAGATCCACCTGTTCTTCGCGGTCTGGGCGCTGACGCTGGCCCATGCCGTGCTTCGCCCGGCCAAGACGGCCTGGATCGAGCAGTTGTGGACGGCGGCGGCGCTGCTGGCCCTTCTGCCGGTGCTGAACGCCGTCACCACCGACCGGCCGCTGTGGCACAGCCTGGGTCAGGGCGATCGGGTGTTCATCGGGACCGACCTGATGTGCTGGGCGCTGGCCGCGCTCCATGCGGTGCTGGCGGTCCGCACCGCCCGGCATCGGCCGAAGCAGCGGGCGGCAGCCGCGACGGGGCGGGCCGCCAAGAAACAGGGTGGCGTCATCGGCGGCGCACTGGAAGAGGGACGATGACGATGCACCTGTTGTCTTTCGCGCTGTGCCTCGCCGCCTTCGCGGCGCTGGCCCTGGCGATGGAGCGCCAGCAGCACGACCTGTTCGGGCGCCTGCTGGAGCCCGCCGTGACGCGCGCCCTGCGCGTGACGGGAACCAGCGCCCTGCTGCTGGCGCTGGGGGTCCTGGTGAATGGACAGGGCTGGGGTCTCGGCCTCGTCATGCTCAGCGGCCACACCAGCCTGGCCGCGGGAGTCGTGTTCTGCACGATCATCCGCCTCACGAACGGCGGCGGCCGGAGTGGCTCGCCGCCGCGCGTGGCTCAGTCGCGGCCCTTGCCGACCAGCAGCCGTTCCAGCCCATAGACGCGGTCGAGCACCAGCATGGCGGCGACCGTCAGGAAGATCAGCACCGCCGACACCGCGGCGACCAGCGGGTCGATGTTGTCCTGGATGTAGAGGAACAGGCGCACCGGCAGGGTCGTCGTTTCCGGCGAGGCGATGAAGACGGTCATCGTCACCTCGTCGAAGCTGTTGATGAAGGCCAGCACCCAGCCGCTCGCCACGCCCGGCAGGATCAGCGGCAGAGTGACCCGGCGGAAGCAGGTCCAGGAGGAGGCGCCGAGCGACGATGCCGCATTCTCCACCGCCCGGTCCATGCCGGTCGACGCCGCCAGGATCAGGCGCAGCGCGAAGGGCAGGATGATGATGACGTGGCTCAGCACCAGCCCGACGAAGGTGCCGCCCAGCCCGATCATGGTGAAGAAGCGCAGGAATGCGATGCCGAGCACGATGTGCGGCACCATCAGCGGCGACAGGAACAGCGCCTGGATCGCCTCGCGCCCGAAGAACTGGTGGCGCGCGATGGCGAGAGCCGCCGGCACCGCCACCAGGATCGCCAGGGTGGAGGACACCGCCCCCAGTAGCAGGCTGTCCTTGAAGGCGCGGATGAATTCCGGATTGTCGCCGATGGCGCGGAACCAGCGCAGCGACAGCCCCTCGGTCGGCAAGGACAGATAGCCCTGCGAGGTGAAGGCGACCGCGCAGACGATCAGGATCGGCGCCAGCAGGAAGCCCAGGAACAGGACGTGGAAGATCAGCGCGATCGGACCGTTGCGGTTCATTCGAACACCTGTTTGTAGCGACGTTCGACCAGACGGTTGCAGCCGACGATGATGACGATGTTGGCGATCAGCAGCAGCACCGCCACGGTGGCGCCCAAGGGCCAGTTCAGCGTGTTCAGGAACTCGTCATAGGCGAGCGTCGCCGCCACCTTCAGCCGCCGCCCGCCGATGATCGCCGGGGTGGCGAAGGCGCTGGCCGCCAGCGCGAAGACGATGATCGATCCCGACAGGATGCCGGGCACGATCTGCGGCAGCACCACCCGGCGCATCACCGTCAGCGGTCCGGCGCCGAGCGACAGCGCCGCATTCTCCACCTGCGGGTCGAGCCGCTGGAGCGAGGCCCAGACCGACAGCACCATGAAGGGCACCAGCACATGGGTCAGCGCGATGATGACGCCGGTTTCCGTGTACATGAACTCGATGGGCGTCGCGATCAGTCCCAGCGCCATTAGCCCCTGGTTGACCAGCCCGGTGGAGCCGAACAGCAGCGCCCAGCCAAGCGTGCGCGACACCACAGAGATCAGCAGCGGACCCAGCACGATCAGCAGGCAGAGCCCGCGCCAGGGCGACTTCATGCGGCGCAGGATGTAGGCTTCCGGCGCACCGAACACCGCGCAGAGGATCGTCACCGCCGCGGCGATGCGGAAGGTGCGCAGGAAGACCTCGTGGAAATAGTCGTCGGCGACGATGTCGGCATAGTTGCCGAGCTGCCAGACATTCTCGATGCCGCCGTAGAAGCTGAAGCTGTTCAGCGACAGCAGGAAGGTCATCACCAGCGGCACCAGCAGCAGCACCGCGAACAATGCCAGGCCGGGGGCGCTCAGCAGATAGGGCGCCCAGGGCCAGCGGCGCGGACGGCCCGGTGGCGGGGCGTGGGCGGAGGGGTTTGCGGCGGATGCCTGGATCTGGGTGTCGGTGGAGGCCGCCATGCTCATGCCGCCTCCCGGGAAAGCGAGGATGCTTCAGGATCGGCGGGCATCACCGCCATGTCCTGCGGCCGCCAGCCGATCATCACCCGTTCGCGCTCCGCCGGCAGGGGCGAGCCGTCATGCTGGCGGATCACCATCACGCGGCCGGCGGCGGTCTCGATCTCGAACAGCCATTGGGTGCCCTGGAAGACGCGGGCCAGCACGGTGCCGCTCAGACCTCCGCCGGGGCCGCCGGCATCGACGAAGCCGATCTTCTCCGGCCGCACGGCCAGCGCCCCCGGACCGGGCGGCACCGGCTGCGACACCGGCCACACGCTGTCCGCCACGGTGATGACGGTCCCGCCGGGTCCGTTGGCGACCATGCCCGGCAGCAGGTTGGTGCGGCCGAGGAAGTTGGCGACGAAGGCATTGGCCGGGCGGTCGTAGGCGTCTTGCGGCGAGGCCACCTGCTGGACCCGGCCCTTGTTCATCACCACCACGCGGTCGGAAAGCGCCATCGCCTCCGACTGGTCGTGGGTGACGAGGATCATGGTGGTGCCGACGGTGCGCTGGATGCGGCGCAGCTCGATCTGCATCTCCTCGCGCATCTTGGCGTCGAGGTTGGACAACGGTTCGTCGAGAAGCAGCAGGCTCGGCTTGATGACCAGCGCGCGGGCCAGCGCCACGCGCTGCTGCTGGCCGCCGGACATGCGGCGGGGGTGGCGGTCGCCATACTGCTCCAGCCCGACCAGCTTCAGCGCCTCGGCCACCATGCGGTCGCGGTCGGCGCGGTTGATCTTGCGCATCTCCAGCCCGAAGGCGACGTTTTCGGCCGCGGTCATGTGGGGGAACAGGGCGTAGCTCTGGAAGACGATGCCGAGCCCGCGCTCGTTCGGCTTCTTCGCCAGCAGGTCCTGGCCGTCCAGCATCACGCGGCCGCCGTCGGCGTCGAGGAAGCCGGCGATCATCTGCAGGGTGGTGGTCTTGCCGCAGCCCGACGGCCCCAGCAGCGAAATCAGCTCGCCCTTCTCGACGGTCAGCGAGACGCGATCGACCGCCGTCCAATTGGCGAAGCGCTTGGTCAGTTGGTCGAGAACCAGATAAGTCATGCCGTCGTCTCCCTTTCCACTTCATCCCCCTCTCCCCCTGGGGAGAGGGTCGGGGTGAGGGGGATGCACAAAGGTGGATTCTCGGGAATCCTCGCCGCGTCTCCCCCTCACCCTAACCCTCTCCCCGCTTTCGGCGGACCACAGGTCCGCCTGTCGCGTCAGCGCAAACGAAGTTTGCGCGTGAGCGGGGGGGAGAGGGGATGCGGCCTCACATCAGCGCTCAATCTCGCGGGTCCAGCGCTTGTTCCATGCTTCGCGGTTCTTGTTGATGGTGTCCCAGTCCACCACCAGCAGCTTGCCGACCTGCTCAGGGCCATAGGGGATGCCGACCTGCTTTTCGGCGGGCAGTTCGACCGTCTTGTTCACCGGACCGAAGCCGGCATTGACGGCCAGTGCGGTCTGCGCCTCGACGCCCAGCATGTGCTGGATGAACTTCTGCGCCTCGGCCGCATTCTTGCTGCCGGCGACCTGACAGGCGGCGGAGCCCAGCACGATGCCGCCTTCCTTCGGATAGGTGAAGGTGGCGGGGAAGCCGGTGTCGGCCAGCGCCTTGGCGCGGCCCGAACCCCAGACGGCGATGACGGCCTGGTTGCTCTGGAACAGCTCGGTCATCTTGCCCGGCGACGGTTCGTAGGCCAGCACGTTCGGGTTGATCTTGTCCTTGAATTCCTTGAAGCCCGGCTCGATGTTCGTCTCGCCGCCGCCGTTCAGGCGGGCCATCATCACCAGCGCGTGCAGGCCGTAGCTGTTGTTGATCGGCGGAACCACCAGCTTCTTCTTGTAGCGCGGATCCTCGATGTCCTTCCACGAGGTCGGGGCCGGGATCTTGTTCTCGTCGAAATAGGCCTTGTTGTAGACGATGCCGGTGCCGACGGCGCCGAAGTTGATCGCCTTGCCCGACGGCATCTTGGCGAGGTCGTAGAGCTGGTCGTAGACCGGCGCCTTCTCCAGGTCGGCGCAGAAGTTCAGCGCCACCGCCTGGTACATCGGGCCGTCGTCGAGGATGACGACGTCGATCTGCTGGTTGCCCTTCTGGGCCTGCAGCTTGGCAAGGTTGTCGGTGGAGTTGCCCGCCACATACTCGACCTTCACGCCCATCGCCTTCTCGAAGGCCGGGATGATGTCCTTGCGCATGGTCTGCTCGAAGGAACCGCCATAGGCGGCGACATAGAGCGTCTTGTCCTGGGCCTGGGCCGTCTGGACCGCGGCCATGCCGCACCACAGGGCCGCCGTCGCCATCAACCCGCACATCACAGAGCGCATCGTCATTCTCCTCTAGAGCCTCGGTCCCTGTTCATGGTCCTGGGATTCGTCTGAGCCTGATCTTCGGACCGCATCGCGGCCCGGATCGGGATCGCCGCTTTTACCGTCCCTTGCCTTGCCGCCGCCGTTGTCGCGGGCTGTTTTTCGGGAAGGTCGCGGCCAGGACACAGGCCAAGGGTGCTGGTGTGGTCACATAACCGTCAAATCGAATTCGCGCCATCATTCATCCGGAAATGTTATAATTCCGTGTTCCGAACGAGTTGAGGGCCGTTCTCGGTCCCGCCCGATCCGATCAGGCTGTCGCGGAAGCGCGTGGCTTCCTCCATGAAGCCGTTGAGGAAGTCCTCGGCGATCATCGACAGCGGCACCTGGGCGGAGCGCAGGATGGCGATGTCGAAGCCGATGCGCGGTTCGAAGGCGCGGACGATCAGGCCGTGCGGGACATAATCCTGGGCGGTGAAGGGATCGACGACCGACACGCCGTAGCCGGCCGCCACCATGGCGCAGGCGTTCATGGTCAGCTGGGCCTCCACCCGCATCACCCGCGACACGTCATGGTCGGCGAAAACGGTGTCGATGCGGGAGCGCAGCAGGGCCGGCGGGGTGGTGGAGATGAAGCTCTCCCCCTCGAAATCCTTCGGAACCAGAACATCCTTTGCGGCCAGCGGATGGCCGGGCGGCAGGATGGCGACGGCCGGGATCCCGTGGATCTTCTCGGTCAGCACCGCCGCGTGGTCGATGGGCGTGTGGGCGAACCCCAACTCGCATTGCCCGGTCGCCACCCAATCGAGGATGATGGGCGAGGTGCTGCCGCGCAGCGCGATGTCCACCCGCGGCCGTTCGCTGAGGAAGCGCGCGACGTAACGCGGCAGGAATCCCACCCCCAGCGCCGGCATCGCCGCCACCCGCAACGCCCCGCTGCGCCGGGCGGTCAGGTCGCGCGCCGTCTGCTCGATCAGTTCCAGCCCGACGAAGGCACGGTCGACCACCTGATAGAGCGAGATCGCCTCGCTGGTCGGTGCGATGCGGGGGCCGCGCCGTTCGAACAGCGTCAGCTTCAGGGCGTATTGCAGGTCGCTGATCAGGCGGCTGACGGCCGGCTGCGAGATGTTCAGCAGCTCGGCCGCGGCGGTGATGCCGCCGGTCACCATCACCGCCCGGAAGGCCTCGATCTGGCGCGGATTGATCATGGGGCCGGTCCCTTGCCGTCGGACGGCACATAACATTCAGTCATGAAACACCCCTTCGATCTGATTTGACAGTTATAAGTTGGCTGCCGATGCTGTCGCAAGGATCGAGGAGCGGCCGTGCGTCGCCGGGAAGCATCCCGCGGCGTCGGCCCCGTGAAAACCCTGCAGTTCGCAAGCCATCCATGCGTAAAGCCGGCACGGACGGGGCTTTGCGGAAGAGTACGCGATGCATCGCGAAGTATTCGGCACCGCATGCGGGCGCCGGGCCGGCGGATGCGCGCATCACGACAACGGCGGCGGCCGATGCGCACGGGACACTGTGCGGAAGCGGCGGGAGTGGAGACGATGACGCAGCCCAGTCGGGGCGGAGAATACGACGTCGCCGTGATCGGCGGCGGGCTGGTCGGATCGGCGCTGGCCTGGGGCCTCGCCCGGTCGGGCCAGAAGGTCGCCATGCTGGACGAGGGCGACATCGCCGTGCGCCCGTCGCGCGGCAACTTCGCCCTGGTCTGGGTGCAGGGCAAGGGTCTCGGCATGGCGGAGTATGCCGGCTGGACCAAGCAGTCCTCCGACGAGTGGGGCGGCTTCGCCGACCTGCTGCGCCAGCAGACCGGGCTGGACGTCGCCTACCGGCGCCCCGGCGGCTTCATGCCGATGCTGTCGGAGGAGGATCTGCAGGCCCGTGCCAACACCATGATGCGGCTACACAACCAGCCGGACATGATCCCCTATCCCTACGAGGTGATGGACCGCGAGACGCTGCGCAAGGAACTGCCCTTCATCGGGCCGGACGTGGTCGGCGGCACCTATTGCCCCTTGGACGGCCACTGCAACTCGCTGCGGCTGCTGCGCACCCTGCACAAGGGCATCGGCATGCTGGGTGTCGATTACCGTCCCAACCACCGGGTGGAGCGGATCGAGCATCGCGACGGCGGTTTCCGCATGACCACGGTCAGCGGCGAGGTTCGCGCCGGCAAGATCGTGCTGGCCGCCGGCCACGACAGCGCCCGGCTGGCGCCGATGGTCGGGCTGTCCGCTCCCGTCCGCCCGCAGCGCGGCCATGTCATCGTCACCGAGAAGACCGCCCCCTTCCTGCACCATCCCACCGTCTATGTCCGCCAGACCGACGAGGGCGGAGTGATGATCGGCGACAGTTTCGAGGAGGCCGGCTTCGACACCACGCTGCAGCCCGGCGTGTCGTCGGCCATCGCGGAACGCGCCATCCGCTTCTTCCCGCTGCTGGGGAAGCTGAACGTGGTGCGGAGCTGGGCGGCGCTGCGCGTGCTGACGCCGGACGGCTTCCCGATCTACGAGGAGTCGAAGACCGCCCCCGGCGCCTTCGTCGCCACCTGCCACAGCGGCGTGACCCTCGCCGCCAACCATGCGCTGACGCTGGCGCCGCTGATCGCGGCCGGCGGCCTCGGCGACCGTTTCGCGCCCTTCAGCGCCCGGAGGTTCCATGTTCCGCAGGCTGCCTGAGATCGAAGCCGCTTCCCAGTCCGCTGGCCAGACGGTCTCCTTCACCATCGACGGCCGTCCGGCGAACGCGAGGGCCGGCGACAGCGTCGCCGCCGCCTTGCTGGCGAACGGCGTCACCGCCTGCCGCAACACCCCCGTCAGCGGTGCGGCGCGTGGTCCCTACTGCATGATGGGCGTCTGCTTCGACTGCCTCGTGACCATCGACGGGACCGGCAACCGCCAGGGCTGTCAGGTGCGCGTGGCGCCGGGCATGGCGGTGGAAACCCAGAACGGCAAGCGCGAGGTGGAGCGATGAGCGCCCAGGGGACAAGGTACGATTTCGACATCGCCGTCGTCGGCTCCGGCCCCGCCGGCCTCGCCGCCGCGGCGCTGGCCGCGTCGAAGGGCGCGTCGGTCGTCCTGCTCGACGAACAGGCGGAACCGGGCGGCCAGATCTACCGCGCCGTCACCGAAACGCCGGTGCGCGACCGCAAGGTGCTCGGTCCCGACTATTGGCATGGCGCGGAGCTGCTGGGGCCGCTGCGCGACAGCGGTGCCGCCCACTGGCCGGGCACCACGGTGTGGAGCGTCGCCCGCCCGCGGGAGGACGCCGCCGACGGCTCCCGTCCCATCCAGATCGGCCTGTCGCGCAACGGCGCGGCGGCGATGCTGACCGTGCGCCACGTCATCCTGGCGACCGGGGCGCTGGAACGGCCCTTCCCCATTCCCGGCTGGACCCTGCCGGGCGTGCTGGGCGCCGGTGCCGCGCAGGTGCTGCTGAAGACCTCCGGTCTCGTGCCGTCGGGCGCCACGGTGATGGCGGGCAGCGGGCCGCTGCTGTGGCTGCTGGCCTGGCAGTATCTGCAGGCCGGCGCCCGCATCGACGCCATCCTCGACACCACGCCGAAGGAGAACTGGCGCGCCGCCCTGCCGCTGCTGCCGGGATTCCTGCGCTCGCCCTATCTCGGCAAGGGCATGAAGCTGATGCTGGAGGTGCGGCGCAAGCTGACGGTCATCGGCAATGTCACGTCCTTGCGCGCCGACGGTGACGACGTCCTCAAGAGCGTCACCTACACCCGCAACGGCACCGAGCATAAGCTGCCCGCCGACACGCTCCTGCTGCACCAGGGCGTCGTCCCCAACCTGAACCTCGCCAACGCCACCGGCTGCGCCCAGCGCTGGGACGAGCAGCAGCGTTGCTGGCGCCCGACCACCGACGAGTGGGGCGCCACCTCCGTCGAGGGCGTGTCGCTGGCCGGCGACGGCGCCGGCATCGGCGGCGCCCGTGCGGCGGAAGAAGCCGGACGTCTGGCCGCGCTCGACGCTCTGCACCGGCTGGGCCGCATCGACCGGGCGCAGCGCGACCAGTCCGCCGCGCCGTTCCGTGCCGCACTCGACCGCGCGCTGACCGGCCGCGCCTTCCTCGACACGCTCTACACCCCGGCGGAAGCCTTCCGCGTGCCGGCCGACGACACCGTCGTCTGCCGCTGCGAGGAGATCACCGCCGGTGCCGTGCGCGAAGCGGTACGGCTGGGCTGTTCCGGCCCCAATCAGGCCAAGAGCTTCCTGCGCTGCGGCATGGGGCCGTGCCAGGGCCGGCTCTGCGGCCCGACGGTGACGGAGGTCATCGCGGCGGAGCGCGGCGTCTCCCCGGCGGAGGTCGGCTATTACCGCCTGCGCCCGCCGGTGAAGCCGATCACGCTGGCCGAACTGGCCGCCCTGCCGAAGACCGACGCCGACATCGACGCCGTGTTCAAGCATTGAGGGGACCTGCGCGATGACAGCGACCGCCTCTTTCCGACCGGACGTCATCGTCATCGGTGGCGGCCTGCACGGCTGCTCCGCCGCCCTGCACCTGTCGATGCGCGGCGTGCGGGTGCTGGTTCTGGAGAAGGACCATGTCGCCCGCCACGCCTCCGGCGTCAATGCGGGCGGCGTGCGCCAGCTCGGCCGCCATGTCGCCGAGGTGCCGCTGTCCGTCGCCTCGATGGCGCTGTGGCACGGCATCCGCGATCTGGTGGACGACGATTGCGGCTTCGAAAGCCACGGCCAGATCAAGGTGGCGGAGACCGAGGCCGAGCTGGAGACGGTGCGCGCCCGCGCCGCCGAGCTGAACGCGCTGGGCTTCGCCCATGAGGAGGTGATCGGCCAGGACGAGCTGCGGTCGCTGGTGCCGGCCATCGCCGATCATTGCATCGGCGCCCTGGTGTCGCGCGGCGACGGGGCGGCGATTCCCTTCCGGACCACCTTCGCCTTCCGCCGCAAGGCCATTGCGCTGGGCGCGCGCTTCCAGGAAGGCGGGGCGGTGACACGGCTGGCGCGCGAGGGCGGGCTGTGGAACGTCGAGACCGCCGATGGCGGCCGGTTCGAGGCGCCGGTGGTGGTAAACGCCGCCGGGGCCTGGGCCGACCGCATCGCCGCGCAGGTGGGGGAGCCGGTGCCGCTGGAGGTCATCGCGCCGATGCTGATGATCACCGCCCGCGTCGCCCCCTTCATCAAGCCGGTGGTCGGGGCGACCGGCCGCACCCTGTCCTTCAAGCAGTTCCCCAACGGAACCGTGCTGATCGGCGGCGGGCTGCTGGGCCGGGCGGTGCGCGACGAGAACCGGACGGAACTGGACTTCTCCCAGGTGTCGGTGAACGCCCGCACGGTGTGGGACCTGTTCCCGTCGATGCGCGGCGCCACCATCGTCCGGTCCTGGGCGGGGATCGAGGCGCAAATGCCGGACCAGATCCCGGTGATCGGCCCCAGCGGCACCGAACCGGACCTCTACCACTCCTTCGGCTTTTCCGCGCACGGCTTCCAGCTCGGTCCCATCGTCGGGCGTATCACCGCCGACCTGATCACGGCCGGGTCCACCGACCTGCCCATCGCCCCCTTCCGCATCGGCCGCTTCGCCGAGACCGCCGGCCGCAACGCCGCCTGACCTTTGGAGCATTCACAGTGACGATCCAGCGCTTCCACCCGACCCCGCGGCTCTGCGACATGGTCATCCACAAGGACACCGTCTATCTCGCCGGGCAGATCGTCGATGACGGATCGACCACGGTGGAGGCGCAGACCCGCGACGTGCTGCGCCAGATCGACGCCCTGCTGGCCGAGGCCGGGACGAGCAAGAGCAACATCCTGACCGCCACGGTCTATCTGGCCGACATCGCCACCTTCCCCGAGATGAACGCCGCCTGGGACGCCTGGGTCGACAAGGCCAACCCGCCGGCCCGCGCGACGGTGGAGTCCAAGCTGGCCGACCCGTCGATCCTGGTCGAGATCGTCGTCGTCGCGGGACTCTGACCCAATCAACCTTCGTCATTTCCGGAGCCTGCCATGAAGCGCCTCGTCACGGGCGTCGCCGCCCTCCTTCTGCTTGCGTCCGGCGGCGTCGCCGCGGCACAGGAGATCCGCATCGCCACCGAAGGCGCCTACCCGCCCTTCAACTTCACCCAGCCCGACGGCAAGGTGGCGGGGCTGGAGGTCGATCTCGCCAACGCCCTGTGCGAGCGGGTGAAGCGTCCCTGCACCGTCGTGGCGCAGGAATGGGACGGCATCATTCCGGGGCTGCTGGCGAAGAAGTACGACGCCATCATGGCGACGATGAACATCACGCCGGAACGGGCGAAGGCCATCGGCTTCTCCACCCCCTACATGGTGGTGCCGGCCTATTTCGTGGCGCCGGCCAACTCCGCCATCGACGGCTCGCCGGCCAGCCTGCGCGGCAAGACCATCGGCGCCCAAGTCTCCACCACCCATTCCCGCTATGTCGAGAAGCATCTCGGCAGCGAGGCGACGCTGAAGACCTACGATACCGCCTCCAACCTGCTGGCCGACCTGAAGGCCGGGCGGATCGACGCCGCCATCACCACCGGCGCCACCGCGTCGGACTGGGTCAAGGGCGACGGCGGCAAGTCGGTCAAGCTGGTCGGCCAGCCGGTGATCGACGCCGAGGTGTTCGGCCCCGGCATCGGCGTCGGGCTGCGCAAGGAGGACACCGCTCTGAAGCAGTCCTTCGACGAGGCGATCCGCACGGTCGTGCAGGACGGCACGCTGGCCCGCATCGCCGCCCGCTACGTCGATTTCTCCATCACCCCCTGAGTTCTTTTCAAAGCCAAGGAGCAGCTCCCAGTGATCAAGCGCATCGAGAAGACCAAGATCATGCACCGCGTCGTCGTCAACAACGGCACGGCCTATCTCGGCGGCATCATCGCCGACGATGTCAGCGTCGGCATGGGCGGCCAGGTCACGCAGATCTGCGGCAAGCTCGACCAGGTGCTGGCGATGGCCGGCAGCGACAAGACCAAGCTGCTGTCCGCCCAGCTGTTCATCACCGACATGAGCCTGAAGAACGAGATGAACGAGGCGTGGCTCGCCTGGCTCGACGGCAATGACCTGCCGGCCCGCGCCACCATCGGCGTCGCCGATCTCGGCGCGCCGGAGATCAAGATCGAGGTGGTCGTCACCGCCGCGGTCTGATCTGCCGCCTTCTGAGTGGATATGTGACGCCCCGTGCCCGACGCATGGGGCGTCACTGCTTTTTGCGCCTATTGTTTGGGTGTCGGGCGCAGCAGCGCGATCAGCAGCAGCCCGCCGAGGATGAACCAGCCGATCACGATGAAGCCGTCGATGTAGGCCAGCACATAGGCCTGCTTGCGCACCGCCGACGACAGCAGCGACAGGGCGCGCAACGACGCCTCCTCGTTTCCAACGGAACGCGCGGCGATGCCGGCGGCGGTGCCCGCCAACCGGTGGACGGTGTCGGGATCGCCCGCCACCACGTCGGAGACGAGGCGGAAGCTGTGGAACTGCTCGCGCACCCGGACGAAGGTCTGCATGAAGGCGGCGCCCAGCTCGCCGCCCAGCAGGCGCGAGGTCTGCAGCAGCGCGCCCAGCGCCAGGATATAGGTCGGGTTCAGATTCTTGATGTTGAAATAGATCAGCGAGGTCATGGCGAAGGACTGGCCGAATGCCTGCAGCATCTGCGACGGCAGGAAATCGGCGCCGACCCAGTCGGCCGTCAGGTGCGAGGCCAGCCAGCAGGCCATGCCCACCGCGGCGAAGCCGGCCGCCATCAGCACGCGCGGATCGGCGTGCCGCAGCAGCGTGCCGACCAGCGGCGCCAGCAGGAACTGCGGCAGCGCGATCAGCAGCAGCGTGTCCCCCACCTCCAGCGCCCGGTAATTGTTCACCGTGATGAGGAATTGCGGGACGAGGAAGGCGGTCGACAGCATCACCAGCCGCAGCAGCACCAGCAGCAGGCACAGGAGCGGGATGTTGCCGCGGAACAGCGCGCTGAAGGTTATCCAGGGCTTCGGGCAGGTCAGCTCCTGCACGACGAAGGCGACGACCAGCAGGCCGCCAGCCAGGAACAGCCCGGTGATGAGCCCGGAGTTGAACCAGTCCAGCCGGTTGCCCTGGTCCAGCCCGGCATAGAGCAGGGCGAAGCCGAAGCTGGCATAGGCGATGCCCCACCAGTCGCCGTCCTTCAGCAGGTCGCGGCGCACCGGTTCGGCCGGCATACCGAAATAAACGCAGAGCGCCATCAGCGGCGCCAGCAGCGCGGTGTCCCAGAACAGCCAGCGCCAGTCGAGGTTCTCGATCACCCAGCCTTCGATTGAGGCGGAGAAGTTCAGCGACAGCTCCACATTCATCGCATAGACGGCGATGCCGTAGACCAGATAGCGCGGCGGCAGGTTGCGGACGATGAAGCCGATGGTCAGCGGGATGAAGGTTCCCGACGACAGGCCGGCCAGCACCTGGAAGGTCAACACCCCGGTCAGCGTGCCGGTCAGCGGCAGCGCCAGCGTCGCCAGCCCATAGGTGACGGAGGAGACCAGCAGAACCCGCCGCGGCCCGAACACCACGCCGAGAAAAGCCGCGGCCGGCGCCACCAGCATCTGCGCGACGGTGTAGGAGGTGGGGATCCACGACCCCTCGTCGAAACCGGCGCCGATGGCCCCGCGGATGTCGGCCAGCCCGAAGGCGGTAACGCGCGCAGTCAGGGTGGAGATCAGCGCGCCCAGCAGAACGCCGAGCAGCCCGACGATGGGATGGTGGGTGATGGCCGGCGCCGCCTCCCGCAGCAGGCGCGGCAGCGGAAAGCGGCCCGGCGGCCGGGCGCCGGCGAGATCGGCGCTCATTTCGCAGGCTCCCCTTCGGTGCCGCCGGCGGTATCGATGGTCACCACCACCGACATGCCCGGCCGCAGCCGGTCGCGCAGCGGGTTGGGCTCGTCCAACACGATCTTCACCGGGATGCGCTGGACGATCTTGGTGAAGTTGCCGGTGGCATTGTCGGGCGGCAGCAGGGCGAACTGGCTGCCGCTGGCCGGGGATTCGCCGACCACCCGGCCGGTCAGCGGCGTGTCGGGGAAACTGTCGATCCGCACCGTCGCCGGCTGTCCGGGCCGGATGCGGGTCATCTGGGTTTCCTTGTAATTGGCGATCACCCAAACCGACGGCAGCGGCACCAGCGTGATGATCTGGCTGCCCTGCCCGACATACTGGCCGGGACGGGCCTGCCGCTGGCCGACCATGCCGTCGGCGGGCGCGCGGATCGTCGTGCGGTCCAGCGTGATGCGGGCAAGGTCGAGGTCGGCCTGCCGTTGCAGCCGGGTGGCCTGGGCCTGACGGACCTGCACGTCGATGCCGTCCAGCGCCGCCTTCTGCTGGTCGACCAGCGCCTGGCCCGCCTCCAGCGCCGCCTGGGCGCGGCGGGAGGTCGCCTGGGCCTGCTGCAGGGCCTGCAGCGTGCCGGCCAGCCCCTGTTCGGTCAGGGAATGCTGGCGCGATTCCTCCAGCCGCGCCCGCCAGGCGTCGGCCTCCAGCCCATGGACGTTGGCCTCGGCCTGAGCGACCAGGGCGCGCTGGGTGCGTTTCTGGATGTCGAACTGGGCGATGGCGGCGTCGGCGGCGGCCAGCGCCGCCTCCGCCTGCTGCACCCGTGCGCGGTAGTCGTCATCGACGATGAATGCCACCGGGTCGCCGATCCGGACCCGCTGGAAATCGCCCACCGGCATGTCGCGGACGATGCCCGACACCTGGGCCGACAGCGGCGTGATGTCGGATTGCAGATAGGCGTCGTTGGTGGTCTGGCTGACCGCCGAGCCGACCCAGCGGTCCCAGCGGGTGGCGAAGGCCACCACCAGCAGAACCGCCAGCCCCAGCACCGCCAGCCGCACCACCCAAGGGCTCCAGGCCACCGGCGGCGGC
The DNA here is from genome assembly GCA_046570145.1 of Alphaproteobacteria bacterium. Lineage (GTDB taxonomy): Bacteria > Pseudomonadota > Alphaproteobacteria > Azospirillales > Azospirillaceae > Azospirillum. Next base: position 17,772 of record JBKHVJ010000420.1, read on the forward strand.
GGAGGGGGCGGCGGGGACGGCTGCTGGTCCGATCCCCGGGTCGGCGTGGCGGCATCGGTCATCCGGGACGCTCCATGGAAGGTACCTTCCGAGCGACCCTACGCGATGATCCGCGAAAAGGCGCACTGAACCTAGGTGTAGCCTCGCTTGGACCGGCGGAGACGCCTGTTCCCGGGCCGGATCACCATTTGACGGTGGCGTGGACCAGGAAGGAGCGCCCGGCCTCCAGGTAGCGGCGGCGGTCGGCGGCGGTCTCCGCCACGCTCACCACGTTGATATAGTTGTAGTATTCCTGGTTGAACAGGTTCTTGACGGAGGCGCCGAGCGACAAATGGTCGGTCGGGTTCAGGTAGGCCGACAGGTCCACCGTGGTGTAGGACGGCGCCTTCAGGTAGGTGGAGCTGCTGACGTCGTCCGCCTTCTTGGCGAAGGCATGGGTGGCGACGGCCTCGGCACCCCAGAAATTGTCCGGCGCGGTGTAGGACAGGCCGGCATTCACGGTCAGCGGCGCCACCTCGTCGATTGCGGTCTTGGCGTCCAGGTCGAAGCCGCGGGCGAAGGCCGCCGCGCCGAACAGCGACCAGCCCGGCCGGAAGCGCCATTCACCCTTGCCCTCGACGCCGAAGATCTCGACCTTCGAGATGTTCTGCGACTGGTAGCGCAGCAGGCCGGCGCTGCTGCGGCCGACCGCGCGCTGGGCGATGAAGTTGCTGTAGCGGTTGTAGTAGCTGGATACCTGGAAGCTGGAGCCGTCGGCGTATTTGGCGCGGAAGCCGGCCTCGACCCCGTTGCTGGTCTCCGGCTTCAGGCTGGCGTTGGGCAGCACCTCGTAGCCGTAGGTCGGGTTGGAGAAGCCAAGGTTGGCGTCGTCATAGGGCGGCGCCCGGAAGCCGTGGGCATACTGGCCGAACAGCGAATATTCGCGGGTCAGCTCGTAGGTGGCGCCGAACTTCGGCGACAGCGCCAGCTTGTCCAGCTTCGACGGGGTGGAGGATGGGTTGGAGGCGAGATAGGCCGCGTCCAGCTCCGGGTTCATCCGGTAATAGTCGAGGCGCAGGGCCGGCACCAGGCGCAGCCGGTCGATGGTCACCTCGTCCTGCAGGTAGCCGCCCAGCATCAGGGTGCTGGTGTTGGGGAAGGTGCGGCTGGGATAGCTGTCGCCGTTGTAGCTCTTGGCGGTGGCGCCGGTTGCCGTGTTGGACAGCGTCACGTCGCGCATGCGCTCGGTGCGGATGTGATCGACGCTGAAGCCGTAGGAGAGGCGGTTGGGCAGCCCGAACCAGCTGGTGTCGGTGCGCATGTTGACGGAACCGCCGAAGATGCGCTGTTCGGATTCGTTGTTGGTCTCTTCGCGCAGGGTGGAGCGCGCCGGGAACAGCGTGTTGGTGGAGGTGGCGACGCCGGCGGTGCGGGTACGGTTCTCCTTGTGGTCGTAGCCGGTGGCGTAGAGACGCCAGTCGAGATGGTCGATGAAGCCGATGGGGGCGTCGTGGGAATGCTCCAGCCCGATGCGCCAGCGCGTCGCCTCGTCGTCGCTGACGGAATCGGCGACGGTGCCGCGGGTGGTCCGCGGCGGGGCCATCGAGAAGATGTAGCTGGCGGCGGCGCCGACGTCGTTGCGCAGGCTGGTGTCGGTGTCGCGATGGAAATACTCGCCGGTCAGCGTCACCTTGTCGGGACCGCGCTCCCACGCCAGCTTGGCGAGGCCATTGTTGACCTGATAGTCCTGCGGGTTGCGGAAGCTCTTGTCCTTGGACTTGTACTCCTCGCCGTCGCGGCGGGTGAAGACGCCGAGGAGCGAGAATTCGCCCGCGCGCATCGCAGCGGTGCCGGTCTCGGAGAAGGAACTGTCGACGCTGTCGTAGGCGCCCTTCAGCGAGGCGTAGAAATCCTTGCCGGGATAGAGGTAGTCGGCCGGATCCTTGGTGACGTAGCCGACGACGCCGCCCAGCGCATCCGACCCGTAGAGGGCGGAGGACGGACCGCGCACGATCTCCACCTGCTTGAGGGAATCGAGGTCCACCGCGTCGCGGCTGTAGCCGGCGGACGGCCCGGCCGATTTCGGCGTTTCCGGCAGACGGGTGCCGTCGATCAGCATCAGCACGCGATTGTCGGTGATGCCGCGGATGGCGAAGCCGCCGGCACCGGCGCGGGCGGGCGAATTGCTGACCGTCACACCCGGCTCGTAGCGCGTCAAATCCTGCAGGCGGTGCAGGCCGCGCGTCTCGATCTGCTCCTCTCCGATCACGGAGATGGTGGAGGTCGCCTCGTCCAGCCGCCGTTCCCCGCGGTCGCCATAGACGGTCACGGCGTCGAGCACGGTCGCCGGCTGTCCAGCCTGCGGGGCGGCCGCCGTTTGCGTCGCGGTTTGGGCGAGCGCCGCGCCGGCGCCGGCCAGGGTCAGCGCCGACACCGACAGCCACAGCGCCCGGCGCAGCCGTCCAGGCCCTGCAATCCGCCGCGGAATGCTCGGGGTTGCGGTCATCTCTGTCTCTCCTCGCTCTTTTTGGGGCCACGCCGGACCCGGCCGGCACGGTGATGTCGGTTTTGCTATTGATTATTATTCGCAAGTGTTGAGCGCAGAGCGAGCAGTCCGGCGCGCGTTCCGCCGGACTGCCACGCTTGCGGAGGGGATGCCGGCCTAGGCGGCAGGCAGGCAGAGCCGGTCGCGCAGGGCCAGGAAGCGGTCCACCTGATCGGCCAGAAGCTGGCGCTTCTCGTCGCGGCCGACGAAGATCTTGAACATCGCCTCGCCGTCGCCGTTGAAGAAGACCACGGCGCAGCTGTCGCCGCTGCCCATGAAGGGGCGGCGGACGAAGGCGAGATCGGCGCAGCGGTCCAGGCGGATATGGCCGCCGATCGGGCTGCCGCCGGCCAGATTGTAGAAGCCGCGCCCGAACTGGCCGAGCGGCAGCGGTCCCTTGCATTCCAGCACCAGATCGGCGCTGTGCACCAGGAAGGTGATCGGCCCCCAGCCCGCGATGTCGGTCATCGCCGCCTCCGCCGCCGAGCCGGGGGCGAAGCCGCGCATGGCCGCCGGCAGGCAGTCGACGACCGCGCGCAGGCTGACGCCGGTCTCCGCCGCCACCGCCTCCAGCACCCCGCCGGGTTCGGCGAGAAGCCGGGCGCGCAGGGGCTCCAATGCCGCATCCTGGCTGGCGGCGGGGGTGTGCTGTGTGGTCATGGCGGGATCCGAATGGGCTGGGCGGGGGGGCGAGTGTCCGGTGACATTTATGAGAATAATTCGCAGTCGCGTTTAAGCTCAACCGCCCTTCCCTTAACGCCGCTTAATGTGGCCGGTCTCTTCAGGCCGTCCGGTCACTCCATTTGGGAATGGCGGCCGAGCCGGATGGTGACGCGGAGCCCCGGCGCATTGTCGTCCAGCAGCAGCCCGCCGCCATGCAGCGTGGCGATGGCGCCGACGATGGACAGGCCGAGCCCGTAGCCCGGCACCCCGTCCTGCGGGTTGAGCCGGAAGAAGCGCTGGACCGCCAACGCCCGCTGGCCGGGGGCGAGGCCCGGTCCGCGGTCGGCGACGCACAGCTCCTCCCAACCGTCGCGGATGCCGGCCGACAGCCGGATCTCCCGGCCTTGGGCCGCATATTTCAGGGCGTTGTCCACGAGGTTGGCGACGGCCTGGAACAGCAACGTGCGGTCGCCGCGGATGCGCAGCCCTGGTCCGGTGGCAACCGACAGTGCGACTCCCGCCTCCTCCGCCAGCGGCAGGTAGGACTCGCGGATCTCCTCCAGCAGCGGCCCGGCCTCCAGCGGCTCCATGCTCAGGCTGCAGCGGGCGGTCTCGATCTCGCCCAGGCGCATGATGGCGCGGAACAGCTGCTGGATGCGCAGGGTCTCCTCGATGCCGTCCTCCAGCGCGCGGCGGATTTCGGGGTCGGCGCAGTCCTCGGCGATTCCGGCCAGCCGGTTGTGCAGGTGGGTCAGCGGCGTGCGCAGCTCGTGCGCGATGCTGCTGGACACGCTCGACACCTCCTCCACCAGCCGGTTGACGCGGTCGAGCGTGCGGTTGATCTCGCGGCCGAGGCCGGCGAACTCGTCGTCGGTGCGGCCGACGTCGATCCGGCGGTTGCGGTCGCCCCCGGCATAGGCGGCGAGCGCCTCGCTCATCGCACCGACCCGGCGCAGCGTGCCGGAACTGAAATAGACGCCGAAGGTCAGGCTGGTCAGCAGGAACAGCAGCACGCCGACGCCGGCGGCCAGCGGCACCGCCCGCATCTGGCTCAGCATCGGCTGGATGTCGTAGGCGTTGATGAAGCGGCCGCCGTCGGGCAGCGCCACCACCAGCGCCTGCATCTTCCAGCCGTCGGTGGCGTCCTTGCCCCGGCGCTCGACCAGCCCGGTCGGGCAGGAAGCGAGACGCGCGGGGTCGCAGGACAGCGCGTCCAGCAGCCGTACCGCCGTCGCGTCGTCGCCGTAGAGCAGCCGTCCCGACGCATCCAGCACCAGCCGCTTGCGCGCCGTCTCCGTTTCGAACATCTCGCGCCTGCGCAGGTCGGCGGCCAGATCGGGGGCGTCGCCGAAGCGGCCGAGCTGGCGCTGGGTCGCGGTGTCGCGCTCCAGCAGCTCGACCACATGGTCCTTGACCAGATCGGTCAGCAGGCTGCGGCTCCACAGCACGGCGCCGGAGGTGACGACGACGAAGACCGCGCCGATGGTCATGGTCTGGCGGAAGCTGCGGGTGTCCAGCAGCGGGCGGATGCGGGCGGGAAGCCGCTCAACCAAGCGCATAGCCGATGGCCCGCACCGTGCGCAGCAGGGGCGGATCGAAATCCTTGTCGATCTTGCTGCGCAGCTTGAAGACATGCACCTCGACCAGATTGGTCGGCGGGTTGAAGCCGTAGCCCCAGGCCTTCTCCAGCAGCATGGTCCGCGTCACCGTCTGGCCCGGATTGCTCATCAGGATGTGCAGCAGGCGGAATTCCTTGTCGGTCAGCTCGATGGGCAGCCCCTGCCGCGTCACCCGCCGCTGGGCCACGTCCATCACCAGATCGCCGACGGTCAGCAGGTCGCCGGGAGCCGCCATCGCCTGCCCATGGCGGCGGGACAGATGCTCCAGCCGCACCAGCAGTTCGGCGAAGTCGAAAGGTTTGCCAAGATAATCGTCGGCCCCGGCGCGCAGCCCGGCGACCCGGTCGGAGGTCTCGTCCAGCGCCGACAGGACCAGCACCGGCGGATGGCGCGTGCCGTCCAGCCGCTTCAGCACCTCCATCCCGTCGAGCTTCGGCAGCATGCGGTCGAGCACGACGACGTCGAACGCCTCTTCCGCCAGCAGGCGCAGCGCCTCCTCGCCATCGCCGGAGAAGCGGCAGGAATGGCCCGAGCCGTTGAGCTTGGCACCGATCCAATAGCTGACGGCCGCATCGTCCTCGACGACCAGAACGCGCAACGCCTCCTCCCTTCATAAGAAATGATATTAATAATCAGTCGCGTTTGCGCCGTCCAGCCCGGTGGGAGGCTGCCCTGTCGTGGCGAAGACGGCCCCCTGCCCGTCCGGCGCCGGCATCCGGACGAAGCGGGTGGCGAAGATCCGCTCCAGCACCGGCACCGGCAGGGCGGACATCGGGCCGCTCCACGCCTCCCGCCCATTCGCCAGGACCAGCGCGTCGTCGCAATAGCGGGCGGCCAGGGTCATGTCGTGCAGCACCACGGCGCAGGCGCCGCCGGTCCGCTCCATCCAGGACCGCGCCGCCCGCAGCAGGTGATGCTGGTGCGCCGGGTCCAGGCTGGCGGTCGGCTCGTCCAGCAGCAGGCAGGGGGAGCCGTCCGGCCCGTCGCGGTGGAGCGATCCGGCGGCAAGCTGGGCGAGCGCGCGGGCGAAGGCGACGCGCTGGCTCTCGCCGCCGGACAGATGGGGCAGCAGGCGGTCGCGCAACCCCTCGGCATCGGCGGCATGCAGGCTGTCGGAGATCAGCCGCCGCCGGTCGGCGGCAGAACAGGGCGCGGTTTCGACCGCCAGCGTGATCGCCTCCTCCACCGAAAAGGCGAAGCCGGCGGCGGGATGCTGTCCGACCAGCGCCCGGCGCCGGGCAAGCAACCGCGGCGGCAGTTCGCGCAGATCCCGGCCGTCGAGCCGGACGGCGCCGCCGGTCGGACGGCGTTCGCCCGACAGCAGGGCCAGCAGGGTGGATTTGCCGGCGCCGTTGGGGCCGAGAATGGCGAGCAGCCGGCCGGGGACCAGATGGACGGTCACGCCGTCGACCAACCGGCGGCCGCCCACGGCGAAGGACACTTGATCGGCTTGCAGCAAGTTGGGGGCTCCTCACCCGAACGAACGTCCGCCGCGGGCGCGCAGCAGCCACAGGAAGACGGGGGCACCGACGGCGCCCAGCAGCAGCCCGACCGGAACGTCGGCCGGCGCGGCGATGCTGCGGGCGGCGGTGTCGGCCAGGACCAGCAGGGTCGCCGCCGCCAGGGCGGTGGCAGGCAGCAAGCGGCGGTGCACCGGCCCCAGCCACAGCCGGATCATGTGCGGAACCACCAGCCCGACGAAGCCGATCAGGCCGGAGACGGCGACCGCCGCCCCCACCCCCAGCGCCACCAGCAGCACGGTGCGTACGGCGAAGCGGTGCGGCTCCAGCCCGAGCAGGAAGGCGTCGCGCTCGCCCAGCGCATAGAGGTCGAGCCGGCGGGCGTTGGCGAGCAGCCCGGCGGTCGCCGCCAGCATCAGGACCAGTGCCGGGCCGATCTGGGTCCAGCCGGCGCCGCCGAAGCCGCCCATCATCCAGAAGGTCATCTGCCGCAGCGCCTGATCGTCGCCCAGATAGCTGCACAGGCCGATGCCGGCGCCGCCCAGCGCGTTGACGGCGATGCCGGCCAGCAGCATGTCGGTGGCCGAGCAGCGCCCGTCGCGCCGCGCCAGCGCCAGGATCAGGATCGTCGCCGCCAGGGCGCCCAGGAAGGCGGTCACCGGCAGCAGTGCGGACAGCGACAGGCCGCTGCGCGACA
>JBKHVJ010000421.1:0-19298 GCA_046570145.1 Alphaproteobacteria bacterium
CCTGCATCACTTCGGCGAAGGCACCGGGCGTGTGGATCGAGAAGACCAGAATGGGAATGTGGTTCTCGCGCGACAGCGCGATCGCCGAAGCGTCCATCACCTGCAGTTCCTTGGTCAGGACATCCATGTAGGTGAGGCGTTCGTAATGCTGGGCCGACGGATCCTTCTTGGGATCGGCGGTGTAGACGCCGTCGACCTGCGTGCCCTTCAGCAGACCGTCGCAGCCCATTTCCGAGGCGCGCAGCGCCGCGGCGGTGTCGGTCGTGAAGAAGGGGTTGCCGGTGCCGGCGGCGAAGATCACTACCCGGCCCTTTTCCATGTGGCGGACGGCGCGGCGCCGGATATAGGGCTCGCAGACCGTCGACATGGGGATGGCCGACTGCACGCGCGTGCTGACGCCCATCCGTTCGAGCGCGCTCTGCATCGAGAGCGCGTTCATCACGGTGGCAAGCATGCCGATGTAGTCGGCCGAGGCGCGCTCCATGCCGCTCGCCGCACCCTTGACACCCCGGAAGATGTTCCCCCCGCCGATGACCAGACTGACCTGGACGCCGAGCGCGATGACCGCCTTCACCTCGCTGGCGATGCGGTTCACCATTTCCGGGTCCAGACCATAGTCGCGCTGACCCATCAGCGCCTCGCCCGACACCTTGAGAAGGACGCGCTTGTAGCGGACGCCCTCTGTCGGTGCGGTGGTCCCGGTGGTTTCGACCATGGGGGGAACGCTCCCTTGCTGTTTCGGAATGCGGCGTACGGACCTTAAGCGTTCGACCTTACCGGTCTCAGCCCTGACCGCCGGCGGCGGCGGCGACTTCGGCGGCGAAGTCCGACTGGACCTTCTCGATGCCCTCGCCCAGGGCGAAGCGGGTAAAGGCCGTGACCTTGACCGGAGCGCCGATGTCCTTGGCGGCGTTCTCCACCACCTTGCGGACCTTGGTCTCGCCGTCGATCACGTAGGTCTGCTCCAGAAGGCAGACTTCCTCGTAGTACTTGCGGACGCGGCCTTCGACCATCTTCTCGATGATGTTCTCCGGCTTGCCCGAAGCGCGGGCCTGCTCGGCCAGCACGTTGCGCTCACGCTCCAGCGACGAGCTGTCGACGTCGGCGATGTCGAGCGCGTCCGGACGGGCAGCGGCGATGTGCATGGCGATCTGCTTGCCCAGGTCGGCCAGCTTGGCGGTGTCGCCGGTCGACTCCAGGGCGACCAGGACGCCGATCTTGCCCAGGCCCGGCGCGATGGCCGAGTGGACGTAGCTGACGACGACACCGGCCGAGACCGACAGCGTGACGGCGCGGCGCAGGTTCATGTTCTCGCCGACGGTGGCGATCAGGCTGGTCAGCTCGTCCTGGGCGGTGTGCGAGGTGCCCGGGTAGGCGGCGGCCTTCAGAGCCTCGACGTCGCCGGCGGTGGTCAGGGCCAGCTCGGCGGCCTTGGCGGCGAAAGCCTGGAACTTGTCGTTGCGGGCGACGAAGTCGGTCTCGGCGTTCACCTCGACGACAGCACCCTTGGTGCCGGCGGTGGCGACGGCGACCAGGCCCTCGGCGGCGACGCGGCCCGACTTCTTGGCGGCGGCGGCGAGGCCCTTCTTGCGCAGCCAGTCGACGGCGCCCTCAAGGTCGCCCTGCGTCTCGTTCAGCGCCTTCTTGCAGTCCATCATGCCCGCGCCGGTCTTCTCGCGCAGTTCCTTGACGAGCGAGGCGGTAATCTCGGCCATGTTGCGCCCTCTTCCTTCCAAGCGATCCGGCTGGCGGATCGGATTGAGTCACAAAGTCAAAACGGGTGGCAACCCATAAAAAAGGCAGCCGGGCCATAGGTCATAAGGCCCGGCTGCCCTTCAACCGTCAGGGTCAGGCCTGCGCGGCGGTCTCGGCGGCCTCTTCCTCCGGCAGCTGCTCGGCCGGGGCGTCCTCGGCGGCGCCGACGTCGATGCCGGCGGCGCTCATCTCGGCCTGCAGGCCGTCAAGCACGGCGCCGACCGTCAGGTCGCAGTACAGCTCGATGGCGCGCAGCGCGTCGTCGTTGCCGGGGATCGGGAAGGCCACGCCGTCCGGATCGGAGTTGCTGTCGAGGACCGCGATGACGGGGATGCCCAGCTTGTTGGCTTCCTTGACCGCGATCGACTCCTTGTTGGTGTCGATGATGAAGATGACGTCCGGCAGGCCGCCCATCTCCTTGATGCCGCCCAGCGCACGCTCCAGCTTGTCGCGCTCGCGGGTCAGCTCCAGCACTTCGCGCTTGGTCAGGCCCGAGGTGTCGCCGCCCAGACGCTCTTCCATCTCGCGCAGGCGCTTGATCGACTGGGAGATCGTCTTCCAGTTGGTCAGCATGCCGCCGAGCCAGCGGTGGTTGACGTAGTACTAGCCGCACTTGGCGGCAGCCTCGGCGATGCGCTCCTGGGCCTGGCGCTTGGTGCCGACGAACAGGACGCGGCCACCGCCGGCGACGACGTCACGCACGGCCTGCAGGGCGCGGTGCAGCATCGGGACGGTCTGCTCGAGATCGATGATGTGCACGCCATTGCGGACGCCGAAGATGTACTGGTTCATCTTCGGGTTCCAGCGGCGGGTGTGGTGGCCGAAGTGGACACCGGCTTCCAGCAGCTGGCGCATGGTGAAGGTGGGCATGGTCATGTGGAAAAAATCCCTTTTTCCGGTTGCTCCGCCGCGGGCATTGTCGACAGCGCATGGAAACCATGGCTGAAGACACCGGATCGGGCCATCGGGGTAAAACCGAGGGTCCGCCAGCCCGCGTGAGGTTTTGACGACGGCGCTTACATAGCCCCGCACGCGCATGTTGACAAGGAAAAAGGCCACCCGGACCTGAGCCCGGATGGCCTTTTCAGCAAACCGCCAAAGACCGGCGAAAGTTCCGTTTACGCCTGCGGCGCCGACGGGGCCGCGACCTTCGGCTTGGGCAGGTCGAGCTTCAGGTGCAGCTCCCTCAGGCGGGCGGTGTCCACCGGCGCCGGGGCCTGCATCAGGAGATCCTCTGCACGCTGGTTCAGCGGGAAGGCGATCACTTCACGGATGTTCGGCTCGTCGGCCAGCAGCATGACGATGCGGTCGATGCCCGGAGCCGAGCCGCCGTGCGGCGGGGCACCCAGCTTGAACGCGCTCAGCATGCCGCCGAATCGGGCTTCCAGTTCCTCCGGCGGGTAGCCGGCGATCTCGAAGGCCTTGTACATCACTTCCGGCAGATGGTTACGGATGGCGCCGGACGACAGCTCCACGCCATTGCAGACGATGTCGTACTGGTAGGCCTTGATGTCGAGCGGGTTCATCGTCTCCAAAGCCTTCAGTCCGCCCTGGGGCATGGAGAACGGGTTGTGGCTGAAGATGACCTTGTTGGTCTCCTCGTCCAGCTCGTACATCGGGAAGTCGACGATCCAGCAGAAGCGGAAGGCGTTCTTCTCGATCAGGTCCAGCTCCTCGCCGATGCGGGTGCGGGCGAAGCCGGCCAGCTTCGCCGCCGGGCCGGGCTGGTCGCAGACGAAGAAGATCGCGTCGCCGTCTTCCAGGCCGGCCATCTCACGCAGCTGGGCTTGCGCCGCCTCCGGCACGAACTTGGCGATCGGACCCTTGCCGCCGCCGGCTTCCATGACGATGTAGCCGAGGCCGGGAGCGCCGAGACCGCGGGCCCAATCGTTCAGCTTGTCGAAGAAGCTGCGCGGGCGGTCGGAGACCTTCGGCGCGCGGATGGCGCGGACGACGCCGCCCTTTTCCAGCGTCTGCTTGAAGGCGCGGAACTCCACGTCGTCGCGCTTGAACACCTCGGTCACATCGGTGATGACCAGCGGGTTGCGCAGGTCCGGCTTGTCGTTGCCGTACTTCAGCATCGACTCGGCGAAGGAGATGCGGCGGAAGGGCAGCCCGTCGATCGCCGGCTTCGAGTCGCGACGGAAACCGCCGAACTCGTCGAAGATACCGTGCAGCACCGGCTCGATGGCGGCGAAGACGTCCTCCTGGGTGACGAAGGACATCTCGAAATCGAGCTGGTAGAACTCGCCCGGGCTACGGTCGGCACGGGCATCCTCGTCGCGGAAGCAGGGGGCGATCTGGAAGTAGCGGTCGAAGCCGGCGACCATCAGCAGCTGCTTGAACTGCTGCGGCGCCTGCGGCAAGGCGTAGAACTTGCCGGGATGGTTGCGGCTGGGCACCAGATAGTCGCGCGCACCCTCCGGCGAGGACGCGGTGAGGATCGGCGTCTGGAATTCGGTGAAGCCCTGGTCGATCATACGGCGGCGCGCCGAGGCGATCACGCGCGACCGCAGCATGATGTTCTCGTGGATGCGCTCGCGGCGCAGGTCGAGGAAGCGGTAGCGCAGGCGCACGTCCTCGCCGGCATCCGTGTCCTGGTTGACCTGCAGCGGGATCTGCTCCGCCTCGCCCTCGACGGTGAGTTCGGCGATCTGCAGTTCGATGCGGCCGGTGGGCAGCTTGTCGTTGATGGTCTCGGCCGTGCGCTTCACCACCTTGCCGGTGACGGTGATGACCGATTCCAGCTTCAGCCGGTTCGCGACCTCGAAGGCCGGGTTGGAGGTATCGACCACGCACTGCGTCAGGCCGTAATGGTCGCGCAGGTCGATGAACAGCAGCTGTCCATGGTCGCGCTTCCGGTTCATCCAGCCCGACAGGCGGACGGTTTCACCGGCATTCTCTTCACGAAGCTGGCCGCAGGTGTGCGTGCGGTAGGGGTGCATGGGTCGAAACACCTTGAAAAGGGCGGATTCCGGCGGAAAAAGCGGTCCGACACACCACACCGGACGCGCGCGAAAGTCAAGCCGCGATAGGGCGGAACGTGCGGCGCCGACGGTCGAAATGGAACGTTTGCAACGCCGTGAAACGCTTTCCGCCACCCTGTTCACCTGTTCAACGTCCCCCTCCGGTCGCCAAGCCTTCCGGTCATCCACAGTCTAGCACCGCCGCCGCGCGGCAATAAGCGCGGGAGGAAAATCCGCCGGCAACGTCCCCTGCCCTGCCGCACGCGCGTTCCTTTTTCAGCGTGTGGCCGCCCGGCGCTTCGGCGGACTTTCAAGCACCCGCACGGTCGTGTATGAAGCAACCATGACGCTCATCACGACAAACGACGCCCTTCAGGCCTTCTGTCAGTCGCTGGCAGGTGCCGAATACATCACGGTCGACACCGAGTTCCTGCGGGAAAAGACCTATTGGCCGCAACTGTGCCTCGTGCAGGTCGGCGGGCCCGACGGCGCGGTCGCCATCGACCCGCTGGCCGAGGGCATCGACCTGGCGCCGCTGTTCGCGCTGATGAGCGACCCGTCGGTGCTGAAGGTGTTCCACGCCGCCCGCCAGGACGTGGAGATCTTCTGGCACCTGTCCGGCCAGATCCCGCATCCGCTGTTCGACACCCAGGTCGCGGCGATGGTCTGCGGCTTCGGCGAAAGCGTCGGCTACGAGACGCTGGTGACCAAGCTGGCCGGCGCGCGCATCGACAAGTCCAGCCGCTTCACGGACTGGTCCCACCGGCCGCTGACCGACCGGCAACTGACCTACGCCCTGTCCGACGTGATCCACCTGCGCCCGGCCTATGAGAAGCTGAAGCGCCGCCTCGCCCGTTCCGGCCGGTCGCACTGGCTGGAGGAGGAGATGGCGATCCTCACCGATCCGGCGACCTATCAGGTCGATCCGGAAAGCTCGTACCTGCGGCTGAAGGTGCGGACCAACAAGCCGCGCTTCATGGCGATCCTCAAGGAACTGGCGGCATGGCGCGAGCGCGAGGCCCAGCGCCGCGACCAGCCGCGCTCCCGCGTGCTGCGCGACGAAGCGTTGCTGGAGATCGCCGCCCACGCCCCGACCACCGTCGACGACCTCGCCCGCACCCGCGGGCTGGGCCGCGGCTTCGCGGAGGGGCGGCAAGGGGCCGACGTTCTGGCCGCGGTGCAGGCGGGGCTGGACCTGCCGGACAGCGCCCTGCCGCGGGTCGAACCGCGCGAGGAACCGCCGCCCGGGCTGCAACCGATCGTCGAGCTTCTGCGCGTGCTGCTGAAGATGAAGTGCGACGAGAACAATGTCGCGGCCAAGCTCGTGGCCTCGTCTGCCGAGTTGGAGGCGTTGGCCGCCGATGACGCCGCAGACATTCCGGCGATGCACGGGTGGCGGCGCGAGCTGTTCGGCAATGATGCGCTCGCACTGAAGCACGGAAAGATCGGACTTGCGGTCATAGACCGTCGCGTCCGCATCGTTCCTGCCGGAGAACCGCGCCCGTCGGCCGTGCCGGTCGATTCGGAAACTTGACCTTTTCGAATGGCGTCGCTTCGATGATTGCGGGACCTTTGCCCAGATCCGGCCCCACCCGCGCCCGGACCTTTGCCTTAAGGTCTTTTTAAAGAAAGTTACCGTTAAAATCGGTTCGGCTACGCAGGATTCCCCGGTCACCCGGCGCTTGCGCGGCCGCGGTTCCGGCCGGCACAAGGCGCCGGACCGGACATGAAGGCTGCCGAGCAACGAGCGGCCGTCGATACGGGTGGTTGGCAGGCGTGGCGCTTGTTGTGGGAGTGAGCATCGTATGAGCAGGTTTGGCGGCAGACCCCCCATGGGACGGGACCGTGTTCGGCTTTCCACCACGGAAAAGCAGGCCGCCGTCGCCGCCGCCAAGGACCAGAAGCCTGATTTCGACAACGACAAGCTCCTGAACCTGTTGCGGTCGGCGAAGAACGAACTGCAGGGCATGCGGCTGATCCACATGCACCTGTCGCTGCTGAAGGACCGCGACCCGACCAGCCAGATGATGGTGCGCTCCATCATCCAGGAGTTGGCGACCAAGGCGTCCTACCTGCAATCCTTCAACATCTCCAACGGCGACGTCATCATCCTCTACAAGGGGTTGAAGCTGACCGGCGTCACCGACGTCTGCCAGACGGTGGAGCAGGTCTTCCTGTCCAAGACGACGCTGACCGGCCCGAACCCCTACAAGGAATATTCGCTCTACTCGATCATGGAACTGGCGTTGAACTTCATCAACGTCATCCGCTTCATCGAGGAGCTTCAGGCGAGCGAGACCGGCAGCCACGTCACCGAAACCAAGCCGCCGATCACGCTGGAGGAATTGGGGAAGCTCGAACGCTCGATGCAGATGTTCGACCTGTCGCCCTTCCTGTTCAACCAGGGCATCGCCAACATCGGCGGTGGCGATGCGGAGATGGAGTATTACGAGCTCTATATCTCCATCAAGCTTCTCCAGGAACGGCTCTGCCCCGATTACGACATCACCGCCAACAAGTGGCTGTTCAACTATTTCACCGCCAATCTCGACCAGTCGGTTCTGCGGGCGCTGAACCATGGCCTCAGCTTCATGCGCGGGCGGCGCATCGGCATCAACATCAATCTTTCCACCGTCATCTCCACCGGCTTCGTGAAGTTCGACGAACGCCTGCCCATCGATTTCCGCGGGCAGGTGGTCCTTGAGGTCTCCAAGGGAGATTTGATCGAGAACCTGGCGCTGTTCAACGAGGTGGTGGAGTTCGCGCAGGACCGCCGCTACCAGATCGCGGTGGACGGGCTGAACCCGTTCTGGGTGACGAATTTCGATCTTGAATACCTGAACGCCGACTACGCCAAGATCTTCTGGTCGAACGACATGCTGGAGATGGACCCCTCGTTCGAGAAGTTCTTCCGCGATCGAATCGCCGAACAGGACCGCTGCAAGTTCATCCTGGCGCGCTGCGACAGCGTCACCAGCCTGGTCTATGCCCATAAGATGGGCATCAATCTGGTCCAGGGCCGGGCGGTCGACAACATCATGCGCAAGGGCGTCAGCGTCCGCGAGGCCATCGCCCACGCCAAGGTGGATTGAGGGCGGCGCTCACGGCTTGCGCGGCGCCCGTCGCAGCGGCCCGTCGGTCCAGGACGGCGGCAGCAATGCCAGGAACCACACCGCGGCCATCATCGGCCAGGGGAAGGCGATGCGCGCAGCATTGCGCTCCAGCCCGCGGCGGATGACGCGGGCGGCAGCCTCCGTCTCCATCAGGAAAGGCATGGGGAAGCGGTTCACCGCCGTCATCCGGCTCTTGACGAAGCCCGGGCAGATGACCGAGACGCCGATCCCCTCCTCCGCCAGATCGCCGCGCAGCGCCTCGCCATAGACCCGCACCATCGCCTTGCTGGCGCAATAGGCCGGCGCGCCGGGAAGGCCGCGGAATCCGGCCAGCGACGCCATCAGGGCGATCTGACCGCGCCGCCGCGCCCGCATCGCCGGCAGCAGCGGATGGATGCTGTTCAGCACGCCGTCGATGTTGACCGCCAGGATGCGCCGGGCCTGTTCCTCCGTCTCGCCGCCATCGCCGGTGCCGGCCGACATCCCGGCATTGGCGACCAACAGGTCGACCGGTTCGGCGGCATCGACCCGCGCCAGCCACTCCGCCATCGCCGCCCGGTCCGCCACATCGATGACCGCCGTATCCACGCGGGCGCCGGCGGTGCGGCAGCGATGCGCCACCGCGTCCAGCCTCGCGGAGTCGCGGCCGGTCAGGGCGAGAGCCACGCCGGGGACGGCATAGAGGAGCGCCAGTGCCTCGCCGATGCCGCTGGACGCGCCGGTGATGACGATCGAACGGGGGGCGGAACGGGGGGTGGCTCGCAGCTGCTTCATCAAATCTCCGCCCTGCTCGTCGGTCCAAGTCTGGCGCCGGAGCTTGTTGTGGGGTGATGTCGAGTTTATAAGCACGACACCAACCGACACCGATTTTCAAGTGAGGCCGCCCTTGCCCGCCCATCGCCCCGTCATTGCCAGCATGACCGGTTTCGCACGCGTCGACGGGCACGGCGACGGCTATTCCTGGACCTTCGAGGCCAAGAGCGTCAATGGCCGCAGCCTGGACCTGCGTTGCCGCCTGCCGTCGGGCTTCGACAGCATCGAGGCGGTGGCCCGTGCGGATCTGCCGAAGCGGCTGGCCCGCGGCAACGTCAATCTGACGCTGACCGTCAACCGCGCCCAGGCGGTTTCGCAGCTCCGGATCAACCGGGAGCTTCTGGCCCAGGTGCTGGAACTCGCCCGCGAGATCGAGGGCGCCGGCGCCGCCCCGCCGCGGTTGGATTCGCTGCTGGCCGTCCGCGGCATCATCGAGCCGATGGAAGAGGACGAGACCGAATCGCGCGAGCGCGTCGAATCGGCGCTGAAGGCCGACCTCGCCAAGCTGATCGACCAGCTGGTGGTCAACCGCCTCGCCGAGGGTGCCCGCATCGCCGAGGTGCTGAACGGCCATCTGGACGAGATCGCCCGTCTGGTCGATGCCGCCTCGGCCTGCGCCTCCACCCAGCCGGAGGCACTGCGCGAGAAGCTGCGCGCCCAGGTCGCCGCCATTCTCGGCTCCTTCCCGGCCCTGTCTGAGGACCGGCTGGCCCAGGAGGCCGCCATCCTGATCGGCAAGGCCGACGTGCGGGAAGAGCTGGACCGCCTGCGCGCCCACATCCAGGCCGCGCGCGACCTGATGGCGGAGGGTGGGGCCATCGGCCGCCGGTTCGACTTCCTGTGCCAGGAGTTCAACCGTGAGGCCAACACGCTGTGCTCCAAATCGGCGGATGTCGAATTGACCCGCATCGGCCTGTCGCTGAAGGCTTCGATCGAGCAGCTTCGCGAGCAGGTCCAGAACATCGAGTAATGTCCGACCCAAGTGAACGCCAACATCGAGTGAGCGCCATGGCTGCGACCAACACCCCCCTGATCCACCGGCGCGGCCTGATGCTGGTGCTGTCCTCCCCCTCGGGCGCCGGCAAGACCACCATCGCCCGCGGCCTGCTGGACCGCGACGCCGGCATCACCATGTCGGTTTCGGTGACCACGCGGGCGATGCGTCCCGGCGAGGTCGAGGGAACGGACTATTATTTCATCGACCAGCAGCGCTTCGACCGCATGGCGGAGACCGGCGACCTGCTGGAGCATGCCCGCGTCTTCGGGAACTGCTACGGCACGCCGCGCGTGGCGGTGGAGGATGCGCTGGGCGCCGGCCGCGACGTGCTGTTCGCCATCGACTGGCAGGGCGCGCAGCAACTGGCGCAGAACGCCCGCGACGATCTGGTCAGCGTCTTCGTCCTGCCGCCCTCGGTCAGCGAGTTGGAGCGCCGCCTGCGCGGACGCGGCCAGGATTCGGAAGAGGTCATCGCCAACCGCATGGCCAAGGCGTCCAACGAGATCAGCCACTGGCCGGAATACGATTACGTCATCGTCAACCACGACGTTGACGAGAGCATCGCCGCGGTCTTGTCGATCCTGCGCGCCGAACGGCTGCGCCGCCGCCGTCAGGTCGGCCTGCCGGAGTTCGTGCGCAGCATCCAGGACACCCTGTAATTATCTGTTGGGAAACGGCTTCGCCCGAACCTTGATCTCATGGTCGGGTGGGCCGTCGCTGCCGTCCGGCCTCTTGCCGCGGTAATAGCCCTTCTGCCAGCGCTCCTGCGCCGCCGTGCTGCCGGGAGTCTGCAGATCGGCGTTGAACTGGCTGCGCGAGGCCGCCCACGCGCGGTACTGGGCCGCTGTTTCCGGATCGCTGTCCAGATCGCGGATCTCCGGCTCCAGACCTTCCACCAGTCCGCGCTGGATCGGCATCAGATGGGCGAAGGGTTCGCCCTTCTCCCAGGTGACCGGCACGCCGGGCGCGGTGAATTTCCAGTTCATGGTGAAGGGATAGGGCGACCAGTCGGTCTCGATGATGCCCGACAGGCCGAGAATTCCATGCTTCGGATGGTTCAGCGGCCCGGTCACCATCAGGTTCACACCCGGCGGCGTCCGGAACAATGCCGCGACATGGAAGGTCAGCACGCCGCTGCCGAAATGGCTGGCCGGCAACAGCGGGTGCGGTTCGTCGGCCGTGACCGCGATGGCATCGATCCCGACGCCGCCATCCCAGACCGCCGTCACCCGCACCGGACAGCAAACCTCCCACCCATGCATGCTGGCGATGTTCAGCGGCAGGCAGCGGTAGCCGTACTGCTCCGGCAGGGCGTCGATCCAGTCGCGCGTCGGGCGCGCCGGGCGGATGTCGGGCATGGCCCCCGACAGCGGATAGGCGATCAGTGTCATGGTCCCGCATCCTGCCAGATTTCCCGGCCGGCGTAACCCGCCAGTGCGATCCGGTGGACCGCGGAGGTCACAACCGGTTGGGTGTCCATCCGGATTATCCCTATGGCTCCGTTAGGGATTGCATCAACGTCCGATACTCCAGTATGAATGGCGCATTCCATTAGGAAGATATTATTTAAGCGGGCCGCGATGCGCCGGAGCGTTCCGGCGGCGGCTTCGCGTGTCGGGGGTGGAGCAGGGCGATGATCGACAAACTTCACAGCATCAAGGCGAAGCTCCTGATCCTTCTGGGGCTGTTCCTCGTCACCATCCTGGTGGCCGGCATCTGGTCCGCGACGTCCAAGCGCGAGACCATGGTGGAGGGATACCGCAACTCGATCCAGGCGGTGGTGCAGACCTCGCTGTCGATCATCAAGTCCTACGACGCCCGCGCCGCCAAGGGCGAGTTCAGCCGGGAAGAGGCGCAGACGCAGGCCAAGGCCGCCCTGCGGGCTCTGCGCTTCTTCGGCAGCGAATACATGTTCGGTTACGAGTTCGACGGGACCAACGTCTTCCACGGCGTGCGCGCCGACCTGGAAGGCACCCGCAAGCTGGCAGATTTCAAGGACAGCAACGGCGTCCTGGTGATCCGCGGGCTGATCGATTCGGCCAAGGCCAATGACGGCTTCCTGATCTACAACTTCCCCAAGGCCAGCGGCGGCGATCCCGTGCCGAAGCTGGCCTTCGCCGCGATCTACGAGCCCTGGGGCTGGATGATCGGCACCGGCGTCTATATCGACGACGTCGATGCCGCCTTCCGCCGCACGCTGCTGGAAACGCTGGTGGTCACGCTGGTGGCGTCGGTCCTGCTGGGGCTGTTCGGCTTCCGGCTGGTGTCGCGCATCTCCAGGGGGCTGGACGGCATCAGCACCGCCACCGACCGCATCGCCAAGGGCGATCTCGCCACGCAGGTCGGCGGGACGCAGCGTCGCGACGAGGTGGGCGCGCTCGCCCGCTCGGTCGAGACGCTACGGCTCAGCGCCGTCGAGGCCGAGGAGTTGCGCCGCCGCCATGCCGCCCTGGAGCGGGAGGCCGAGCAGGCGCGCCGCACCACCATGGCCCGCCTCGCCGACGAGTTCGAGAGCACGGTCGGCGGGCTGGTCCGTTCGGTCGCCGAGTCGGCCGGCCAGCTGACCCACACCTCCGGCGCGATGAGCAGCGGGGCGGAGCAGACCACCCGCCTGATGGACGGCGCCGCCCGCGCGGCGGAAACCACGTCGGGCAATGTCCAGGCGGTGGCCGGGGCCACCGAGGAACTGGCGGCGTCGATCCGCGAGATCGCCCAGCAGATCGCCGAATCGACCACCGGGTCAGCCCGCGCGGTGGAGGATGTCCGCCGGACCTACGCGCTGATCGAACAGTTGGACGGCGTCGCCCGGCGCACTGTGGAAGTGGTCGACCTGATCCGCTCCATCGCCGAGCAGACCAACCTGCTGGCGCTGAACGCGACGATCGAGGCGGCGCGGGCGGGAGAGGCCGGCAAGGGCTTCGCCGTCGTCGCCAGCGAGGTGAAGAATCTCGCCAACCAGACGGCCAAGGCCACCGACGACGTGCAGGCGCAGATCGCCGCCATGACCGACGCCACCTCGTCGGTGGTGGAGGCCATGCGCGGGGTCGGCGGCGCAATCGAGACGGTGAACAGCGTCGCCTCCAGCATCTCCGCCGCCATCGAGGAGCAGGGAGCCGCCACCCGCGACATCAGCCAGAACGTCAACGAGGCGGCGCAGGGCGTCAGCTCGGTGTCGGACAGCCTGAACCTCGTCTGCAGCCACGCCACCGCCACCGGCCAGGCCTCCACCGAGGTGGCCGCCGCCGCCCGTGCGGTGGGCGAGCGTGCCGACCGCATGCTCAGCGAGGTCTCGGCCTTCGTCTCCCGCATCCGCCAGGGCTGAACGGCCGGAAGGCGCGCGACCGGGGGAGGCGCGCGCCGGGTGCATTCCGCAGCGATCCACGCTATGGATTGAGTCCTGCGAATCGATGCCACACGGGACCCCATGACCTCCTCCACCCCCACCGCCTCCCACTCCACCGCCGCCCGGCGCGGCTGGCTCGACGAGGCGCTGCGGCGCATCGAGGCGGACGTGAACCGGTCCGCCGATACCCATCTGCTGCGGCTGCCGATCCCGTCGGCGCCGGGGATCACGCTGTATCTGAAGGACGAGTCGACACACCCGACGGGCAGCCTGAAGCACCGGCTGGCGCGGTCGTTGTTCCTCTATGCGATCTGCAACGGCTGGGTGCGCGAGGGCACCACGGTGATCGAAGCGTCGTCGGGCTCCACCGCCGTGTCGGAGGCCTATTTCGCCCAGCTGCTCGACCTGCCCTTCGTCGCGGTGGTGCCGCGCAACACCTCTCCGGCCAAGATCGCGCAGATCGAGTTCTACGGCGGCCGCTGCCATATGGTGGAGCGCGCGTCGGAGGTCTGTGCCGAGGCCCAGCGGCTGGCCCAGGCCTGCAACGGCCATTTCATGGACCAGTTCACCTATGCCGAGCGGGCGACCGACTGGCGCGGCAACAACAACATCGCCCAGTCGATCTTCGAACAGCTGGCGCAGGAACCCCATCCGGTGCCGGACTGGATCGTCTGCGGCGCCGGCACCGGCGGCACTTCGGCCACCATGGGGCGCTTCGTCCGCTACCGCCGGCTGCCGACCCGCATCTGCGTCGCCGATCCTGAGCATTCGGCCTTCTTCGAGGGCTTCCGCGACGACAACCCGAAGGCCGATGTCGGCCGCGGGTCCGGCATCGAAGGGATCGGCCGGCCGACGGTCGAGCCCTCCTTCCAGCCGACGGTGATCGACCGCATGATCCGCGTGCCCGATGCCGCCAGCATCGCCGCGGTGTGGGTGCTGCGCGACCGGCTGGGCCGTGCCTGCGGCGGCTCAACCGGCACCAATCTGGTGGGGTCCATCGACCTGATCGCCGGAATGATGCGGGACGGCCGGCAGGGCAGCGTCGCCACCCTGATCTGCGATCCCGGCGACCGCTATATGGGCACCTACTTCAATCGCGACTGGCTGGACTCGGCCGGGCTGGACATCGGCCCCTGGTGCGAGCGGATCGACGGCTTCTTCCGCACCGGGGCCTGGAGCGGCGACGGTCTCGAAAGCGCCGAGCGGTGACGGAAGGTTGCCGGCGATGACGCGCATGCGGATCCGCATCGACTTCGACAGCGGCGGCTCCATCGGTCCCGGCAAGATCATGCTGCTGGAACGGATCCGCGAGACCGGCTCGATCTCCGCCGCCGGGCGGGCGCTGGGCATGTCCTATCGCCGGGCCTGGCTGCTGGTGGACGACCTGAACCGCATCTTCCGCGAACCGGTGGTCAGCGCGGCGGTGGGCGGAAAGCATGGCGGCGGCACCGTGCTGACCCCATTCGGCGAGCAGGTCATCGACCATTACCGCGCCGTCGAGCGCGAAGCCCATGTGGCGACCGCCCACCGGCTTGCGGCATTGGCAGCGGGGACCAACGCGGATTATCGCACGGACAAACAGGCCGACGACGGCGGCTTCGCCAACGATCCGGGGCTGAAGCCGGGATGCGGGGCGGAGTGACGCCCGCCCGCTCCGCTCAATAATCCTTCTCGTAGGTCAGGCCGAACTGGGTGTCGGAATTGCCGCCGACCGACGCGGTGCCCTTCAGGCTCTTGGTGATGTCGATCTCGACCTTCGCGCGGCTCTGGTTGGCGCCGATGCCCTGCTCGACGCCGACATAGACGCGGTCGCTGACATAGCGGCCGGCCTGCACCGCGCCGCCCTTGCCGTTCTCGCCCTGGGTGAAGTCCAACCGGTCCACGCCGATGCTCCGGCGAACGCGGTCGAGAATGCCGCCGCCACCCCCGCCGACGCCGGCCAGCGCAGCCGCCGACTGGGCAAGCTGCACCGCCTCCGCCGCACTCAGGTCTCCCACCGACTTGCCGAACAGCACGCCGGCCAGCACCTCGTCCTGCGGCAGTCCCTGGGGCGATGTCAGCTCGATCTTCGGCTGGCGGGGAGTGCCGCTGACGACCACCTGCGCGGTTATGCCGTTGGCCGTCGCCTCCGCCAGCAGGTCGAGCCGCGGATCGAGACCGCCGTCGAAATCGAAGATGCCGCGCTTGAACTCGAAATTGCGGGCCAGCAGATTCAGGCTGCCCTTCAGGATGGAGAAGCGGCCGGTCAGCTCTGGCGCCGCCGCGGTGCCGCCGACGCGCAGGTTGCCGCCGAGTTCCGCATCCAGCCCGCGGCCGCGCACGAAGATCTGGTTGGGCGCGTTCACCGTCATGTCCAACGCAAGCACGAAGGGCGTTGCCGCGGGCGGTGCCTCCTCCGGCTGCGGGATGCGGCGGGTACCGCCGGATGTGGAGACCTGGGTGGTGCCGCGGGCACGGCCCTTGCCGACCTCCGTCACCTTCAGGTCGACGACGCTGGCCGGCATGCGGTCGGGGATCTGGATTTCGGCACGGCGGATGTCCACCGGCCCAGCCAGACGCGCATCGGCAAAGCCGCCGGTCAACGTCAGGTTCGCCCCGATCTCCGCCGTCGCGATGTCGAGTTCCACCAGCCGGGCATTGTCCGCCTTCAGCGCGATGTCCAACTGCCGGTCGGCCGGGGCCGCCGGGCGGATGACGCCACTGGCGCTGATGGCACCGCCGTTGCGGGTGCGGCCCTGGAAGCTCTGGATGGTGAAGACGTCGCCGTCGCCGACCAGACGGGCCTGGATGTTGCTGATCACGGCGCCCGACGCCCGGTTCTCGTACCGTCCGTTCGCCAGAACGACCGAGCCGCCGAGCGACGGCTTCTCCACCGTGCCGCCGGCCCGCACGTCGAGTTGAAGGGATCCACGCGCCCGGTCGCCCGACGACGCCAGAATGTCGTTCGCCAGCGACAGGTCCAGCGTGCCGTCGATCGCCGCCTCCAGCGCGCCGTTGGGCGGCAGGCTGACGGCATAGCTGTCGGGGTCCATCACCAGCGGCACGGCGGCGTTGGCAGTCAGGGTGCCGGCATTCTTGGGCATGGCGATGCGGCCGGTCATCGACAGCCGGCGGTCGCGCCACTGCGCGTCGACCGTGGCGTCGATGCCCGGCAGACCGGCCTGCGTCGTCTGCTGCGCCTTCAGCCCGCTGACCCGCAGGGTGGCGTCGGCGCGCGGGCTGCGCAGCGTCCCGCCCAGCGAGGCGCGCGCGTTGGCGACGCCATCCAGCCGCAGGGTCGGGCTGGCGAGCTTGGCCAGGGCCAGCGGCAGGCGGTCGATGGTCAGTTCGCCGCTCAGCCGGTCGCCGTTCAGGCCGAGGTCGGCGGCCAGCCGGGCATTGCCCGACGCCAGCCGCAGTTCCCTCACCTCGTAACGGCGCTCGGCCAGCAGGATGGTGGCGGGGGCGGTCATCCGCAGATCCTCCCCTGCATAGCGCGCCTGCAGCCGGTCGAGGCGGATGCGCATCGCCTCCCCCTCCAGCGTCAGCCCGCCGGCAAGGTCGAGGGCGAGCGGCTGGGCACCGGCACCCGCGGCATTGGCCTGGAAAGAGGCCTTGGCCAAGGAGCCGTCGACAGAGGCGGTGACGCTGCGCAGGTCGTTGCCGGCGGCATTGCCGTCGGTCATCTCCACCCGCGCCTTGCCGCTGGGGGTGCCGAGCGCGTCGGCGACATCCGCCCGCGCGGTCAGGCGGCGGGCGGTCAGCAGCGGGCCGGCCTCCCCGTCCACCCGCAGGTTGGTGGCGTCGGCGGTGAGGTTGGCCGCCTGCTTGCCGCCCTTGCCGTCGAGCGCCAGCGCGAAGGTCGCCCCGCCGCCGAGCGGCATGCCGGCCAGTTCCGACAGGCCGTTCAGGTTGGGCAGCGCGCCCTCGAGCCGCCCGGTGGCGAGCAGGGTATCGAGCGCCACCTGGGCCTGACCGGTGATGCGGTTGGTCCCGCTGGCAACGGTCAGCCCATCGAGCCGCAGCGTCTGCTCGCGCAATGCATAGCGCCCGTCGAGCGACAGAGGCGTCTTGTCCAGGTTGGTGCGTGCCGTCACCGTGCCGTTCGGCGTCGCCGGCAGGCCGGCCGCCGTGGCCTGCACCTCCGTGGCGCCCAGACGGCGGCCCTGGACCACCAGATCGCGGGCATTCAGTTTCGCCTGCGCCTCGATGGCGTCCATCGGACCGCGGGCGGTGGCCTCCAGCGTCGCCGATCCCTCCATCGGTGTGCCGAGAGCACCTCCCAGCGGCTCCAGCTTCGCCACCGTCAGGGTGGTGCGGGCATCGACCCGGTTGTCCGCCAATGCGGCGTTGCCGGTCAGCCTGCCGTTGCGGCCGTCCACCGTCAGGTCGGTCAGCCGCATTGCGTCATCCGGCTCCATCCGCGCCGCCAGCGCCAGCGTCGCCTTGTCGCCCAGCACCGCGTCGGCCGGCGTGCCGGTGGCGAGTCGGTCGAGGCTGCCGGTCAGCTCCGCGGTCAGCAGGCCGTCGGCAGCGCGGCGCACCGGTCCGGACAGCGCCACCGCCCCGGCCAGCGGCCGGCCGGCGAGGTCCGAGAGCGGGGCGAGGTCGTCGGCGCTGGCGGACAGGGTAAGATCGGCGGTCTGGCCCCAGCCGCCGACGGTCCCCTTCGCCTCCGCCCGCGCGGCGGCGGCGGTCAGTGCCAGCGTTTCCAGTCCGACCTGTCCGCTGCCGACGTCGATCCGGGCGCGGGCGGCCAGCGTCGTTTCCGGCCCGGTCAGGCGGGACAGCGCCGGGTCGTCGGCGGCGAGATCGCGCAGCGTGGCGTTCACCGCGACGTTCAGCGCATTCAGCGCGCCTTCGGCCGAGCCCTCCACCACACCCTCGCGCCAGGACAGCGGCACCAGCGGGTGCAGGGTGGAGTCAGGGCCGGCCTGCAGGGTCCAGCGCAGGTTCAGGCTGTTGTAATCGGCGGCGATGTCGCCGTTCACCGTCGCGGTTGCGGCGGCAACCGTCAGGTCCAGCGGCCGGATGGTGATGGCGCCGCTCGACGCCCGCAGCACGCTGGCGTTCAGCGACGGGGCGGGGCCGATCAGCGGGGTCACCGTCTCCCCCGCCAACCCGGCGATCAGCGGGGCGAAATTGCCGCCGGCTGCCAGCGTCAGGGCGTGCCCCTCCGGCACCTTCCTGATGGTGGCGTCGGCGTTCAGGGTGCCGGAGGGTGCTGCGGCCTCGCCCGCCATGGCGGCCAGCTTGCCGGTCCAGTCGTCCAGCGTGCCGTCGCCCTTCAGCGTCACCTGCACCGGCGGCAAGCCGGGGATCGACAGGGCGCGCGCCATCACACCGCCGGCCGGCTCCGCCGCGTCGACCGAGAGCGTCAGCGTGTTCTCGTCCGGCTTGAAGACGGCGGCGATATCGGCCTTGCCCGGCTTGTCGTCGATGCGCGCCACCGACAGGGTGGTGTCCAGCGCTCCGCCGCTGTGCGCCAGTTCCGCCGCCCCGGCGATCCGCAGGACAGCCGGCTCGCCGAGCAGCGCCGGCCCCAGTTCCAGCCGCTCCACCACCAGCTTGTCCAGGTCGATGTCCACCGGCAGGCTGGGCAGCAGCGGGGCGTCGGGATCGGATGGCGCGGCAGGCTGGGTGCTGATGGGAGCGCGGGTGACGACGACGGAGGCCGCTTCCAGCGAATCGATCTTGGCGCTGCGCAGGAACAGGGCGGACGGCGACATCACCACATGCAGCCGGTCGATGGTCAGCCAGACGCCCTGGCTGTCGGCCAGCGTGACCGTCGTGATGGTGAAGTCGGTGGGGATGCTGCCCTCGATGGTGCCGAGCTTCAGATGCATGTCCGGCGATTCGACGGCGCCTTCTATCTTCTCCGTCAGCCACTCGCGGGTGGAATCGCCGAACAGCGAAAAGGCGCGGGCCGGTTGCGGCACCGAGAGCAGGCCGGCCAGGAGGGTCAGACCGACCAGGAATATGCGAACCGTCACACCACGCCCTTTCACCAGCACGACCACCCCAGCCGGGTCAACTTTGTCTCAACCGCAATAAACGGTCATCGTCTCGAACGATTGGGACGAATTTGCGCCATCAGAACGCCTGCCCCAGGCTGAGATACAGCTGCCAGCGCGCGTCGCCGCTCGCCGGATTGAGGGGAACGCCGACATCCACCCGCAGGGGACCGAAGTCGGTGTAATAGCGCAGGCCGAGCCCGGCGCCGACGCGCAGCGGCTCGCTGAAGTCGGGATAGGCCGAATCATAGACCGTGCCGGCATCGACGAAGGGAACCACGCCGATGCTCTCCGTCACCTTGATGCGCAGTTCCGCCC
>JBKHVJ010000422.1:0-6722 GCA_046570145.1 Alphaproteobacteria bacterium
CGCGTCGGTGGGATCGAGCCCGCGCGGCGAGCGCACGAACAGGGAGCCGCCGACCGCCTCCTCCAGCGCCGCGACATGGCGGGCGAGGGTGGGTTGCGTCAACCCCAGGGCGCGTGCGGCCGCCGACAGCGATCCTTCACGGATCACCGCCAGGAAACTGCGGTAGAGGTCCCAACTGGGTGGCAGCGGGTTCATCGATTTCAGTATAGCCGATCGACGCAGTTCGACAATTCCGTTCATCTGTATCCCGGTTCATCCTTACCGCCGTCACGAAGCGAAACGCGATGGAGGCAGCGATGGAGCGGCAGGCGAGCGGCGGGGGCAGGACCGCCCTGGTTCTGGGGGCGACCGGCGGGTTCGGCGGCGAGATGGCGCGGGCGCTGGCGGCACGCGGCTGGACGGTGCGCGGCCTGCGCCGCAAGCCGGCGGAGGAGCGGCGGCAGGACCGCATCGACTGGATCGTCGGCGATGCAATGAACGCCGCCGATGTGGCGGCGGCGGCCGAGGGCGCCGCATTGATCGTCCATGCGGTGAATCCGCCGGGCTACCGGCATTGGGACCGGCTGGTCCTGCCCATGCTGGACAACAGCATCGCCGCGGCCTGCGCCAACCGCGCCCGCATCCTGCTGCCCGGCACCGTCTACAATTACGGCCCCGACGTCTTCCCGCTGATCCCCGAGACGGCGGCGCAGAACCCGCTCACCCGCAAGGGAGCGATCCGGGTGGAGATGGAGCACCGCCTGCATCGTGCGGTGGAGCGGGGGGCGAGGCTGCTGATCCTGCGCTGCGGCGACTTCTTCGGTCCGCAGGCCGGCAACAGCTGGTTCAGCCAGGGATTGCTGACTCCCGGCAAGCCGCCGACCCGGATCAGCCAGCCGGGGCGGCCGGAGATCGGCCATCAATGGGCCTATCTGCCCGATGTGGCGGAAACGGCGATGCGCCTGCTCGACCGCGAGGCGGAGCTGGGTGACGACGCGATGTTCCACATGGATGGGCACTGGGATGCCGACGGCAGCCGGATGGTCGCGGCCATCGCCCGCGCATTGGGCGAGCCCGACCTGCCGGTGCGGCGGATGCCCTGGTGGGTTCTGCGGCTGGCCGGTCCGGCGGTGCCGCTGTTCCGCGAACTCAGCGAGATGCGTTATCTGTGGCAGGAGTCGGTGCGGCTCGACAACCGCCGCCTGCTGGCCTTCCTGGGCGAGGAACCGCACACGCCACTGGATCTGGCGGTGCCGAGGACGCTTGCCGGGTTGGGATATCTCAAGCTGGGGCATCTCCCCGCACTGCCGGCGGAAACGCCGGAGGCAGGGAGATGCATACCCGACCGCGTGGCCTCTAGCCGTATGGGCTGAGACCACACGGTTCAAACCAATCCTCAGACCACCGGACCCGGGATGCCCTTGTTGGCTTCCTGGGCGCGGGCCAAACCTTCCTCGATCTTCTTGGCGGCCTCTTCGGCGTTGCCCCAGCCGCGGACCTTCACCCACTTGTTCTTCTCGAGATCCTTGTAGTGCTCGAAGAAGTGGGCGATCTGCTCGATCACGATCGACGGCAGGTCGGTGTAGTTCTTCACGTCGGTGTAGAAGGGGTGCAGCTTGTCGACCGGAACGGCCAGCAGCTTCTCGTCCTCGCCGGCCTCGTCCTCCATGTACAGGACGCCGATGGGACGCGAGCGCAGGACGGCACCCGGGACGACGCCGTGCTGGCCGACGACGCAGACATCCACCGGATCGCCGTCACCCGACAGGGTGTGCGGGATGAAGCCGTAGTTGCACGGATAGAACATCGCGGTGTGCAGGAAACGGTCGACGAACACCGCGCCCGATTCCTTGTCGACTTCGTACTTCACCGGCTGGCCGCCGATCGGAATCTCGATGACGACGTTCACGTCCCAGGGGGCATTCTTACCCGCGGCGAGCTTGCTCAGATCCATGTATCGCGTTCCTTCGACTGGCGTATTCAGGGCACGTTCTTGTTTCGGCGCCGATGCCCGGTCCGGCGCCACGCGGGGCCGGAGTTTAGGCGGAACGCCGATCAAGGCCAAGGAACTTGCGTGGGCTCTTGCGCAGGTGCGGCAAAGGGGCAACCCTGCCGGGCATGGCCCGCCCGATCCTCCTGATCCTCATCCTTCTGGCTCTGCCGGCGCTCCGTCCGGCATGCGCGGAGGCCCCCCAACACGGTGCGCAGACGCACGGTATCGCCATGCACGGCGATCTGGCATTGCCGCCGGATTTCACCGCCTTCCCCTATGTCGACCCGGCTGCGGCGAAGGGCGGAATCATCCGGCAGGCGGTGACCGGCAGCTTCGACAGTCTCCACCCGCACATCGTCAAGGGTGTGCCTGCGCTGGGGCTGGGCTATGTGTTCGAGACCTTGCTGACGCGGTCGTGGGACGAGCCCTTCTCGCTCTACGGCCTGCTGGCCGACCGGGTGGAGGTCGCCGGCGACCGCTCCGCCGTCACCTTCCGCATCGATCCCAAGGCGCGCTGGCATGACGGGACGCCGGTGACGACCGCCGACGTGCTGTTCTCCCTGGAGATGCAGCGGCGGCACGGCACGCCCAACCGCCGCCTGTTCTACGCCAAGGTCGCGGCGGCCGAGGCGCCCGACCCGCAGACCGTCCGCTTCGCCTTCGCTTCCAACCCGGACGGAACCATCGACCGCGAGATGCCGCTGCTGATGGGGCTCATGCCGATCCATTCGAAAGCCTTCTGGACCGGCCGCGACTTCGACCGCACGACGCTGGAGCCGATCTTGGGCAGCGGCCCCTACCGCATCGCCGCCGTCGATCCCGGCCGCCGCATCGTCTACGAGCGGGTGCGCGACTATTGGGGCCGCGACCTGCCGACACGCGTCGGGCAGTTCAATGCCGACCGGCTGGAGTTCGATTATTACCGCGACGATTCCGTGGCGCTCGAGGCATTCAAGGCCGGGCGGGGGGATGTTCGTTACGAAAGCGACCCGGCCAAATGGGCCACCGGCTACGATGGCCCGGCCCTGGGCGATGGCCGCATTGTGCGGGAGGAACTGCCGAACCGGCGGCCGGAGCCGGCGCGCGGCCTGATCTTCAACACCCGCCGACCGATGTTCGGCGATGTGCGGGTGCGCCGGGCGCTGGGCATGGCGACCGACTTCGACTGGATCGGCCGCAGCCTGTTCCATGGGCTGCTGACCCGCACCGCCAGCTATTACCCCAACTCCGACCTTGCCGCCCGCGGCCTGCCGGAAGGGGAGGAGTTGCGGGCGCTGGAGCCTTTCCGCGACCGGTTGCCTCCGGAGCTTTTCGACCGTCCCTTCACCCTGCCGGATGGTGGGGCCGGCAATGGTCCGGCGGGCCTGCGCGCCAATAGGCGGGAGGCGCTGCGTCTGCTGGAACAGGCCGGCTGGCGGGTGCGCGACGGCCGGCTGACCGATGCGGCCGATAATCGTTTCGCTTTCGAAATTCTCCTTTCCGATCCGTCGGAGGAGCGCGTGGCGCTGGAATTCGCCCGGTCGCTGGAGCCGCTGGGAATCGAAGCGCGCGTCCGGACGGTGGACAGCGCCCAGTTCCAGGGCCGATTGGATCGTTTCGATTTCGATATGACTCTGCGCTGGTGGGCGTCCAGCCTGTCTCCCGGCAACGAGCAGCTCTATTACTACGGGTCCGACGCGGCCGGGCAGGAGGGAAGCCGCAATTTGGCGGGCATCCGCAACCCCGTCGTCGATACGCTGGCGCGCTCCATCGCCGCGGCCACCACGCGGGAGGAGCTGGTCGGGCGGGTGCGGGCGCTGGACCGGGTGCTGCTGTGGGGGCACTACATGGTCCCGCTGTTCCACAGCCCGGTCGACAGGATCGCCCGCCGGTCGAGCCTGCACCGTCCGGCGGTCACCCCGCTTTACGGGCCGATGGTGGAAAGCTGGTGGGTGGCGCCTTAGTGCCGTCGGTCGGACCTTCCCCCGCGTGAAGGGAGAAGGTCTTTTCCCGGTGTGCGAGCCTACCGGTCGTGCAGCGGGGCCATCTGGTCCAGGCGATGGGCGAAGTCGACGTCGGACTGGGTCACCGCGTCGGCGCTGCGGGTGTAGAGGATCACCTCGACCCGGCCGAGGTCGTTGAACCATTCGGGATGGTGGCCGGTCTTCTCGGCCAGCAGGGCGACCTGGTTCATGAAGCCCCAGGCGGCCGGGAAATCGGCGAAATGGAAGGTCTTGCGGATGGCGTCGCGTTCCAGCACCTCCGACCAGCCGTGCAGTTCCTTCAGCGCGGTCTGGCGATGCGCGCCAACCAAACGATCGGACATGATGACCTCCCTTTCTTCCGTCCCTCTTTTGCCGCCTGCACCTTCTTGGCGAACGGGCGGCGGTCCGCTACCTTCAGCGGCATGATACGGAAACCTTCAGGTCCCCATACGGTTCCGCCCACGGTCGAAGACCTGGAGCGCATGGCCGAAGAAGCGCTTGAAACCATCCCGGCGGAGCTTCTGGCCCCGGTCGGGAACCTCGTCATCCATGTCGAGGATTTTCCCGATGAGGATACCGAGCGGGAGATGGAGCTGGAAAGCCCATTCGACCTGCTTGGGCTGTACCGGGGGGTGGATCTGACGCGGCAAAGCGTCGCCGACCTGCGCGGCGGGCCGGACATGATCTTCCTCTACCGCCGTCCGATCCTGGATTACTGGTGCGAGACGGGGGAGGAACTGCCATCCATCGTCCGCCATGTCCTGATCCACGAGATCGGCCATCATTTCGGCTTTTCCGACGACGACATGGAGCGGATCGAGACCATGGATTAGGGCGGGGGATCGGGGGCCGAGCAGGGCGGGAACCGCTCAGCCCTCCAGCGCGTCGGCCACCCGGCGGCGCAGCGCCGGCACCAGTTCCTCCTCGAACCAGGGGTTCCGGTTCAGCCAGGCGGTGTTGCGCCAGCTCGGGTGCGGCAGCGGGATATAGGCCGGGCCGTAGTCGCGCCAGTTCGCCACCGTCTCCGTCATCGTCGCCTTGCGCCGGTCGCCCAGATAGCGCGCCTGGGCGTACTGCCCGATCAGCAGGGTCAGCCGGACGCCCGTCAGCGATTCCAGCACCGGCGGGTGCCACAGGGGGGCGCATTCGGGCCTGGGCGGGTAATCGCCGCCCTTCGCCATGGTTCCGGGATAGCACAGCCCCATCGGCACCACGGCGATGCGGGATTCGTCGTAGAAGGCGGCGCGGTCCATCGCCAGCCACTTGCGCAGCCGGTCGCCGGAGGCGTCGTCCCAGGGGATGCCGCTGGCATGCACCCGCGCGCCGGGAGCCTGTCCGACGATCAGCAGGCGGGCGGTGCGGCTGCCGCGCAGGACCGGGCGGCAGCCGTGCTGCAGGACGCCCGCGCACAGCGTACAGGCGCGCACCGTCGCGAACAGGCGGTCCAGATCCGAACCGCCCTCAACCGTGTCATCGGACAATCGACAGCAAATCCTGAACGAAGGCCGGCACCACCTGGGTCGCCGGGCCGTTGATCGAGCTGTGGAAATGGGAAGCACCTTCCGAAGGTTCCAGGTTCAGCTCGACCGTATAGGCGCCGGCCGACCGCGCTTCCGCCACGAAACCGGCGGCGGGGTAGACATGGCCCGATGTGCCGATCGACACGAACAGGTCGCATTCCTCCAGCGCCCGCTGGATGCGTTCCATCTGGTAGGGCATCTCGCCGAACCACACCACGTCCGGCCGCATGCCGCCCTTGCGCCCGCAGGTCAGGCAATGGTCGTGCACCGACAGGTCGCCCTTCACCTCCGTCACCGTGCGGCAATGCAGGCAGAAGGCCTTCAGCAGCTCGCCATGCATGTGCAGCGGCGCTTCAGACCCGCCGCGCTCGTGCAGGTCGTCGATGTTCTGGGTCACCAGCAGGACATCGCCCTTCCAGCGACGCTCCAGCTCCGCCAGCGCCCGGTGTGCGGCGTTGGGCTGCACCGCCGGGTCGGCGAGGCCGCGGCGGCGGTCGTTGTAGAAGCGGTGGACGAGGTCGGGGTCGCGCGCGAAGCCCCGTGGGGTCGCCACATCCTCCAGATCGACCCGGCTCCAGATGCCGCCGGCGCAGCGGAAGGTGTCCAGCCCCGATTCCTTGGAAATCCCGGCCCCGGTCAGGATGACGATCGAGTCGGTCGGACGCAGGCGGTTGGTCAGCGCGGGTGAGGGCATGGGATCCCCTTGATATCTGGCGATCGGATTCACGCTTCAAATCGAATGCGATTTTACGCGATCCGATCTAACGGTTCGGAAACCGGTCATGTGGAAAACTGCTGCGGCGTACGCTCGTCGCGCCCGGAAGTAAAGCCGCTGAAAAGAAGGAAGGGGGATACCGCAGGTGGTCAAGGTCCTGTTCGTCTGCACGGGCAACATCTGCCGCTCGCCGACCGCCGAAGGGGTGTTCCGCCATCTGGCCGAACATGCCGGACTCGGGCGGCATGTGATCGCCGATTCCGCCGGCACCCAGAGCTATCATGTCGGCGAACCGCCCGACCCGCGCACGCAGCGCGCGGCGCTGGCCCGCGGCGTCGACCTGTCGGCTCTGCGCGCCCGCAAGGTGTCGGTGGTGGACTTCTCCCGTTTCGACCATATCCTGGCGATGGACCACGGCCATCTGGCCCAGCTGCGCCGCATCGCCCCGCCGGGCACCACCGCCGCGATCCGCTTGTTCCTGGACGATGCGCCGGGGCTGGAGGGCGGCGAGGTTCCCGATCCCTATTACGGCGGCCCCGACGGCTTCGAAG
>JBKHVJ010000423.1:0-3529 GCA_046570145.1 Alphaproteobacteria bacterium
TGGAGGGCTGGAAATGCGCCGTGCCCTCGTCCATCGGGTGCTCGGTGATGGCGGCCAGCATGCGGACCAGCCGCGGCAGCGGGTTGTCGGCCAGATGCGGGTAGGCGACGTGGCCCTGTGCCCCGAACACGGTCAGGAAGCCGGTCAGGCTGCCGCGCCGGCCGATCTTGATCATGTCGCCTAGCGCCTTGGGATTGGTCGGCTCCCCCACCACGCAGGCGTCGATGCGCTCGCCGTGCTCGGCCATCCAGTCCAGCACCTTGCGGGTGCCGTTGATCGCCACCCCTTCCTCGTCGCCGGTGATCAGCAGGCTGATGGAACCGGCCGGAGGACCGTCCTGCAGCCGGCGCGACACGGCGGCGACGAAGGCGGCGATGGCGCCCTTCATGTCGACGGCACCGCGGCCGAACAGGCGTCCGCCCATCACCTCGCCGGCAAAGGGATCGACCGTCCAGCCCTTGTCGCCCGGGGGCACCACGTCGGTATGGCCGGCGAAGCAGAAGTTGGGCCCCTCGGTGCCGAGCCGCGCGTAGAGATTCTCCACCGGCTCCGTCCCCTCCTGCTGGAAGCGCAGGCGGTGGCAGGTGAAGCCCATCGGCGCCAGCGCCGCCTCCAGCACGCCCAGCGCGCCGTCGTCGCGCGGGGTGACGCTGGGGCAGCGGATCAGGTCCTGGGCGAGGGCGACGGGGTCGATGGTCATGGGGTGTCCGGTTCGCAAGTCATGGTCCCTCTCCCGCCCCGGGAGAGGGAATGGGCCCGCCGCGAAGCGGTGGGAAGGGTGGGGGCTAGGCACGAAACCATGCGGTTCGGGAGTCTTGCGCTCCCCCTCACCCTCCCCACTTCGTGGGTCCCCTCCCTCTCCCGAGGCGGGAGAGGGCTTATAAGCGGATCAATCCCGCAACAGGTCGTTGATGGCCGTCTTCGAGCGGGTCTTCTCGTCGACGCGCTTGATGATGACGCAGCAGTACAGGCTTGGGCCGGGGGTGCCGTCCGGCAGCGGCTTGCCGGGCAGCGAGCCGGGGACCACCACCGAGTAGGCCGGGACGCGGCCCATGAAGACCTCGCCGGTGTGGCGGTCGATGATCTTGGTCGAGGCGCCGATGTAGCAGCCCATGGAGATGACCGCACCTTCCTCGACGATCACGCCCTCGACGATCTCCGAGCGGGCGCCGATGAAGCAGTTGTCCTCGATGATGACCGGGTCGGCCTGCAACGGTTCCAGCACGCCGCCGATGCCGACGCCGCCGGACAGGTGGACGTTCTTGCCGATCTGGGCGCAGGAGCCGACGGTGACCCAGGTGTCGACCATGGTGCCGCTGTCGACATAGGCGCCGACATTGACGAAGCTGGGCATCAGGATGACGCCGGGGGCGACATAGGACGACTTGCGGGCGATGGCGCCGGGCAGGGCGCGGAATCCGGCGTTCTGGAACTGGCCTTCGCTCCAGCCCTCGAACTTCGGCGGCACCTTGTCGTACCAGGAGGAGCCGCTCGGGCCGCCGGGGATCATCTCGTTGGCGTTGAGGCGGAAGGACAGCAGCACCGCCTTCTTCAGCCACTGGTTGACCTTCCAGCCGCCGGCGGTCTTCTCCGCGACGCGCAGGTCGCCGGCATCCAGCGCATCCAGCGCCGCGTTCACGGCGTCGCGGACGGGGCCGGTGGTGGCGGTGGTGAGATCGGCGCGGTTTTCCCAGGCGGCGTCGATGGTGGCTTGCAGGCTGGCGTGGCTCATGGCGCGGTCGTTCTGCTGTCGATTGTCCAAGGGACGGCACCATGGAGCCGCATCGCGCCCCCTGTCAACAATGCCAAGCCTGGGGAAATGCCCTAAACTCCCGCTACCGCCGCCAGCCAGGACGGCAGATCGTCGACGGTGTGGTCGATGTGGACCCCGGCGCCGACGCCGGCCTTCTCATACTCCTGCTCACCGCGGACCCAGACCGTGGTCATGCCCAGCGCGTGCGCGGGGGCGAGGTTGCGGGCGATGTCCTCCACCATGCAGGCGTCGGCGGGGTTCACGCCGTGGCGTTCCACCAGGGTGGCATAGGGGCGGGGATCGGGCTTCGGCACATAGCCGGCCGCGGTGATGTCGAACACCGCCTCGAACCGGTCGATGATGCCGAGGCGGCCGGCGACGTTCTCCGCATGGCGGACCGAGCCGTTGGTGTAGATGATCTTGCGGCCGGGAAGCCGGTCGAGCGCGTCGGCGAGCTGGGCGGATGGCTGGACGCCGGCGACGTCGATGTCGTGGACATAGTCCATGTAGGCCACCGGATCGACGTCGTGCTCGCTCATCAGGCCGCGCAGCGTTGTGCCGTAATCGCGGAAGAACTGCTTCTGCCGCACCCTGGCCTCGTCCATGCCGATATTGAAATGAGCGGCGATGAACTCGTTGATGCGGAGGTCGACCTGGGCGAACAGGTTGCAGGACGCCGGGTAGAGCGTGTTGTCGAGATCGAAGATCCACACCGCGCGTTCCCGCAGCGCGGAAGGGAGCTTGGTGGCGGGGGCGGGCGCCGGTGCGGCGGGAGAGATCGGGGCGGTCATTCCCGAAGAATGGGGCCGACGCCGGCCGGCCGCAAGCCGCTTCACAAGGTCGCAGCCCGCCACCCGTGCCTTTTGCGGACCCGGGCAATGTGGAGTCCTCCGCCTCGTTGGTTGATTGAAGATTAACCCCTAAAGGGGTAGCATGGACGGAAGTCTGCAACGGTTTGCAGCCTATGGTTTTCGCCCCGCCCGCTTCGTGGATTGCCCATCTGGGATCGCCGTGGACCTCCTCCTGAGCACCGGTACCTCCGCCTCCCCCTCCGCCACCGCAGGCGGCCAGACCGGCCCCGTGTCGCTGGTCGCGCTGTATCCCGGCCCGGCCTTGCGGCTGGACTCGGCCCTGGCGGTCGCCGAAGCCAATGCGGAGGCGGAGGACATGATGGACAGCGATCCGCGCTGGCTGCCCGATCTCCGCGGCTGGCTCTCGGCATCCAGCGTGGCGCCGGGCCTGCGGTCGGTGCCGGTGGAGTCGCTGCGCGGGATCATGATCGTCGAATGGGCGGGCGTGCCGCTGCCGGACGGGGGCTTCCTCCTGCTGGGCCGCGACGACACGCTCGAACGGCAGCTGCGCCACACGCTGACCGAGTCGCGCCGCCGCTACAAGGATCTGGTGGAGGTCTCCTCCGACTTCGCGTGGGAGACGGGCCCCGACGGCACCTTCGTCTTCGTCAGCCACAAGGGCGCCCTTGGATATCCGGCTGATGTGCTGATCGGCCGCGATCCGCGCAGCCTCGCGCTGGAGGAGGCGGAAGACCTGCCGATGCCCTTCGACTGCCGCCGCCCGGTCGACCAGACCGAGCTTTGGCTGAAGGGCGCCGACGGCACGCCGGCCTGCATCGTCGCCTCCGCCCTGCCGTTGTTCGGGCCGCAGGGCGATTGGATCGGCGCCCGCGGCGTCTGCCGCGACGTGACGGAGCAGGTGCTGCGCTCCAACGAGCTGGCGCGCATCCGGAACCGCGAAAGGCTGCTGGGCCACATCGTCCAC
>JBKHVJ010000424.1:0-8076 GCA_046570145.1 Alphaproteobacteria bacterium
AGCCGCTGGCCGAGGCGATGGAGGCGGAATTGCTGGCTGCCCGACGCGCGGTGGAAGAAACATTGTCGATCGTAGGCGCTGAGAGCGCTGAGGAAGTCCGGCGGCTCGAAGGCTGCTTCCGGGATGCCCAGGAGCGCCATGCCGAATGGCAGCGACGGCGCTACCCCGCCATGATTGAAGCCTTCGATGACGGTTTCAGTGCTGCCATGAGGCGCGCCTCCGAGCGCATCGCCCGCGAGCTCGACCCATCGCCTTATGGTCCGGTCGTTGGCCACGTAATGGCGAACCTGGAGAAGAGTTCGATGTCGGCCGCCGAGCTGGCGAGTATGCAAGACGAGATCGCCGAGATGCTCGTCGAGGCCTGCAGTGATAAGATGCGTGACGGGAGCGCGCAGTTCGACGAGGCGGTCCGGAGCGCCTACGCCGAGGTCGCCGTTGAGATAGGTAAGCAGCTTCTGCCCGTCGAGGGCACCATCGCCTCGCCTGTCGTCCCGCTCGGCTTCGCTTCGGGCGGTGTGCAAACCCATGGCGGGCTGTTCGAGAAGATGAGGACCGGTTTCTACGCGGGCTCGTTCGGCAGCATGGCGGGGGGGGCGGCCGGAATGGTCCTGGCCACGCTGTTCCCTCCGCTTGGCCTCGCCATGATCGTCGGCAGCGTCCTCGGCGGCATTTTTGGGGCCTTTCGCGGAGTTGGCGACCTGCGCAACCGGGAGCGTCAGGCGGTGCTGGAGCAGTACCGCCGAGTCCTTGGCAGCGTCACCGCCCGCATCCAGCAGGAGGCAAGCCGCGCCCTGCATCACCATGCCGACGACACGAAGAAGGCCATGCGACGCAACCTCCGAGACGCGGTGGAGCAACGTGACAAGGAACTCCGCGCTGCTGTCGCTGAAGCGCAGCAGCAGCGTCACCGGAGCCAGACCGAGACCGCAGAGCGGCTGAAGGCGCTTCGACAGCCGATGGGTGAGCTGGACCGCCTCCTGGGACTTCTGCGCCGAGCTGTCATACGTCTCGCAGCGGCATGACGGACTTAGCAGCGGCTGTACGGAGGATCCGATGAGCGACGCGGTCGAAGCGCACAGGCGTTCGTTGATGGCATTCGCCGCTCGTGTTCCTGAGCTGCTGAGGCGGCATGGCGCGACTGCGCCGCTCGCCCGCGAAGTGGAGAGCCTCGACCTCGCAGGCCAGTTGGAGCGTCGCTTTACGCTGGTGGTCCTGGGCCGTATGCGCGCGGGCAAGTCCACCCTGGTGAACGCGATGATCGGAGAAAACCTGGCTGCAGTGGGCGTGAACGTGACAACGGCCACGGTCAACTGGTTCGAGCACGGCCAGGACACCAAGCACTTCAGGGTCCGTTGGCGACGCGACGGCGCGCCGGAGGAGACGCGCCCGCTCGGCGAGTTGCATGAGTTCATCGGTCACGGCGACACGCCGAGAGCCACTGCGTATTTGCGCTTCCAGGCGCCGGCGCCGCTGCTGGAAGGCAAGCTGGTGGTGGATCTCCCGGGCACCGGCAGCGTGGACGACAGTCACGAGGAGCGGGTCCGGGAGTTCGCCGCCGGGTCGCGGCCGGAGTTCTACGGCGGCGAGCCGCATGCCGTCCTCTTCGTGCTTCCGCCGACGGTGAAGGAGACGGACAAGGATTTCCTGGATTTGTTCGCACGGAGTTCCCGTTCGAGAGCGCACGGGGCTTACAATAGCGTGGCCGTTGTCCAGAAGTGGGAGGCGCTCGAGGCGGACGACCCGGCAGCCGAGGCGCAGGCAATGGCCACGCGCTTCTACCGATCTCTGGAGGGAAAAGTAGCCGAAGTGCTCCCGGTGAGCGGAGTCCTCGGGCTGTTCGCTGCCAACGTGCCGCCGGAGATCCTGGAGCGCCTCGCCTTGCTAGCGACCATACCTCCTGAACCGGCGTTCCGTCGCATGGTCCTGTCGAGGAATGGTTTCACCGCCGCCATCCCGGACCTTCCCTTCGACCCAGAGGAGCGACGACGGTTGGCCACGGCGGTGCGCTGGCATCTGACCGGGGGGCGCCCCGAAGATATGGACCCATGGGAAATACTCGCCTTCGTGCTGAACGAAGCACGCAGACGTAATTGCAGTGACGCCGCTGCCTTGAAGCAACGGCTGCACCATCTTAGCGGCCTTGACCGTCTGCAGGAGATTCTCGAGCGGCGGTTCTTCCGCATCAGCGCCCTCATCCAAGCGGGCAGCGTGCTGCAGAAGGCTCAGGAGCCCTGTGAGAGAGGAGCCCTGCTGCTGCGCAATCGCCTTGACGGACTGCGTGATCTTTCGGCGCGGGGCGAGGCTCTCCTCAAAGCCCTGACGCGTGCGGGGGACCGGCGAACCGGACTGGATGGCGATCTCGTAACCTATGTTCGCGACAGCCTGGAGCCGATCCGTGCGGAGGCAGCAGCGCTGTCGGCGACCCTGCGTGATCTGGAGAGTCTTGCTGCGCAGGCACGGGGCGAGTTCGCCCTGCTGCTCGGGGATATTGACTGCTTGGTCATCCTGGACGAGACGGAAAGGCAGATCGACCCCGATTTGCTCCGTATCCTCCGGACACTCTTTGGTGTCGCGGGAGTGGATCCGCACCAGCGGCTCGGTCTCGCCTTCGACACTCCGTCCGAGGAGGTTCTGGCACAAGCCGATGCGCTCCAGGTCACTCTTCGGCGGTTTGCCCGGAGCGAGCCCAGCCAGAAGCTACGGCGCTTGGCGATACATGCGGAAGACCGTGTTGCCAGTCTCTTCGAGGCGCTGCGCCCTTCTTGAAAAGGCGAAAGCCGAGTACTGACAATACCATGAGGAAGAGGTCATGAGGGGTCAAGGCAACGATTCCGGAGGGGATGCGACAACGCGGCCAACCGAACTCGTCGGCGTCCTGGCAGTTGATCTCGGGACCGACGCTGTGAAAGCCGTTCTTCTCGAAGCCGGGAGCCTGGATCCTCGGCCCTTGCCGATTGGTCCCGGACGGGAGCTAGGAATCGAGCCGGCCGTGTTTTACGTGCCCCGGGGGTCGGGGGGCTTGCTGGTCGGGCATGAGGCCCGGAATGCGATGATGAACGACCCGGCTGGCGGCATCGACGACCTCCACCGGAGGCTTGGTGCGGTCTCGATCTTGCGGAACGGACGCACGGTCACGCCCCTGCAGCTGTTGACCTCCCTATTCAGGCACCTCGCAGATCTTGCGGCAGGGGCTGTTTCGGGACCACCTTTGCAATCACTGGCTATTCCGGTGCCGCCGGCCTTCGGCGCTCCGGAGCGGGCCGTCCTGACCGAAGCGGCCGGCGAAGCTGGATTCCAGGACGTCGTCCTTGTTCCGGACGCATGCGCCTCGGCCCGTGTTTGGGCGGACCGGACCAGGGATAGCGGCGCCGAAGCCATGGTTGTGCTCGATTGCGGCGCCCGCGTCGTCCGGTGGACTTGTGTGCGCCCGGACGGTCGCACTATGGAAGGGTATGTTGTCGATCCCGCTTTTCCGCCGGGTGAGCTCGCGGGCGTGGGGGGCGAGTCCGTCGAGGCGCTCCTGCTGGAGCGCTTGGATCAGCATCTGGAGGACGATGCCGGCGCGGCGCTTGCGTTGCGCGGCGAAATCGACAACGTCCTCCAAGAGTTGCGTGCGGCGAAGGAAGGCACCGCCCCGGATCCAGCCCTGCCCGGGATCACTCTGGCCGGTCGTAGTGTGCGGCCGAGCACTGAAAGCATTGCCGACGCGGCGCAGGTGGGATTGGTGGCGCCGCTCGTCGAGCGGCTGGCACCTTTTCTGACCTCGGTTCGCGACGGCTTGGGGCGGGCGTGCCGCCTGCGGCTTCTCGTGGTCGGCGGGGCTCAAGGGACGCCCGGACTGTTGGATCGGCTTGTGAGGCTGGATCCGGATATGGAGGTCGTCCCAAGTGGCGATCCGCTGTTTGCCGCGGTGAAAGGTGCAGCAATCGTTGCCGGTCGCCCCCATGCACTCGCGCTGCTTGAACGGGAGGCGTTGGCAGGCGTGCCTCACGCCGCGCTTGAATATGGTAAGGCCTTGATCGGGATCAACCGCACTGAAGCGATAAAGCACCTGGAAGTGGCCAGAAGCGCAGGCTTGCCGGAGGCGATTCGTCTGCTTGGCGAACAGGTTCTCGTCGACTCGCCTGATCGCGGCCGCGCCCTTATTCGCGAAGCGGCGGTCATCACCCGAGACGCCGAGGCGGCACGGCGGATGAGCGAACTGGAGCCTGCTGAAGCGGAGAGATGGCTGAGGTTCGCGGCAGATCAGAACGATGCTGAAGCCGCTCTACGCATGGCAGAGCGGCGCTGGTGGCGCGCCGATGCACGGCGATGGCTCCACCGAGCTCGTTCGCTGCGGCATGTGGATGAGGATCGGATCGCGCGCATCGATGGGCGTATCCGGTCCTTCCGCCGGTTGGTCCGGCGATCTCTCGTCGGAATTGCAGTGGCGATACCATCGGTTTTGGTGCTTTTCGAGGTGCATCGGGAAGGGCGGCTCTACGACAATGCCATGATCGCCTACCGCGACGAGATGCGTGGTGCTCAGGCATTGGCTGCCATTCGTGAGTACGACAGCCACGCTGGCATGTCATGGCCCATAGAGTTGGCGCTGTGGCCGTTTCGCGATCTATCGGTGAGGCGGGCCGAAGTGATCGAGGGATTTCGGTCAGCGGCTTCACGTGCCGTGCACCGCGGCTCAAATATTCTCGACAATTTTGAGCGAGAATTCGCATGGCCGCCTTCGGACAAGACCATCAATGGGCTTCAGGATCTGCTTGCGTCTCTACGGCCATACAGGGAACCGCCCTTGGCCGGTGCCCCCCTTCTGGAGCTTCTGGGGCTGGTTGCGCCTCTGAATATGGAAGAGATTTACTCGAAGGCGAGCGTGCTGGTGGCAAGATCAGAAGCACTGCTCAAAGCAGGAGCCGAGGCGGCGGCAGCGCAGGAACTTTCCATTGCCAGCAACCGGCGCATGGCTGGCTCCGAGAGGCAGGACCGACCTGGACTGGAGCGCGCCCGAGGGGATGCATCGCGTCTGGCTGAAGTCTCCACGGCGCTTGTCAAAACCTCAACGACGATTGATCGGCTTCCGTCGAAGAACCTCTATGATACGCTTGTGAAAACTGTGGTCTCGACAAAATCGGAATTCGACCACTGGATACGACGCTACGCGACCGCAGTTGCTTGTGCAGAGGCAGAGGAAGTGATCGCGGCATCCGGTCCGGCACCGGAGACTAATCGGATTACGGCTGATCTAGAGTCCGCATTGCCGGATGCAACATGTCCCAACAGTGGCCGTCCCGCGCGACACGTCCTAGCATACCATCTGCTCTTGCAGGATACCAATGCGCTGTTGGCCGGTGGCGAGTTCGCCAAGGCCAAGGCGATGGTAGCCCATCGGTGGACACCGGCGTTCGCTGACCGGTCAGAACATTTTGCGATTTGGATCAAGAACAAGTTGAATGCGGCCGCCGTGACGATGCTCGCTGGAGCACCGCCCACTATCGACTCGGTGGCAACGTTTACCGCAGCGAAGACGGTTCTTGCCCGCTTCGACAAGATGAATGCCGAATTCGGATTGCCCACCGGCTGGCTCGGGCGGGATCAAGCGACAAGGGTTGAAGGCCTAAGTTGTGCAGTAAATGCAACTACCAAGGCACTGCAAAACAATGTTACAATTGAGCGAATGGAATTTTCTGGCATGGGCGGAAAATATTCAGACGATGACGATGTAAAATACTGGTGCGACCAGAATACTAACAATTCAAGGGGAATAATGATAAGTATTGGTCAAAACGACAGATTGATCGTTACAAGCAATTTGCTTAATTCTGTCGGTTCTAGGCTTATTGACAAGCGATACTTCAGCTGTGCGGGACTTCGGACCGGCCGATGGGGCCGCGCCTTTCCTATCATGAAGGGCACTTACGAAATCAGAGTTGAAGAGACGGAATCAAGATTTTGGAGAGATTCACTTCCGCTTTCTACAATCACCTTTGGTAACAACGAGATTATCGCTTTGTCCAACGGGAAATCAGTGACATCATCGTTGCCTTATGGATATAGCGTCAAGTTTCAAGGAGAACAGAGCAGGTGCCAAGGTCCATAAGTCACCGTGTTGCACGGA
This sequence comes from Alphaproteobacteria bacterium, assembly GCA_046570145.1. Lineage (GTDB taxonomy): Bacteria > Pseudomonadota > Alphaproteobacteria > Azospirillales > Azospirillaceae > Azospirillum. Next base: position 6,110 of record JBKHVJ010000424.1, read on the forward strand.
TATTGCCGGTGTCGTAGGGGGAGGCCCCACTCCCGCTCTGGTCTGCCGCCATGCCGCATAAAGCGAACGCCGCTCGCCGTCACCACATCCCACAACCGAAGCGGCGCGTTCTCAACTGGGCCGAGTACGATGCCGCGCTGCGCAAGCGCGGCAGTCTGACGGTCTGGGTCACCGCCGAGGCAATCGCACACTGGAAAGCGGCGCCGCGGACCACGCCGGGTAGGCAGCCCAGCTACTCCGACCTTGCGATTACGACGGCCCTGATGCCACGCGCCGTATTCCGTTTGGCGCTGGGCCAGACCGAAGGGTTGATCGGCTCCGTCCTTCTTGGAGAGCATGCAGAAGTGTGGAGCGCTCAGGCAGCTTTCAAGGTGACCGGGGCTGAAGAGGCGTTGACGGCCATGGCCGGGTACCACACCATGAAGGTGTCGCGCAGGGTGCCGTCGAGGGTCCGGGTGCGGATTTGGACCAGCCGATGGGTGATGATGCAGACTTTGCTGGAGACCGGAGCCCGCGTCTCCGAGTTCGTCGCGCTGCGGGTCGAGGACGTCAGTCTGGCCGAGCGCGTCATCACCATCATCGCCGGCAAAGGCGGCAAGCGCCACGAGGTGCCGATCCGCCCCGAACTGGCTCGCCTGCTCGCCCTGCACATCGGCAAACGGCGGGTCGGCCCGCTGTTCGCCAGCCGGGAAAAGGGGACGGGTGCGCAGCCGCACGTCTACACGCGTCAGCGCATCGGGCAGATGGTACGCGAGGTCGCGGACGCCGCCGGCACCCGGTGCAATCAAGGCGACCATCAGCGCTCGGCTTCCAGCGGAAACCACCCCATGCGGTCGTCGTCGGCCTCAATCGCCGCCTGCTCGCGCTGATCCGTGTCGCGCCGGAACGCTTCCAACCAGGCGCGGGTATCCACTTCCGCCACGCCATGATCAGCCAAATCCGCCACCAGCTCGTCGGCCAATGCGCGCATTCGTGTCTCGGACTGCATCACATTGGTGAAAGACTGGTCCCAGGCCGCAGCCCGGTGGAGCCGAACCTCCCACCAAAACTCCCGAATGATGTCGAGAACGTAGTGATAATGAGCGAAGCCGCAAGCAAAACGCAGGGTCGGCTCCACATAGCCGATCTCCTGCGGCTCATCGGGCTGGATGAGGAAGGTGGGAACGTCATGCGTCAGCGACATTCCGCGCCTCCATGTAGGTCTGCGCCTCGCGCCGGAGGTCGGATTGAAAATGGTCGATCCAGTCGCGCGCCTTCTCTGGCGTCAGGCCTTCCTTCTCCCACAGGAGCTGCAGATACAGCCGCGCCTCGGCGGCGTTGGCCTCGTTTCGGATGACTTCGCCCAGGTCACCGCGCCAAGCTGCGGCGACTTGCGCCTGGATATAGAAATCGAGGAACGTCGCCGCCCGTGCCAGGTCGCCACTCCCCAGCAGCTCTTGGAGCGTCGGCCGCTCCGGTGGCGACGGTGAGGAAAGCCAGGAAAGGTCGAGCATCGGCGGCATCGCGGAAGCATGCCACGCGGCGGAGTCCGGGCGCAAGGATCAGCGCGAGCGCTTCTCCGGCGGGCGGGGCAGCTTGCGGCCTGGCTGATCGGGGATCACGACCAAGAGGGCGACGATGCAGGAGGCGAAGGCGAGGGGGGCGAGGTGCTCGATGGGGCAGGGGCGCATCAGCGTCCGTTATTTAGAGTGGGAGTGTCAGTGACCTTCCCCCGACCCCGGCGACTCAATCGCCAGCGGCTTTGACGACCTGCTCGTGAGCGAGCAAGGCATGTCCTGCACCTATCCTTATGTATCGTGGAAGCGGGGCAGGCGCGGCGTTGTGCTGGATGGCAGGTTCTCCGTGCAGCAGCTCAAGGCCATCGTAGCGATCATGGAGGGGGATGAGTCTTCAGCAGACAGCGGGCAATCCTAGCCACCGCATTCGCGCCCGGCACCCGTGCGCAGATGGCCGTCCTCCGTGAACCA
>JBKHVJ010000425.1:0-6166 GCA_046570145.1 Alphaproteobacteria bacterium
GGCGCGAGCCTTCCGCCGCTCCCGAAGCCTCTCGCACGGCAAAGCTGCTGGCGCAGGGGCGCGCCCGCATGGCGCGCAAAGTGGGGGAGGAAGCGATCGAGGTGGCGATCGAGGCCATGCGTGGCGACCGTGACGCGCTGGTGATGGAGGGGGCCGATCTTCTCTACAACCTCGTCGTCCTGCTGGCCGATCTCGACATTGCGCCCGACGAAATCCTGGCCGAACTGCGTCGGCGGGAACTGGCCTTCGGGATCGCGGAAAAACTGCCGAAGTCCGACGATCCGATCAACGGCGTGCCAACCGCAGCGGCCAGACGCGGCAAGCGCTGATCCGTGCTCTAGGACGCCTCGTCCTCCTGAGGGAATCGGAGGTCGAAGCGCGTGCCGTCGGTGCGGGTGTAGCGGTACTCACCGCGGATTTGCCGGGCAAAGGCGCGGATGAGATCCATGCCCATGGAACGCCGTCCCGGCTCCGCTGCCGTCTCCAGTTCGGGGGCGCCGGTGCCGTCATCCGATACCGTCAGGTGCAGCATGCCGTCTTCCGCCGCGACGGTGATGGTGATGGTACCGGAACGGCGATCCGCGAAGGCATGCTTGAAGGCGTTCGACAGCACCTCGTTCAGGATCAGGGCGAAGGGAACCACCCTGTTCAAGTCGATGGCAACCGGTTCCACGTCGTGACGAATGGCGATCTCCCGGCCCGGGCGCCTGTGGAAGCTGCTGAGATGGCCGACGAGCGCCTCGATGAATTCGTCGAGCCGAACCGAGGACACTCCGGTCGAACGGTAGATCTGCTCATGGATCAGTCCCATCGTGTTGATACGGCTCAACGCTTCGCTGAACGGCGCCTCCAGTTCCGGCGAGCGCTGGGCCTGCAGTTCCAGCAGGCTGAGAATGACCTGCAGGTTGTTCTTCACCCGGTGATGGATGTCGCGCAGCAGCACCTCCTTGTCGGCCAGAGCCCGATCCAAGTGGCGGGTTCGTTCGGCGATGCGGCTCTCCAGCGCTTCGTTGGAGCGGCGCAGCGCTTCCTGCGCGTCGGCGGCCTGCCGCGACCGGCGCAGCGCGATGGCGCCGAGCAGTCCGAGCAGTCCGATCGACGGGAGGGCGAACAGGGCATAAGGCTCCACCCGGTTGCGCCATGCCGCTTCGATGGAGGCGATATCGGTGCCATAGACAACATAGATCGGGAGATTCGGAACCTTGCGGCGGGCCAGCACCCGTTCCACCCCGTCGAAGGAGGTCACGGCGCGGAAGGTGCCGTTCGCGTCGGGCGTGGTGACCAGTTCCGGAAATTGACCGATGTCGGCGTGATCCGCGGCGCTGCCCAGGGGCTCCCGGACTATCGCCCGGCCATCATCGCGCAGAAGCAGGATGACATCGCGCGAATCATGCAGGACCGACCGGTAGAAATCGGCGAAATAGGCGGGCAGAAGAGAGATCTGCACCACGCCCTGGAACCGGTTGCCGGGCAGTTCCATCCGGCGGCTGAGGGTGAAGAAGATCTCCGAGTTGATCTTGCCGCTCAGCCGCGGACCGATATGGATGGCGTCGCTGGCACTCAGATGGGCCCGGAAATACTCGCGATCGGCAGCGCTCAGCACGCGCATCGGCCATTCGAAGCTGCTGGCGCGGACACGTCCCATCTCATCGGTGATCCAGTAGGACTGAACTTCCGATGTTTGCAAGGCCAGCGACTTCAGCCGTTCGTACAGCAGGGGGGAACCGTCTATCCGCTCCCATCCCAGATCGTCGACCATCCATTCCAGGTGCGACAGCGTCATGGCATGGATGCCGAGAGTCTTTGCCGCATGTTCTTCCAGCACGCGGGCAATTGCGGTGCTGCGGCTCTCCGCCTCCGCCATGACCTGGCTGCGGTACTGGTGAGCGGCGATCGCCAGCATTGCGACCGTCAGGGCAAGGGCGACGGCCAGCAGCGCCAGGACCGCAGGCGAGGCAGCCTTGCGTCCCATTCGAGCCGCATCCGGCCCGTGCATGGACGTCGGAGTCCCGGCGGCGCGTGCATCCTGTTCGAAGCCGGCAGGGGGCATCTGGACGTGGCGTTCCGTTGAAGGAGGGCGATGGCTACGCTCAAGCATAGCGCAACCTCCCGCTCCAGTCACCAATGCAACCATATAGAGATTGGCATCATATGATTATCTCGTTAGGGTCGGGTCGCGGAGTGGGGCGCAAGCCGGGGGCCGAACAGCGATGGCGCAAGGATGGAAACCATCCGAGCCCAGGGGAAAAGGGAAGCGGAGAGGCGCGACGTTGCCGGTTGGAAGCCTCGTGGTCGTAAATACACTGAACCTTTCCTTACGGAAACTTCCGCTTCTGGTCGAGGCGGCGTCTTCTTCGGGAAGATTAGCGGTGGCCAGCGACAATCTTCGCTCATATGCGACAAATTGAAACGAATGCTGCCGAAAGAGCCGAATCGATCTTGGAAGCAGCGACGTACAATGCTTCCATCGCACCTGAACGTCGTACAGGCAGCTCAGGCGGGAGGGCCGGGGCCAACCTGCAAGGGCTACGGGGAGGCGGGGCATGACGGGTATGGATGGAGGGCCGGACGACGAACTGCTGTTCGGCCCGGAGGACGGGACCGTCACGGCGGTGCGTCCCCAACGGCCGTCCGGCTTGCCCTGGCCCATCCTCGTGGTGGACGACGACCCGCAGGTTCATGCCATGACTGCGGTGCTCCTGCGCGATTTCGATTTCGACGGCCGTCCCTTCGAGGTGGTCAGCGCCTTGTCGGCGGAAGAGGCGAAGGCGGTGCTGGCGCTGCGGCCGGACTTTCCCATCGCCCTGCTGGACGTGGTGATGGAGACGGAGGATGCCGGCCTCAGACTGGTCCGCCACATCCGAGAGGAACTGGGAAACCAGCGCATGCGCATCATCCTGCGAACCGGCCAGCCGGGGCAGGCGCCGGAGCGCGACGTCATCGTCGGCTACGACATCAACGACTACAAGGCCAAGAGCGAGCTGACGGCTCAGCGCCTGTTCACCACGCTGGTCAGCGCGCTACGGGCGTGGCGCGACATCGTGACGATCGAACGCAACAGGCAGGGACTGGAGCGGATCCTCCATGCATCGGCCTCCTTGTTCGAAATGCGGTCGATGCGCGCCTTCGTCGAACAGTTGGTGGAGCAGATCGCCCGCCTCGTCGATCCGGGCGGTACCCCCTCGGTGCTTGCCTGCCGGCCGCTGGAGCGCGGTGACGGCAGCCGGTCTGTGGCATTGGTGGCCGGACTTGGGGCGTTCGCCCGCAGCATCGGCATGCCCGTTGCCGAGGTTCTTCCGGCCGAAGCGGCGGCGGAGATCGAGGATGCGCTGCGGAGCCAGCGCAACCTGTACCAGGACGACCGGTGTGTCCTGGTGTTCCGCACGCGTGAGCATGGCGTGACCGTCTTCCGGTTGGAACGGAGGGAGCCCTACACCCACGACGAGCACCGGCTGCTTGAGTTGTTCTGCAACCGAGTCGCGATCGGCTTCGACAATGTCTGCCTGTATGAGGAACTGGTGGCGCTGAACCGCTCTCTCGAGCGGCGAGTGGAGGAGCGCACCAACGAACTGGCCGCCAACCAGAAGGCGCTGATCCTTGCCAAGGAACGGGTGGAGCGCGCGCTGGAGTGCGAATTGCTGGCACGCGACCGTCAGCGCCAATTCCTGGGCATGGTCAGCCACGAGTTCCGCACCCCGCTGGCCATCATCGACAGCGCCGCCCAGTTGCTCGCCATGAAGGCGGAACAGGTGGAACCGGAGATGCTGGAAAGGCTGGCGGTGATCCGCGGCGGCGTCCAGCGATTGACGGGCCTGATCGACGCCCATCTGACCGACGAACGGCTGCAGAGCAATGCGCTGGTGCTCGAACGCGCGGAGGCCGATCTCCCTGAGCTGATCCGCAGCGTCGTCCATCCCTTCCGCGTCGCCTATCCTGACCGTGAATTCCGGATGGAACTGGATGGGTTGCCGCGTCGTGTGGAAATCGATGCCCATCTTATCGGGCTGGTTCTGACCAATCTGGTCAACAACGCGGTCAAATACTCCGGACCGGGCGGCCCGATCGTGCTGCATGGCGATACGGACGGCGCCATGTCCGTGATCGAAGTGATCGACCATGGCCGGGGCATCCCGGATCCGGAGATACCACGCCTGTTCGACCGCTTCTTCCGCGGTTCCGGCGCTTCGGGCATTCCGGGGACCGGCATCGGACTGCATACGGTTCAGCAGATCGTCCTGCTTCATGGCGGTGCCGTGGCGGTGGACAGCGAACTCGGCAAAGGATCGACCTTTCGGGTCGTATTGCCGGTGTGATGGCACGGGATGACGCGCCTGTTCGAAAGGCTATGGCCCTTTGGCTTAGGGAATGAGATAGTCGGCCTATCTCCGGCACTGACGGAAAATCCGGCGGCTCCCATGCTTGCACAGCAGTATGCGGCGATAAAACGCGATCTTGAAGACAAGGGTATTCTGTTTTCCTTCAGCGGATACTTGTCAGAAGGGATACTTTATTCCTTGGGCGAGGCCTTGCGGGAAAAGATGGCTTTGGAAGAGGCCGACGGTCCCACCATCCGCCGGGTCTTCTCCGTGTTTGTCGAGCAGATGCAGAACATCATCCGCTACTCGGCGGAAAAGATGTCGGGCAGCGCCGGCCGCGCGGTCGAACTCAGCGCCGGAATGGTGACCATCGGGGTGGAAGACGGCAAGGTCTTCATTGTCTGCGGCAACACCGTGCGCAACGGCGACGTTCCGCGCCTGAAGCAGAGGCTGGACCATCTGAAGAGCCTCGACCGCAATGGTATCAAGAGCTACTACCGTGAACAGCTTCGGGAGGAGCCTGACGACGGCAGTCGCGGCGCGACCCTGGGGCTGATCGAGATCGCCCGGCGGGCCAGCGATCCCATCGACTATGATTTCGATGCGATGGACGCGGACCGCAGCTTCTTCTGCCTCAAGGTCCGCGTCTGAGCGGCCGAACCGAGCGACGAGCCATGGACAGCCTGACCATACCCGCCACCGGACGCACGCCGGGCGTCTCCTTCGACTTCGCCGGCGGCCATTTACGCATGACCGGCGAATCCTATCCAGACGATGTCGCCGGCTTCTTCGGCCCGGTGTTCGATGCTTTGCGTGGCTATCTGGCCCACCCCGATGGCGGTCCGATCCGGTTCGACATGGAATTGCTGTATTTCAACAGTTCCAGCGCCAAAGCGCTGATGAACATCTTCCAGATGCTTGAGACCGTGGCGAAGGCCGGCCGTCCGGTGACGCTGACCTGGTGCGTGGAGGAAAACGACGAGTCGATGCGCGAATTGGGGGAGGATTTCGCCGAGGATTTGCTGTATGTCGTCTTCCGGATGCGGGAGATCCCCGCCGGCGGCAGTCCATGAGCTTCAACCTCTTTGCTGCGGAGGAGGAGGCTCTCGCCAAGGCCCGCGCACTGGAAAAGAGGCTGGAGGCGCTGGCGCCGCAGTGCCTGTCTGAATATCGCGAACTCGTCGCCTCCTTCGAACTCAGCACCCGGGAGCAGCAGCGGCTGGTGCGGGTCAGCGATCGCCTGCAGGCCCAGTTGAGCGACGCCAACCACGAGTTGGAACGCCGGCGCAGCGAGGCCGAGGCCGCCCTTGGAAGCCTGCGCGAGGCACAGGAAGCGATGGTCCAGTCGGAAAAGCTGGCTTCCCTCGGTGCGCTGGTCGCCGGGGTCGCGCACGAGATCAACACGCCGGTCGGGATCGCCGTCTCCTGTGCGTCCCATCTCGCGGATGCGACCCAGGCCCTGCGCCGCCGGGCGGATGAGGGGGAACTGGGGAAGGCGGAGTTCGCCCGCTATCTCATCACCGCCATCGACACCACCGACCTTATCCTGGGAAATTGCGAACGGGCGTCGCAACTGATCGCCGGCTTCAAGCAGGTCGCGGTCGACCGGGCCAGCGCGGAGCGGCGCGGCGTCTATCTTGCCGCCTATATCCAGGATACCCTGGTCAGCCTGCAGCCGAAGCTGCGACCGTCCGGCCATGCCGTGGCGGTGAACTGTCCCGGCGATCTTGAATTGGACAGCTATCCGGGCGTGCTGTCGCAGATCCTGTCGAACCTGGTGATGAATGCCCTGACCCATGCCTTTGCCGACGGCCGACCGGGCGACATGGCGATCACGGTGGACCTCCCGG
>JBKHVJ010000426.1:0-18751 GCA_046570145.1 Alphaproteobacteria bacterium
AGATCATCCGCTTGCCGTCGAAGGGCATATCGCTCATGTCCTTCGGCAGGCGGGGATCGGCCATGACCTTCGCGTTGATCGCGTCGCGGTCTTCGCGCGATTTGTAGAGGATCCAGGAGAACACGACGATCTCGTCCTCGGTCGCCTGCACCGCGCGCGGAAACGAGGTCAGCTCTCCGTAAGGCACATCGTCGCCGACGCACTCGACGAAGGCGAGCGCGCCATGCTCCATCCATACCGCTCCGGCCTTGCGGGCCATTTCTTTGTAAGCGTCGAGCTTCTGTTTCGGCACGGCCAGGACGAATCCATCGACATAGGACATGATCGTCTCCTCTGTTGCAGCGTGACCATGGACAGGATGACCGGTGGAGGGCGGGGAGAACCCGTATCCGGGCTTCGGGGACATGTTCCCGTTCAGCCTAGGCGATGGTGGAGGACTACCCCGCCGGCAATCCGATTGCGTTTTGCAATCAGTTGCCATTAGGCCAGACTGATCCTATTTTGCAAGCGGTTTTCGGAGGAGTTCATGATGGAGGACAGGCACCGTTCCGGCTGTCCGATCAATCTGACGCTGGAGGTGCTGGGCGACCGCTGGAGCCTGATCGTCATCCGCGACATCATGTTCGGGAATAGACGGCATTTCCGGGAATTGCTGAGCCGGTCTCATGAACGGATTGCCTCCAACATCCTGGCCGACCGGCTGAGACGCCTGATGGAGGCCGGGTTGCTGACGAAGCGGGACGATCCATCCCATCAGCAGAAGGCGATCTACAGCCTGACGGAAGCGGCTGTTCAGCTCGTGCCGCTGCTTGCGCATATGGGCGCCTGGGGCCGCCGGCATCGGCCGGCGACTCCGGAACTCGCCATCCGCGCCCAGCTGCTGGAAGAGGGCGGGCCGCCGATGTGGGAGGCATTCATGGATGAACTGCGCAGCCTGCATCTGGGGGCGCCGGTCAGAGGACCCTCGGTCCTCGCCGGCCTGCAGGCTGCGTATGAGAAAGTCGCCGCGGAACAGGGTATCCCTACCCTGTAAGCAGCCAGGAAGACACCGGGAGGAGGGGAAAATCCCTCCTCCCGGTGGGCTTCACTCCCTCACCACATAGGTGAAGTAGCGGATCACACCGTTGGCGTCGGTCTCCCGGTACAGGCCCTGGATCTCGTTGTCGAAGCCGGGGAAGCGGTTGGCGCTTTCCTGGAAGACCTTCAGGTAGTCGATCATCGGCTTGGCCCGCGCGTCCAGCCGCTCGCCGGGTACGACGGTGGCGATGCCCGGCGGATAGACCACCCACAGCGTGGTGGCGATGCGGCCGGCGATCTCGTCGATGGGCAGGTAATCCACGTCGTTGCGCACCAGATGGCGCGTCGCCTCGCGCGGCGGCATCGCCATGGTCGGCAGATGCTCCGGCCGGAAGATGGCGCGCTGCAGGGCGCTGGTGTTCTTCTCGCGGTAGAAGGCGTGCATCTCCGCACAGAGGTCGCGCAGGCGCCGGCCGATATAATGAGCGCGCCGCTTGGCGACGAACTCGGGGATGACCTCCTCCAGCGGGGCGTTGTCGTCGTGCAGCCGCTTGAAGGCGACCAGACCGCTCAGCAGCGTGCCGGCCTTGCTCGATTCCACGCCCGGCGTCAGCAGGAACAGCAGCGAGTTCAGGTCGTTCTTCTCCGGGACGATGCGATTCTCGCGCAGGTATTGCGCCACCACAGGGGCCGGAATGCCGTGGTCGCCATAGGCGCCGCTGTGGCGGTCGAAGCCGAGGGTCAGCAGCGTCAGCTTGTTGGGATCGGTCATGGCATAGCCCGGCTCCACATGCTGGAAGCCGTGCCAGTCGGCGCCGGGGGCGAATTCCCAATGCCGCACATCGGTCGCCAGCTCGTCGGTCGGCACTTCCTCCCATGCGGTCTCTGCGCCGTTGCGGACGACCCGGTCGGGCACGAAGGGATCGAAGAACCAGCGCTTGGCCGGGTCGGTCTCACGCTCCTCGAATTCGCGGCGGATGGCCCGGATCTTCTTGCGCAGTTCGACGCCCAGCCGGATTGTGTCGTCCCACAGGATCTCGCCCGACCGCCCCTTCATCATCTGCGCGCCGACGTCCAGCGAAGCGAACAGCGGGTAGAAGGGCGAGGTCGAGGCGTGCAGCAGGAAGGTCTCGTTGAAGCGGCGATGCTCCACCCGGCGGCGCTGCCCCTTGATGTGGTTGTCCTTCACATGGATCTGCGAGGCCTGGGAGAAGCTGGCCAACTGCTTGTGGGTGGACTGGGTGGCGATGATGCCGGGATGGCCGTCGTGCAGCCCCTCCAGCCCCATGGCGAAATGGCCCTTGAACAGCGGGTGGAACTTCAGGAATCCGGCCCAGGCCTCGTCGAACAGGATATAGTCGCAGAGCTTGCCGATCCGCTCCAGCATCATCTGCGCGTTGTAGATGGTGCCGTCGTAGCTGCATTGCTGGATCACCGCCGCGCGGAAGGGGCGTTCGCGCTTCCAGGCGTCGGGATCCTTGACCAGCGGGTTGCGGCGGATGCGCTCGCGGATCGCCTCCTCGTCCAGTGCCTGCGGGTCGATGGGGCCGATCAGGCCATGCGCGTTGCGCTCGGTCTCAAGGAAGATCGGGATGCCGCCGCCCAGGAACAGGCTGCCGTGATGGGCCGCCTTGTGATTGTTGCGGTCGAACAGCACGAGGTCGTCTTCCGCCACCAGTGCCGACAGAACGATCTTGTTGGAGGCGGAGGTGCCGTTCAGCACGAAATAGGTGCGCTCCGCACCGAAGATGCGGGCGGCTTCCTTCTGGGCCTGGAGCGCCGGCCCCTCATGGACCAGCAGGTCGCCCATCTCCAGAACCGAATTGTCGATGTCGTCGCGGAACACCGCCTCGCCCAGATGCTCGACGAAGATGCGGCCGATCGGGCTGCGGCTGTAGAAGATGCCGCCATTGTGGCCGGGACAGGTCCAGAGCTGGTTGCCCTCCTCGGCATAATCGACCAGCGCGCCGAAGAAGGGGGTCTTCAGCGTGTCGGCATATTGCTTCAGCCGGCTGACCAGATTCTTGGCGATGAATTCCGGCGTCTCTTCGGCCAGGAAGATGTAGCCGTCGACCTGGTTCAGCACGTCGACCGGGATGTTCTCCAGCCGCTGGCGGCGGACCAGCAGGATGATCGGCATTTCGAGACCGCGCTGGCGGGCGAAGGCGATCAGCGAGGCCTGCTTGCCGTCGGCGCCGCGCTTGCCCCAGTCGACGATCATGCAGCCGATGGCGGCGTCGGTGCGGATGGCCAGTTCGGCATCCTCGACCCGGCGGGCACGGACCACCTCGAAGCCCATCCGCTCCACTTCCGACAGGATCTGCTGAAGCCGCATGCCCTCCAACTCGTCCACCTCGAAGGCGGGGGCGCAGACCAGGAAGTTGAAGCGGCGGAAGAAATCCATGCGACGGGTCTCCGGAAGGACAGGGAGGAGGATGAAGGGGCAGGGTCGGACTGTATTGTGCTGGCCTGCAAGGGCGATTATTCAGCCGCCCAATTGCCGCGGTAGTCGTGCGGCGGCTCGCGGTCGGAGGTCCCCAACGGGCGTTGAAGAAAGACGCTGTCGGTCCAGCGTCCGAACTTGAAGCCGACATTGCGCAGGATGCCGGCCTGGACGAAGCCGCAGGCCTCATGCAGCCGCAGCGAAGGGATATTGGCACTGTCCACCACCGCGATCATCTGGCGGCAGCCGGCAGTGGTGCAGGCCTCGATCAGCGCCGGCAGCAGAAGCCGGCCGGTACCGCGGCCCTGATGGTCCTTGTGGACATAGATCGAGTGTTCAACGGTGTAGCGGTAGGCCGGCCGCTTGCGGAATGGGGCGGCATAGGCATAGCCGACGACCAGCCCGTCCAGCTCCGCGACCAGATGTGGCAGCCGGCGCTTCAGCATCGCCTTGCGGCGGCGCTTAAGCTCTTCCGGATGCGGGGGCTCGATGTCGTAAGGGCCGAGCCCGCGCTGGATGTGGTAGCTGTAGATATCGAGCATCGCCGGCACATCGGCTTCCGCCGAATTGCGGATGCGCACGGGCGACGAGCCCGGTGCCGCGACGGGAAAGGAGCCGGCCTGATCGGGTGCCGGACCATCGTTCGGTGTGGACATGTCGTACACGGGAGCTTCCCCTGGCAAGCAGCGTCGGCACGACCCCGCGCCCGCGCGCAACGCTACAGCAGCTCCATGACAGGCGTATGACGTCCGGCGGTTTGACCGCCTACTCTCCCAAACGCGATTTCCAGTCCTCGACCCTGCCGCTCTCCACCCGCCGCCGAGCCAGATCGCGCCAGCCGAGGGCGAGCGGCTCCAACTCCGCGATGCCTGCCAGCGTCCGGATGTCACCGGTGTCGTGATAGAAGGCACGCAGAAGGCGGGCCAGCGGCCACTCGGGCAGGGGGCGCTCGATCAGCATGACGCTGTCGCCGGCCGCCGCCACGCCCGGCTCCAGCACCCGATAATACCAGCCGGTCCGGCCGGTGGCCTGCACCCGTCGCGCCATGTCCTTCACGCCGAAACGGTGGTTCAGCTTCCAGCAGGGTTGGCGGCCCTGGCTGACCTGCAGCATCGCCGTCCCGATGCGGAACACGTCGCCGACGCAGACCTCGTCCTCGGTCAGCCCCAGCGTCGACAGGTTCTCGCCGAAGGCCCCGACCGATTCCAGCAAGGGAGCGGGGGAGGGCAGGTCGGCCCGCCATGCCGCGTAATGGTCGAACGGGTAATGGTGCACGGCCTTGTCCGGGCCGCCGTGATTGCGGAGATCCGCCTGCTCGTCGCCGCCAACCCCGGCCGGCCCGATGGCGAGTGCGCCGTCGACCGGTTGCTTGCCGATGGCGCTGAACGCTCCGGGCTTGCCGAACGGAACCGCCTTGCCGATCAGAACGGCCTTCAGCGTCGCGGTCGCGGTATTGATCGTCACGGGCGTCTCCGGTCTCATAGTCTCGCCGATACGGCGCTTTGCAGTCTCTTCCATATCAGGTTCGGGATTCGAGCGTGAAGGCGGCCGTATGCCGGTGGCGGTCATGGCTCGTCTGCGTCGGCGACAGGGAGCAGGGCAGCCGGTGGCGAATGACGACTGACACTTCCAAGTTGCGAGGGACTGACAGTTTAGCTTTGCGCTTACACGCAAGAAACACATAAGTTCTGTTATGGAAATAATGGGCCGTTTTACAGCCGTTGCGCCTCTTGCGGTTAAACGGCACTTCATGGCGCAACAAAGTGCTTTGTGAAGTGCCGTTTCTGATGTTGCGATTCTGCTGTTCCGCCAGCCTGATCGGGCCATCTGAGCGGCCGCCAAAGGCGTAGACCAAGATAGTCCCACTTGTGGAACTGGTTATGCACGCGTTCGACTCCGACACTTGGCGGTTCCTGCACCACTCCGAGGCTGGCTCTTGAAGCCGACGGCAAGCAGGTCCGCTTCGCCGGTACGCCGCTCCACCACGCGGCGCATCGCCGCCGGGCTCATCCGTTCGCCGGCGCCGCCGCGCGACATGTGGCAGAACAGGTAAGTCCCGTCCCTGGTGAATGACCCCTTCCCTCCCGGCTCGGTGGGCAACCGCGGCGCCACTGCCCGCCAAGCGGTGAGTGCCGCCACGGACTCAGCCGAGACAGCCAAGCTTCAGCGCCCTGCCCCTCCTGGTCGGTCTTGGAGCGGCGGATCCGGATGCGCCCGGCGGCACCCCGCCGAGAGCCTTCAGTGGAACCGCGTGAGCGGAGATCCTCCATCCGCTCGGGTCAAAGGAAGACGGAGGCCAGCTCCGGCGGGCGCGACAGCGTGTGCGCGATCATCTCCAGCGCACTGCGGGTCTCGTCGCGGTCGCAACCGCCCAGGCAGAGCCGGACCGCCTCCGGCGCCGGGCTGTTCACCGAGAAGGCGTCGCTGACGACGATGCCGAGCTTCGCCCCGCGCAGAGTCGCGGCGAAGCTCGACCGGCTCCATCCCGCCGGCAGCGGCAGCCAGTAATGGAAGGCCTCCGGTTTGGAGCGCTGGGCCGGCCCCGGCAGGATGCCACGGGCGACGGTCTGGCGCAGGGTCGATTCCGCGCGGATGGCCGCCAGGATCCCCTGTGCCGTGCCGTCGCCGATCCAGCGGGTCGCCAGCGCCACCGTCAGCGGCGAGGCCATCACCGTCGTCGCCCGCAGGAAGGCGGACAGCTGCCAGACATGGCGCGCCTCGGGAACCACCAGATAGGCGACGCGCAATCCGGCCCCCAGGACCTTTGCCACACCCCCGATATAAAAGACGATGTCCGGCGCCAGGGCCGCCATCGGAACCGGCCCGCCGACCGGCAGCGCGCCATAGGCGTCGTCCTCGACGATTGCGACGCCATGCTGGTGGGCGATGTCGACCAAAGCCCGACGGCGCTCTGCCGACAGGGTGATCGTGGTCGGATTCTGCAGGGTCGGATTGCAGTAGAGCGCCTTCGGCGGACGGGTGCGGCAGACCTCGGCGAAGGCATCGGGCAGGATGCCGTCCTCGTCCATCGGCAGGCCGATCACCTCCAGCCCCAGCTGCGCCGCCAGTCCACGCAGGCCGGGATAGGTCAGAGCCTCGGCACAGATGCGGTCGCCCGGCTTCGCCAGCGCGCCCAGCACCGCATGCAGGGCGCTGTGGGTGCCGGCACAGACAAGCAGCCGGTCCGTCCGCACCGGAAGGCCGCGCAAGGCCAGCCAGTCGACGCCGGCCTGCCGGTCCTGTTCTGCGCCGCCGAACTCCTGATAGCGCAGCAGATCGACCAGTTCCTGCCCGACCTCCGCCAGCCCGGCCCGCATGCGCGCCAGCAGTTCCGGATCGTCGACATCCGGTGGCAGGTTCATCGACAGATCGGCGGAACAGCGCGCGGTGGAGCGGGCGGGCGACTGGGCGGTGGGAACGATGCCATCCCCCGCCGGCAGCGGTTCCGGGGCACAGGGGACCGCAGTTCCCCCGTCACGGACGAAAGTGCCGGCGCCGACGCGGGATTCGATCAGGCCGCGCCGCTGCGCCTCCTGGTAGCCGCGGGCGACCGTGGTGAAATCGACCTCCAACGCCTCGGCCAACACCCGCTGGGCCGGCAGCCGGGCACCGGGGGGCAGCCGGCCACTGCGCATGTCGTCGGCGATGACGTCGGCAATCGCGACGTAGCGCGGCTTGTCGCTGCCGTGGATCACCGCATGCCAGGGGTGCGGGCGCCTGACGGGAGACAGAGGCTGACCTTGTAGCGTTTGCATTCAAACCACGTCCAGCGCATGGATCCAAAATATGCAGAGCCCGTTCCGGAGGCACCCCGCCCCGGACGGGACGCCGCATCCTAAGCGCCCGCCCCATCCAAGGCAACCACCAGCTCCGACACCGCGACAAACTTCCGCGGTCCTTTGTTTCCGGCCATTTCGGCCGTCCAGCAGGGTATGCCGCACCTCCTGCCTTTCCCCGCCCGAACCTTGTCAAGCAGCGACATGAAAGGATGAAGGGACCGCCTAATCTATGGGCAGCGGAGCGGAATGGTTAGATTTTCACCATCCCCAGCCCGATCATTGAGCGGAAGTCGCAGCTTTGACAGCGGTCATTATACGCCTCCGCGGCGTTGATTGTATGGAAATATAGGAGTTCTGCCGGAAAAGTGATCGGGAAATTGACTGGCACGCGCTTTGCTGATGACTGGACGCCGGACGCCGTCACGCCAGAGGCGGACAGCCCGGCGCCGGGGGCGTCGATCACGAAGACGCCGAGACCAATAAAGGAGTGCGATCCATGCCTGCCGTCACCAAGCCGCAAAACCAGACCGGCGACGTCCTGGTGGATTACGAGGAGAAGGTGTTCGAGGACGTCAAGGCCGAGCCGGGAGAAAAGGCTCTGGTCACCTTCCACACCGTGGCATTCGAAGGGTCCATCGGACTGGTCAACCTGCTGCAGGCGACCCGGCTGCTGCGCAAGGGCTTCGAGACTTCAGTCCTGCTCTATGGCCCCGGCGTGACCCTGGGCGTGCAGCGCGGCTTCCCGACCCTGGGCGACGAGGCGTTCCCGGGCCATCAGGCGATGAACAAGCAGATCGTCAAGTTCATGGAGGAAGGCGGCAAGGTCTATGCCTGCCGCTTCGCGCTCCAGGCGCTCTACGGACATGGCGAGGGGGCGCTGATCCCCGGCATTCGCCCTATCAATCCGCTGGATGTGCTGGACATCGTTCTGCTCCACCGCAAAGCGAATGCATTCATTCTGAACACCTGGACGCTGTAACGGCGCCGTAAGCGTAAGTCTGGAGGGCGGAGCATGATGGAGAAAAAAACGGTCCGGGTGGCGGCGGTGCAGATCGCCCCCGACCTGGACAGCGCGGACGGGACAGTGGAGCGGGTGTGCCGGGCGATTGCCGAAGCCGCCGCGCAAGGAGCGGCCCTGGTCGTCTTCCCGGAGACCTTCGTCCCGTACTATCCCTATTTCTCCTTCGTGCGTCCGCCCGTCCTGGCTGGCGCCGACCATCTGCGGCTCTACGAGCGCGCCGTCGTCGTACCCGGCCCGGTGACCGAGGCGGTTGCCGCCGCCGCCCGTGCCGACGGCGTGGTGGTGGTGCTGGGGGTGAACGAGCGCGACCACGGCTCGCTCTACAACACCCAACTGGTGTTCGACGCCGATGGCCGGCTGGTGCTGAAGCGACGCAAGATCACACCGACCTATCACGAGCGCATGATCTGGGGTCAGGGCGATGGCGCCGGTCTGACCGTGGTCGACACCGCCGTCGGCCGGGTTGGCGCGCTTGCCTGCTGGGAACACTACAACCCGCTGGCCCGCTACGCCCTGATGGCCCAGCACGAGGAAATCCACGTCGCCCAGTTCCCCGGCTCGCTGGTCGGCCAGATCTTCGCCGACCAGATCGAGGTCACCATCCGCCACCACGCCCTGGAATCCGGCTGTTTCGTGGTGAACGCCACGGGCTGGCTGACCGACGCGCAGATCCAGTCGATCACCCCCGACGCCGGTTTGCAGAAGGCCCTGCGCGGTGGCTGCATGACCGCGATCGTCTCGCCGGAAGGCAGCCATGTGGTGCCGCCGCTCACCTCGGGCGAAGGCATCCTCGTCGCCGACCTCGACATGGGCCTGATCACCAAGCGCAAGTGGATGATGGATTCGGTCGGCCACTACGCCCGGCCGGAGCTGCTGTCGCTGACCCTCGACAATCGTCCTGCAGCGCCGATGACGACGATGGCCACTCCCTCCGCCCCAAAACCCTCCTCCCAAGCCGAGGCCGACCATGACGACGCCCAGCTCCTCCAGCTTGCCCGCTAGCCGGCTGATCACCGAACTCCAGTCCTTCGGCGTCCGGCTGGCCGATCCGCGGGCCGGGGCCCCCAGCCGCCGCGGCGGCGCCGGCCCCAGCGACCACAAGGCGATGACTGTGGACGGTCGCACGGTGATGGTGCCGGTCCACACCGCCGGCGCCTTCGCCTCCCCCTATGTCGCAGAAGCGCCCGGTCCCGATGGCGCCAGCCTGGTGCGGCGCGACGGGGTGGCGATGGGACGGGTGACCTTCCCGCGCCAGCCGCGCTTTTACGCGCTGCAGACCATGGACGGCGTCCCTTACTCGAAGATCGCCGTCCTGCACGGCGCCGACGTGCTGGCGACGACGGTTCTGCAGACCTGCATCCGCTACCAAAGCCGGACCAAGACCTGCCAGTTCTGCTCGATCGGCCAGTCGCTGGCGGCCGGGCGGACCATCGCCCGCAAGACGCCGGAACAGCTGGCTGAGGTGGCGCGGGCCGCCGTCCTGCTCGATGGCGTCCGCCACATGGTGATGACCACCGGTACGCCGCCCACCACCGACCGTGGCGCCGCCATCCTGTGCGAGAGCGCCGCCGCGGTGAAGGCGGCGGTCGACCTGCCGATCCAGGGCCAGTGCGAACCGCCCGACGACGACCGCTGGTTCGTCCGTCTGCGTGACGCCGGCATCGACACGCTCGGCATGCATCTTGAGGCGGTGACGCCGGAGGTGCGCGCCCGCATCATGCCCGGCAAGGCCAGCGTCCCGCTGGAGCGCTACTACTCCGCCTTCGAGGCGGCGGTGCCGGTCTTCGGCCGTGGGCAGGTCTCCACCTACATCCTGGCTGGGCTGGGCGACAGCCGCGAGGCGATCCTGGATATGGCCGAGCGGCTGATCGGGATGGGTGTCTATCCCTTCGTGGTTCCCTTCGTCCCGGTGTCCGGCACGCCCTTGGAAGACCACCCCGCCCCGTCTCCCGCCTTCATGCACGACCTGCTGTCCGCTGTCGGCGGATTGCTGAAGGGCGCCGGCATGCGGGCATCCGACAGCAAGGCCGGCTGCGGCAAATGCGGCGCCTGTTCCGCCCTGTCGCTTTTCGAAGACTGACCCCTTTCCCTGGAGTGTTTGCCATGACGAGCGTTCCCCATTTTCCCGTCATCATCGTCGGCGGCGGACAGGCCGGCCTTTCGGTCAGCCACAATCTGAAAAAACAGGGCATCGAGCATCTGGTTCTGGAGAAGAACCGGATCGGCCATTCCTGGCGCAACGACCGCTGGGACAGCTTCTGCCTCGTCACGCCCAACTGGCAGTGCCGCCTGCCCGACTACCCGTACCAGGGGTCAGATCCCACCGGCTACATGGTGAAGGACGAGATCGTCGCCTATCTGGAAGGTTTCGCCGAGATGGTGAAGCCGCCGATCCGCGAGGGCGTCGCAGTCACCCGCCTGTCGCGCGGTGCCCATGGCGGGTTCGATCTGGAGACCAGCGACGGGCCGATGACCGCCGATCAGGTGGTGGTGGCGACCGGCGGCTACGATATCCCGATCGTTCCGCCCTATGCCCATGCCCTGTCGCGCGACCTCGTCCAGATGCATTCGGTCGATTACCGCAACCCCGACCAACTGCCGCCGGGCGCCGTCCTGGTTGTCGGCTCCGGCCAGTCGGGCGTCCAGATCATGGAGGATCTCTATATCGCTGGCCGGCAGGTCCATCTGTGCGTCGGCCCGGCCCCGCGCTCTCCCCGCAGCTATCGTGGCAAGGACGCGACGGAATGGCTGATGGAGATGGGCTATTACAAGCTGACGGTCGACAAGCACCCGCTGGGGGACCGCGCAAAGGAGAAGACCAACCACTATATGTCCGGCCGCGCCGGCGGGCACGAGATCGACCTGCGCCGCTTCGCGCTGCAAGGGGTCAAGCTTTACGGCAGCATGGCGGGAATGGACGGCTCCACCGTGCGCTTCGCCGACGATCTGGCGAAGAACCTCGATGACGCCGATGACGTCTATGTCTCGATCCGGCGCGACATCGACGCCTACATCGCCAAGGCCGGCATCGACGCTCCGGAAGAGCCGCCCTTCGTTCCGGTCTGGGCACCTCAGGACGTCCCGGCGGCCATCGACTGCGCCGTCGAGGGGATTTCCGCCATCGTCTGGGCCATCGGCTTCCGCCCCAACTATGGCTGGATCGAACTGCCGGCCTTCGACGGTCGCGGCAATCCGAAATTCCGGCGCGGTGTGTCGCCGGTGGACGGACTCTATTTCATCGGGCTGCCCTGGCTGAACACCTGGGGATCGGGCCGCTTCCTGGGGGTGGCAGAGGATTCCGCCTATCTGGCCGAGGTGATGCGCGCGCGCCTCAACGCCCGCCAGCCGGTCGCCGCCTGACCCCGTCCCGCCGTCCCAGGGAGCCTACCCCATGGCAGAGACCACGACGTCCGACAGCCCGTTGTTTTCCGTCATCGCGAACCCGCTCCCTGAACGGCCGTTCGTTCCCGGTCTCCACCGCATCAAGCATGCGAACGAAGGCTGGGAACTCCGGCAGGCAGCGGCCCTGCGCCGGCAGGTCTTCTGCGTCGAGCAGGGATTGTTCGACGGCGACGACCGCGATGCCATCGACGACCAAGCGCTGACCATTGTCGCCCTGTCCGAACTGTGCGGCATGCCGGACCGGGTGGTCGGCACCGTGCGCATCCACGAACCGGAATCGGGGGAGTGGATCGGCTCGCGGCTGGCGGTGGCGGCGGACCACCGGCGGGCCGGGTCGCTGGGGGCGTCGCTGATCCGCATGGCGGTCTGCACGGCGACGGCGCGCGGTTGCACCCGCTTCCATGCGCTGGTGCAGAGCCGGAACGCCCTGCTGTTCCGGCGGCTGCGCTGGCACACCGTGGCGGAGGTCACGCTGCACGGCCGGCCCCACCACCACATGGAGGCGGACCTTGCCCATTATCCGCCGATCCATGATGGTGCCGCCGGCTTCCTGATGCTGGCGCGGAGAGCAGCATGAGTGCCGCCCTCCCATCACTGTCGGAACTGGCCGACCGGCTGCGCGCCAGCCCCGGCTTCGCGCACAAGGCCGACATCGCCGCGGTGGTCGGCACGCTCGGTGTCGGCCGAGGCGGGGCGGTACCGGTCGGCGATGACTGCGCCGCCATTCCCGATGGCGACGGCCATCTGCTGGTCGCCGCCGAAGGCTTCGTCAACGGCTTCGTTGCGGCGGAGCCCTGGTTCGCTGGCTGGTGCGGCGTGATGGTGAATGTGAGCGACATCGCGGCGATGGGCGGCCGGCCGCTCGCCGTCGTCGATGCGCTGTGGAGCTGTGGCGAGGAGCAGGCCAGGCCGATCCTCGATGGGCTGCGCGCCGCCTCGGCGGCCTACGGCGTGCCCATCGTCGGCGGCCACACCAACAGCCGCAGCGACCGGCCGCAGCTGGCGGTGTCGATCGTCGGGCGCGCCGGGCCGCTGCTGACCAGCTTCGACGCCCGTCCGGGCGACCGGCTGATGATGGCGGTGGACCTGCGCGGCCGTTATCACGAACCCAACCCCTTCTACGACGCCGCCACCGCCGCCCCGCCGGAGCGGCTGCGCGGCGACCTCGCCCTGCTGCCGCGGCTGGCGGAGGACGGGCTGTGCCGCGCCGCCAAGGACATCAGCATGGCCGGGGCCGTCGGCACGGCGCTGATGCTGCTGGAATGCTCCGGCGTCGGCGCCCTTATCGACGTCGGTGCGGTGCCGAGGCCGGAGGAGGTGCCGCTCGACCGCTGGCTGTTGTCCTTCCCCAGCTTCGGTTTCCTGCTGAGCGTGGCGCCGGAGCATGAAATGGGGGTCGCCGCCCGGTTCCACGCCCGCGGCCTCGCCTGCACCCCCATCGGCGAGGTGCGGCAGGGCAGCGAAGTTGTGCTGACCGATGGCACGGACACGGTGCCGCTGTGGGATTTCGCCGACCGGCCGCTGATCGGCTGCGGCGCGGCCGGGCTTGCGACGGAGGCGCGGCCATGACGCTGTCGGTCGCCATCCTTGCCCATTCCACCAACCCGCGCGGCGGGGTTGTCCATGCCCTGGAACTGGCTGACGCGCTGACCGCCCTCGGCCACCAAGCCGTGGTGCATGCGCCGGATCCGGCCGGACACGGCTTCTTCCGGGAAACACGCTGCGAAGCCATCGGTGTGCCGGCCCGGCCGATGCCGAAGGAGGTCGGGCTGAGGACGCTGGTCGAAACCCGGATCGCCGACTATGTCGCCCATTTCAGCCAGACCGCCGCGCCATGGTTCGACCTGTACCACGCCCAGGACGGCATCAGCGGAAACGCGCTCGCCGACCTGCGGGACCAGGGACGGATTGCTGGCTATCTCTACACCGTCCATCACATCGATGGCTTCGGCGATCCGGCGGTAGACGCCTTGCAGATGCGGGCGATCCGCTCCGCCGACCGGGTTCTGTGCGTCAGTCGCCTGTGGCGGGACGTACTGGCACAGGAGCACGGCATCGACGCCACCATCGTCGGCAACGGCGTTGATCGCAGCCGCTTCACCCCGGATGCCAGGGCGGTGGATGCGGAGTGGCGCGACCGCCTGGGCCTGACCGGCGGACCGGTCTTCCTGTCGGTCGGCGGGGTCGAGGCGCGCAAAAACAGCGTCAGGATCCTCGATGCCTTCCGTGAGATCCGGCGCGATCGCCAAAACGCGCAGCTGGTCGTTGCTGGCGGCGCCTCGCTGCTCGACCACAGCCCGGAACTGCTGGCTTTCGAAGCGCGCATCGCCACCGATGGCCTTTCAACCGGTCCCGGCGGGGCGGTGATCCGCACCGGGCCGCTGGTTGACGCGGCGATGCCCTCCCTCTACCGGTTGGCCGATGCGCTGGTCTTCCCGTCTTTGCGCGAGGGATTCGGGCTGGCGGTGCTGGAGGCGATGGCCTGCGGAACGCCAGCCATCGTTCCGGCCAACGCCCCCTTCACCGAACATCTGGAGCCAGGCGACGCCGAATGGGTCGATCCGCTCGACAGCGGATCCATTGCCCGGGCGATGCGCGCGGTGCTGGAACCACGGCGGGCAGACGCGCTGCGCAGTGCCGGCCTGCTGCGGGCCGCCGGCTTCGGATGGGAAACCTGTGCCGCCCGCCATATCGCCGAATACACCCGTTTCCTGACCGACCGGAGGAGCCTTGCCCATGCCTGAATTGATCTTCCGCGTGCGCTGGCCCGACGGGACGCTGTCGGACTGCTATTCGCCTTCCCTGGTAATCCGCGAGCATCTGGAGGAAGGGAAAATCTACGGTCTCGCCGACTTCGTCCGCATCAGCCGCACCGCCCTCACCATCGCCAGCGACCGCGTGGCGGCCAAGTTCGGCTTTCCCTGTTCGCGGGCCGCCCGCCAGATCGCCGCCATCGATGTCGCCGCCGCGCGCTTCTCCAACGACCCGGAGGCGACGGTCACGGTCGTCGCCTTCACCTGACCGAAGCGGGGACCACCCATGTCCGTTGCCCTCACTTCCGTTGCTCTCACTGAGACCAGCCATTCCGCCGGGATCGGCGGGCCGATCACGGTGGGCATGCCGCAGCTTGCCCTGAATGGGCTGTCGGAACACTGGCTGCTGAAGGAGTGCGGGCACCGGCATTGGCTGATGCTGGCGGAGCTGTTCGGACAGCCTTTGCCCGACTTCCGCGACAGCGAGGGTGCGACTCTCTATGCCACCTTCACCGGCCTCTCGCTGGCCGGCGCCCGCCTGGACGAGGTGGCGGAGCATGACCGGCTCGCCATCGACGGTAGGATCGTCCGGACCTCGCGAACCCAGTATCTCAGCATCCAGACCGTGCACGCGAACGGCAGGCCGGTCGGAACCGTCACGCTGCAATCGATATTCCTGAAACGGGCGGTGATTGACGACAATTTGAGCGTGCTGCGCGCACTGCCTTATCCGGCGACGGGAGTGGCCCCCATCCTGCAGCGAGACCTCCCCTTCGCCGTGCTGTGCCAGTGCTTCCGGCGGGATGATTGGGAGGAGCATTGGGGCTTCCGCCGGACAGCGCGACAGCCGGACCGCGAGGTGGTGATCGATCCTTGCCCTGCCGCCGACTTCAACGGTGCCGGCTTTCTCTATTTCGCGAGCTTCCCGGCCATCCTGGACCGTGCGGATTGGGCGTTGGAGCGAGCCGCCGGGATGAATTGGGTCACCACCGACCGGGACCTGTTCTATTACGGCAACATCAACCCTGGAGACCGCGTGATCGTCCGCCGTTGCGGTGCCGATGATGAGGCGGACCAGCGCGTCCGCTGGTTCGACATTCTGCGGGAAAGCGACGGGAGGCGGATCGCGGATGGGTTCCACAAAGTGAGCCATTCAGCGATTTCAAGGTTCAAGGAGCGTTCGCCGGAAGATCGGAAGCGGCTGTGAGCATAGCCTGGACATTGGTTTGAAATTCGTTGGAAGCTGGCGATGTCGTGGTCTTGGCAGCTATCAGGGTTCCGTCAGGTGTCGCGCCAAGTCTGAACTGACGATGCCGAAAGTCGTCGAGCGGACGTCATGAATTACGCGATGGCGAGCATGTCGCGCAGGGCGGCGACCCGTTGGACATGGATCGCCCGTCGCTGCGCCGCTGGGACGTACTGGTTGCGCCAGGTCGCCGGGCGCAGGAAGTTGCGCACCTCGTCGTAGGCCCGGCAGAACCGGTGTGCACCGATGAAGGATTTGAAGCCGCGCATCGATCGGGTGCGGCCTTTCACCCCACGATGGTCCTGTTCCAGATGATTGTTCTTGAACTTTGAAGTGCGATGCTCGATGTCGTCGCCGAACACCTTCTCCAGGGCCGGAGGGTAGCCGGCGTACTTGTCGGTGGCGATCGTCTCGGGAATGATGCCGGTCCCCTCCACGGCGGAGAAGGCCTCGGCGGCGGCTTGGTTGCGGGTGGCGCTGAGGAAGACATCGACCAGATTGCCGTCATTGTCGATGGCTCGGTAAAGGTACGGCCACTGACCGGCGACCTTGAGATCCGTCTTATTCACGTACCAGCTCCGGCCAACCTTTCCTCGACGGCGCTGGCGCAGGGCGTTCGCCAGCAGCGGCGCCAACTTGGCCTCCCTGTTGCGCACCGCCTCATGGGAGAAGACCGAGCCGCGCAAGAGCAGGACCTCGGCGAGATCGCGCAGGCTGAGCTTGCGCCCGAGCCGCCACGGTACGATCAAGAAGACCACGTCGGCGGGCAGCTGAAGCCGGTTCAGCAGCGAGCCGGTGCGCTCGTTGAAGCCGCGCCGGCATTCGCGGCAACCGAAGCGGCGATAGCCATGCGCCGTTCGGGCCGATCAGCGCGTGGATGGTGCCGCGGCGAACCTGAAGGTTCACCTCCTTCACCGCCACGAATCCCTTGAACTCCTTCGAGAGTCCGCGTGCTTCGAGGATGATATCCTGGTTCATCATCCAGCCGTCCCGTCACCCAGCACGGGCGCCGGGATGGTGATCTTACAGGGTGTGAGGGAAAAGCCCACCGGCGGGCGGACGCTCACGATGTCGCCCTCAGTTGGGTGACATGTCTCCTGGAAGAAGCCGACCGCCTTCAGATGCTCGTCCTCCAGAAGATCGTCGATGGAATTCACGGGCGCGCACGGAATATCGAGCCGCTGCAACAGCTCCAGCCAATGGCCCGTGCTTTCGGCCGCGAGGCAGCCCGCCAGCCGTTCATAGAGCGTGCCGATCATCGCCGCGCGCGCGGCATCGGAGCCAAGCGCCGGATCCGCCGCCCAGTCTTCGCGCCCGACCGCCGTGAAAAAGGCCTGCCAATGGACGGCCGTGTAGGGCATCACGCAGATGTGACCGTCGCTGGTGACGTGGGGCCGCCGATGTTCTGCGAGCACGCGGCTGTAACCTGAACCGCCGAGCGCAGGACGGAAGGTGCGCCCGGCCAGATGTTCGATGGCCAGAAACGACACCATGACTTCGAACATCGGGATTTCGACCGCCTGTCCGAGTCCCGAGGCGCCGCGCGCCACCAGCGCCGCGTTGATCGCCGCGACCGCATGCAGGCCGGTGATCTTGTCGGCGGCGATGGTCGGAGCGTAGCGAGGGCTGCCGCCAGTCCGGGCGTAAAGCTCCGCCCACCCGCATTCGGCTTGGATGACGTCGTCGTAAGCTGGCCGGTCGCGGTAGGGACCGGCCTGACCGTAACCGACGATTCCACAGTGAATCAGCCGCGGATTGCGGGCGCGGGTCCGTTCGTGATCGAGGCCGAGCCGCGCGATGGCCGCAGGCCGCATGTTGTGGAGCAGCACGTCGGCGCTGTCCAGCAGCCGCAGCACCTCCCCGCGTTGCGCAGGGTCCTTGAGGTCGAGAATGAGACCGGTTTTGTTGCGGTTGCAGTTGAGAAACCCCGCGCCCATCCTGGCCGACCGCGCCGGTCCCGGCGCCCGCATGATGTCGCCGGCGGGTGGCTCCACCTTGATGATCCTGGCGCCGAAATCCCCTAGCATCTGGCTTGCGTATGGTCCTGCGATCACGGTGCTGAGATCGATCACCGTGATCCCGTCGAGCGGCCCGGCCATGGCGCGCATCCTCCCTGCCAATGGTTCCCCTGCTAGCGTCGGCATTGGCGGCGGGCGGCTGATCGTCCATCCACCGCCCGCCGGCAGTACCGGACTCAGCGGGCGGTGAAGCCGCCATCCACCGGCAGCGCCACCCCGGTCACGAAGGAGGCATCGTCCGACGCCAGCCACAGAACGGCGTGGGCAGCCTCTTCCGCCTTGCACAGCCGACCCATCGGAACGGCGGTCAGCATCCGCTCTTGGTTCGCAGCCGCCTCGGCCGGATCCCCCGAGCGGCCGGTGAAGCCGAGCTTCATCGGCGTATCGGCAAGGCCGGGGCAGACGACGTTCACGCGGACATTGTCCAGCGCGAAGCGTTGGGCGAGCGACTTGGTGAGACCTACGACGGCGAACTTGGCGGCGGAATAGACCGGGCTAAACATGGAGCCCACCAACCCCGACACCGAGGCGGTGAAGACCACCGAGCCGCCACCGCGCTTGCGCATGTGACCGATCACTTCGCCGGCGGCGAGGGTGGCGGAGGTGATGTTGAGCGAGATGGCGTGCTCGTAGGCGACAAGGTCGAGGTTTTCGACACCGGCCGGGCCGGGCGTGCCGGCGTGGGCCCACAGGATGTCGACTCCGCCCAGGCACTCCACCGCGTCGTTGATGGAGCGCCGGACCTCGTCGGGTCGCGACAGGTCGGCGCGGACGGTGTCGATGTCGTACCCCTTTGCCTTCATGTCCGCGGCAAGTCCGGCAAGGCCGTCGGCGCTGATGTCGATCGCCGCGACGCGGGCGCCTTCCCGCAGGAACAGTTCGACACCGGCGCGGCCCATGCCGGAGGCGGCCGCCGTCACCACGGCGAGCTTGTTGGCAAGACGCATGTTCGTTTCTCTCCTCGGACGATGTGGATCAGACGGCGTAGGCGTCGGGGAAGCGGCCGGTGGTGCTGACCACCGTGGTGCGGGTGTCCAAATAGGAATCGAGCGCCTCGATCCCGTTCTCTCGG
>JBKHVJ010000427.1:0-17834 GCA_046570145.1 Alphaproteobacteria bacterium
GACTCGGTGGCGGCAGCAGGATGGTCGGCACCTGGAATCCGCGGGTCAGGACCTCCCACAGCATCACCAGCGCCAGCCCGAACAGGGCGGGGCCGGCCAACCGCGCCGGACCGCTGATCTCCGCCAGCAGGGCAAGCACCCGCCACAGCAGCAGGGTGGCGCCGGCCAGGTAAACCCACAAGCCGCCGGCCTGGGCGAGGCCATAGCCCTGGTTCAGCAGGACCAGCGGCGCGGCAAAGGCGGACGCTACCCCGGCCAGCAGGAGCAGGGCCTCTCCCAAGGCGGAACGGGGCAGGCGGCGGGCGAGAATCGCCGCAACGGTCAGGACGAAGAGAGCAAGCGCCGCAGGCAGATGCGGCAGGAACAGGGCAGTGCCGTCCAGGCCGGCGAAGGGCAGCAGCGGGGCGGCCAGCATCACCAGCGGCCAGGGTGCCATGGTGGGGCGGGCCATGGTTGAGCGGCTCATCGCGCACCTCCCCGTCCGCCCGGCACCAGCGCCCGTTCGGCGAGGCCGACGGCGGCGACCAGCGTGACGCTCAACAGCGCGGCCATCACCAGGGCGCTCCAGATCTGCACGGTCTGGCCGTAGTAGGAGCCGGACAGCAGCCGGGCGCCCAAGCCCGCCTGTCCGCCGGTCGGCAGTTCGGCGACGATGGCGCCGACGACGCTGGCGGCGACCGCGATCTTCAGGCTGGTGAACAGGTAGGGCAGGGAGGCCGGCAGGCGGAGCAGCCGGAAGGTCTGGGCGGTGCCGGCGCTGTAGGTCCGCATCAGGTCCAGCGTCAGCGGATCGGCGGAGCGCAGCCCCTTCACCATGCCGATGGTGATCGGGAAGAAGCACAGATACATGGCGATGATCGCCTTGGGCAGCAGGCCGGTGAAGCCCATGTTGCCGAGGATCACCACGATCATCGGCGCGATCGCCAGGATCGGCACGGTCTGGGAGGCGATGACCCAGGGCAGAAGGCTCGATTCCAACGTGCGCGCCTGGACGATCCCCGCCGCCAGCGCCACCCCCAGAACCACCCCCATGCCGAAGCCGGCCAGCGCCGCCCCGGCGGTGACGCCGGTGTGGTAGAGCAGGTTGCGGATGCTGGTCACCGGATGGCCGGTCAGGGAATTGTAGAGGTCCAGCGCCACCTGATCCGGCGTCGGCAGGATCGGGCGCTTCATCGCCAGGGTGGTGCGGATCAGATCGGCGGTGGTCCAGCTTTGGCCGGCGCGGGTCAGCGCGTCCGTCGCCATCGGCGCGTTCAGCCAGACGGCGCCGCCGTACCACAGCACCAGCACCGCCAGCGCCATGACCGCCACCGGCAAGGAGCCCTTAGTCGTCATAGCTGTGTCCCTCCATCAGCCCTTCGCGGACGCGGTGGGCGATGCGCTGGAACTCCGGGCTCTCGCGGATGTCGAGCGTGCGCTCGCGCGGCAGGTCGCCGTCGCAATCGATGACGTCGAGGATGCGGCCGGGCCGCGGGCTCATCACCACGATGCGGGTGGAGAGGAACACCGCCTCGGCGATGGAATGGGTGACGAAGATGCAGGTCTTGCGCGTCTCCAGCCACAGACGGGTGAGCTGCAGATTCAGGTGGTCGCGGGTGATCTCGTCCAGCGCGCCGAACGGCTCGTCCATCAAGAGCAGGTCGGGGTTGAAGGCGAGCGCGCGGGCGATGGACACGCGCTGCTGCATGCCGCCCGACAGCTGCCAGGGGAACTTGCGCTCGAACCCGGCCAGCCCGACCAGTTCCAGCTGCTCGCGGGCGCGCTGCTGCCGCTCGGCCTTGGGCAGTCCCATGATCTCCAGCGGCAGCATGACGTTGCGCTCCACCGTGCGCCAGGGATAGAGCGCCGGGGCCTGGAAGACATAGCCATAGGCGCGTTTCAGCCGTGCCTGTTCCGGCGTCATGCCGTTGACCGTCACCTCGCCGGAGGTCGGCTGCTCCAGATCGGCGACCACCCGCATCAGCGTGGTCTTGCCGTAGCCGCTGGGGCCGATCAGCGAGATGAAGTCGCCCTTGGATATGGACAAGCTGACGTCGCTCAGCGCGTAGACCGGATGGTCGGCAGCCTGATAGGTCAGGGTCAGGTTGCGGATGTCGACGATGGTGCGCGGCGCCGGTTCGGCGGCCGGCGGAACCAGAGTGAGCGGTGCGGGCTGGGCGGCTGGCACGACGTTCGTCCCTTCGCGTTGGCGTCTCTCGCGGGGAACGGGAGCAAGAAGCGAGCCAGACGGGGCGAGGGGGTCGGTCTACAGGAGCAGCGCTTTGTTTTCATTTCTGAAAAACCTGTCTGCCGGGACAGGAACTGACGGGATGGACAATGTGCGGATTAAGCGTCTTTGCTGGAGGCGCACAATTTTCGGGCCGAGACCGTCCCGCTGGTCAATTTTCAGGCATTGGGGAGAAAGCCCTCTCCCGTCGCGGGAGAGGGCGTGACCGTCATCCCACCTCGACCATCAGGCTGGTCGGGTAGCCGGCGTCCTTCATGCGGGCGATCAGGGTCTCGACATGGGTCTGGTTGCGGGTTTCCAGGACCACGTCGACCTCAGCCATCTTCACCGGCACATTGTGGAACAGGCGCTGGTGGTGGACCTCGACGATGTTGGCGCCGGCCTCGCCGAGCAGGCGGGTGACGCGGGCCAGAGCGCCGGGGGCGTCGGTGATGCCGATGCGCAGGCGGACGATGCGGCCCTCATGGACCAGACCGCGCATCAGCACCTGGGCCATGATGCGGGAGTCGATGTTGCCGCCCGACAGCACGATGCCGACCTTGCGGCCGCGGTAGCGCTCCGGCTCCTCCAGCACGGCGGCGAGCGCCGCGGCGCCGGCCCCCTCGGCGACCTGCTTCTGCACGGTGGCGAGGCGGTAGACCGCCTCCTCAAGCCGGGCCTCGCCCACCTCCACCACATCGTCGACCAGGGTGCGGATGATCGGCAGGGTCAGGGCGCCGGGCGCCTTCACCGCGATGCCCTCCGCCACCGTGGCGCCGCCGCAGGTGATCGGCTGGCCGGCCAGCGCCTGCCGCACGGCGGGGTAGAGGCTGCACTGGACGCCGACGATCTCCAGGTCCGGCCGTAGCGCCTTGGCCGCCGTCGCCATGCCGGCGATCAGCCCGCCGCCGCCGATGGGGATCACCAGCACGTCGAGGTCCGGCACATCCTCCAGCAGTTCCAGCGCCGCGGTGCCCTGGCCGGCGGCCACCAGCGGGTCGTCGTAGGGATGGACGAAGGTCAGGCCGTCGCGTACGGCGAGGTCTTGGGCGAAGGCGGCGGCCTCGCTCAACGTCTCGCCATGCAGCTCGACGGTGGCGCCGAGATTCTCGGTGCGCTCCACCTTGGTGAAGGGGGTGAAGGCGGGCATGACGATGGTGGAACGGATGCCGAGCCGCGTGGCGTGGCAGGCCACCGCCTGGGCGTGGTTGCCGGCGGACATGGCGATGACGCCGGCGCGGCGCTCCGCCTCGCCCAGCGACAGCAGCTTGTTCAGCGCGCCGCGCTCCTTGAATGAGGAGGTGGCGTGCAGGTTCTCCAGCTTCAGGTGCATCCGGCATCCCGCCATGTCCCCCAGGCGGGGCGCCGGCACCGTGGGCGTTCGGGGCAGATGCCCCGCGATGCGCGCCGCAGCGGCGCGCACGTCCTCCAGAGTTATGGTCATTTGTTGCTTGTCCCGGTGTTGCGTGGTGTGAGTGTCAGCACCTCCGCCCCTGCCGAGACCAGCGTGCCACGGTCGCCGGCCAGACGCAACGCGCCGCCGTCGCGCCACATCTCCACCAGATCGCCCCAATGGCGGGACCAGATGTTGCCGGACTGGCCGGTGGCGATCACGAAACGGGAATTGTCCAGGTCGGCCAGATCGTAGACCGCGCGGAACCCGGCGCCATGGACATGGCGGAACGGATTCGTGGCGCTGCGGATGGCGGTCGATCCGCGGTTGACGGTGAAATAGTCGCCGTCGGTCTCCACCGACACATCCGCCATCCCGCCGATCAGCGGCAGGCGGCTCAGCATCCGGTGGGCGAGGTCGGCCTTGTGGTCGTCGCCCCAGCGCCAGCTCTTCGGGCGGGAGCCGTGGCGCTCGGCCAGCGCCGCCACGGCGCTCTCCAGCGAGCGGCCGATCATGTCGGCACAGCTTTCCCTCTGCGGGGTGGTTACGTCGTCGCACCAGTCCGGCCGCTCGTGAATGACGCGGCGCAGGGCCTCCGGCCGCAGATCCCAATAGGCGGCGAAATCGGCGCCGAGTTCGTCGGCGAAGACCGCCCGCACCAGCTCCCGCAGCCACATGGTGAAGACCAGCGGCTCCGGCCGCTCGCGGTCCATCCGGCCGTCCCAGCCGCGCAGCAGCGCCGCGGCGTCGCTCGCGAGACCCGGAGGCGTCGGGTATTTCAGCAGTTCCGGCAGGAAATCGCGGGCGGGCAGCGAAACGATGTCCATCTGCTGGCGCGCGACATCCTCGACGGAATGGCGCCCGGCGCCCAGCAATTCGACGATCCGCTTGGCGCGCGACGGGTCCGGCCATTCGGTGGCGAGGCGATAGGGATAGTCGCGCCCGACCACCGCATTGTTGGCGTTGACGAACTGGCCAGACGGCGGGTTCACCGCCTGCGGCAGCGCATAATAGGGCAGGAAGCCGGTCCAGTCATACTCGCCGGTCCAGCCCGGAACCGGCACGCGCCCGTCGCCCTTGCGGCGGATCGGCACCCGGCCGGGGGTGATGAAGCCGACCTCCCCGCTCACGTCGGCATAGACGACGTTCTGCTGCGGGGCGACATGCAGGCGCAGCGCGTCGCGCGCCGCCTCCGCGGTCGCCGCATGGTTGAGGCGGTACAGCGCTTCCGCGCTGGTGTCGTCGTCGGCGAGGCCGGGGAAGGACAGCGCCAGCACCGGGCCGCCGCCCGAACCGCCTGCTGGGCCGTCTGCCGGCGGGGTATCCAGGTCGGAGATGACGGGACCGTGGCGCGTGCTGCGCACCGTCAGCGTCTGCGGCGCCTCGCCGGCGATGGCGATGGTCTCGGCCCGCGTCTCGAAGGGCTGGCTGCCCTCGGGGGTCAGGTAGCGGGCCGGGTCCTGCGGGTCGGGCTTCTCGACGAACAGATCCTGGGTGTCGCTGTGGGTGGTGGTGAAGCCCCAGGCGACCGTGCCGTTGTGGCCGAGGATGGTCAGCGGCACGCCCGGCACGGTGGCCCCGGTGCTGGTGAAGCCCGGCGTCACGATGCGGGCGAGATACCAGAGGATCGGCGCCTCCAGCCCCAGATGCGGGTCGTTGGCGAGGATCGGCTTGCCGGTGGTGCTGCGCGCACCGGTCAGCACCCATTCGTTGGACGCGGTGTCGAAGCCCATCTGCGGCAAGGCCGCCAGGGTGCGGCGCACCATGTCCCGCAGGTCCATGCCGCGCAGCTCGCCGGCCAGCGTGGTGGGCGATCCTGGGACATCGGACGGGAACAGGTCATCGATCTGCGGCGGCGACAGCCGCTCCAGCACGCGGGAACGGAACAGCTCGTCCCGGTAGTTGGCGGACAGCTGAAGCGCCATCAGCTTGGCCCAGACGAGGCTGTCGGCGACGGTCCAGGGCTCCGGCGTGTGGCGCAGAAGCTGGAATTCGAGCGGCAGCGCTTCGGAGCGAGTCTCAAGATAGGCGTTCACGCCCTCGGCATAGGCGTCGAAGGCGGCGCGGGCGTCGGGCGACAGGGTGGCGGCCATCGCCTCGGCCGAGCGGCGGACCCCCAGCGTGCGCATCAGCCGGTCGGTGCGCAGCGCGAAATCGCCGTACTTGACGCCGATCAGCTCGGCCAGCCGGCCGGCGCCGGCGCGGCGCATCGTCTCCATCTGCCACAGCCGGTCCTGGGCGTGGGCATAGCCCAGCGCGCGGTAGGCGTCGCGCTCGGTCGTGGCGAAGATATGGACGACGCCCTGGCCGTCGCGGACGATCTCCGCCGGGGCGCCGCTGCCGGGAATGGCCACGGTGCCGCCGGTCTGCGGCTGCTGCGCCCGCATCCACAGATAGGTGCCGAGCAGAGCCACCGGCGGCAGCAGCACCAGTACCCCGGCGACCGCGGCGACCTTGCCCCAGCGCCCGCGCGGCAGCCGGAAGCGCGGGCGGTTCGGCGGTGGCGGGGCATAGGGAGGCTGCGTGCCGTAGGCCGGCTGGCCGGCATAGGGTGGAACGGGGGACGGAACGGGCTGCTGCGGATGGGGAGAGCCCGGATAAGGTGCACCCGGATACTGGACCGGCCCCTGCTGTGTCCGGTGCGGCGGATAGCCGGCGGAGGGAGGCGCGGCAGGCGGAGGAGCGGAGCGGGACAGCGCACGCGCCAGGATGGCGCGGAGGTGGAAAGCGCAGGTCTCGCCGGCGCGGATCAGGGAACGGCGCAGCATCACGGTCCGTGGGAGAGAATGGGGCGGCGACGGGCGGGGGCCGCCGGGGGCTCGTTCGGGTGCCGGATGCTAGTTGCCGGCCGCCTGTGCGTCCAGGGTTGCATGGGTGGAGCCGGGCGCTTTTTCGTGCTCGAACTCCCAGGCGGCTCCTCGGGCCGCCCGTCAGGCCGCCGAAGTCAGGATCTCCCGCAGCACGGGGGCGGACACCGGCTTGTGGATCAGGCGGTGGCCGCTGCGCTGGACCTCGGCGATGCGGGCGGGGTCGGTGTCGCCGGTCAGCACCACGGCGGGAACGCGCACGCCGCAGACGCCGTAGATGTCGCGGATCGCCTCCACGCCGGTCCGGCCTTCGCGCAGGCGGTAGTCGGCGACGATCATCGCCGGCTGCCGTCCCAGGTTCAGCAGCGATTCGATGGCCTCCTCGGCCGACACCGCGGCGACCACGTCGTATCCCCATTCCTCCAGCATCGCGCGCATGCTCAGCAGGATGATGGTGTCGTCGTCGACCACCACGATCAGGCCCTTGGCGCGCGCCGGCTCCACAGGCAGGCGCACCGGCTTCGGGATCGGGCGCGGCACTGCGGCCGGCAGGTCCAGGAAGAAGCCGCTGCCCCGCTCGGGCGCCGAGCGCACGGTCACGCCATGCTCCAGCAGCCCGGCCAGCCGCCGCACGATGGCGAGACCGAGGCCGAGACCCTTGCGCCGGTCGCGCTCCGGGTTGGCC
Organism: Alphaproteobacteria bacterium; assembly: GCA_046570145.1. Lineage (GTDB taxonomy): Bacteria > Pseudomonadota > Alphaproteobacteria > Azospirillales > Azospirillaceae > Azospirillum. Next base: position 7,092 of record JBKHVJ010000427.1, read on the forward strand.
AGCTGGGTGAACTCCTGGAAGATGTCCTGGGTCTTGTCGGCGGGAATGCCGATGCCCTGGTCCAGCACCGCCAGCCGCAGCCCGCCGCCGCGATGCAGGCAGCCGAGCAGGATGTGGCCTCGTTCGGTGTAGCGGATCGCGTTCTCGATCAGGTTGCGCAGGATGCGCTCCAGCAGGGCGGGATCGCTGCTGGTCCAGGCGGAGGTCGGGACATGGCGCAGCACCAGACCCGATTCGCCGGCGCGGATGCGGTATTCCTCCGCCAGCCGGTCCAGCAGCGGGCCGAGCGCGAAATCGGTGACGCTGGGCTTCACCACCCCGGCATCCAGGCGCGAGACGTCCAGCAGGCTGTCCAGCATCACCCGCAGGCCGGTCAGCGATTCGGTCATGCTGGCCAGAAGCGGGGCCGTCGGGTGATCCTCCAGCTTGTCCGATAACGCGTGGGCGAAGAAGAACAGCGATTGCAGCGGCTGGCGCAGGTCGTGGCTGGCGGCGGCCAGGAACTTCGTCTTCGCGCGGTCGGCGCGCTGGGCGTCGTCGCGGGCGCGCACCGCCTCGATCCTCGCGGCTTCCGCCTCGTCGCGGGCGCGCAGAATCGCCTCCTCCGCCGCCTTGCGAGCGGTGATGTCGCGCATGATCCCGGTGTACATGCGCCGCTTGCCGACATGCCATTCGCCCACCGACAGGTCGAGCGGGAAGGTGGTGCCGTCCTTGCGCAGCCCTTCCACCTCGCGGCCTATGCCGACGATCCGCCGCTCGCCCGTGCGGTGGTAGCGGTCGAGATAGCCGTCATGGGCGGTGCGGTAGGGCTCCGGCATCAGCATGTTGACGTTGCGGCCGATCACCTCGTCGGCGCGGTAGCCGAATGTCTTCTCCGCGGCATGGTTGAAGGACTGCACGGTGCCGTGGTCGTCGATCAGGATGATGGGATCGACCGCGGTGTCGACGATGGCGCGGTAGCGCGCCTCCTGCTCCGCCGTGCGGTCCGCCTGCTGCCGGCGGTCGAGCAGGGAGGACAGCAAGGCGAGGCACAGGAGCAGCAGCGTCCCCAGCCCGGTCATGATGGCGAGAAGGGTGGAGGACAGTGCGATTCCCTGGCCCGTGGCGGTCATTCCCGATTGGTGCGCAGCCTGATGGGCGGTCGTCAGGGCCGGTCCGGCGGCGCTCAGCTCCGTCACCGGCTCCATGCCCGCGGCGGCCATGCCGGTATAGTGCATCGTCGCCACACCCAACCCCAGCAGGACGGCGCCGACGGCGCGCTGCAGCGGGCGCCGGGTGCGGAAGGCCAACCACAAGGCCACGGTCGAGGCGACGATCGCGATGGCGACGGAGACGGCGACCAGAAGGAGGTCGTAGGACAGTTCCATGTCCATGCGCATGCCCGCCATTCCCACATAGTGCATGCTGACGATGCCGAGACCGGTGAGTGTTCCGGCAACGCCGAGGGTGAAGCGTCGCGGCCGGTTGCGGGCCACGGCGAACAGCCCGGCACCCGATACGGCGACCGCCAGCAGGAAGGACAGCGCCGTCAGTCCGGCGTCGTAGCCGATCGGCACGTCGCTGCGATAGGCCAGCATCCCGATGAAGTGCATCGACCAGATTCCGGCGCCCAGCGCCAAGGCCGCACCGGTCAGCCGCCGAAGGTCGCCGGGGCCGCCGCCCCGGTTTTTCCCCGGGCCGCCATTCCGGAGACCGTCCTCGCCGATGTGGGCGTGATTCGCCAAATCCAAGGCGACGTAACCGCCGAAGACGGCGATGACGTAGGATAAGGCGACGAGCAGTGGATCGTAATGGCCGGGCACGGGATCGTGGTGGGTTGTGCGGACTGATCGGGTTTGTAGCGATTTCGTTTGCATATGTGCGGAGACAATTGGGTGGACAGTGCCAGTCCCTCCCTACGAACGAAAGGCTCGCCTTGGTGGTAGACTGCGACCTACGCCGTACGGCGGGATATGGCGGATGATCGGGCGTTCCCCTTCCAGGAAGCCGGGCGGCCCCGGCTCATCCGAACGGTTGGCCCCCTCGCGCTCCCGTTCCGGCTTCTCGGCGGGACGTCTGCTCCGTCCGGTGGGGACGTTCGCGGCGCTGGTCTACTTCCTTCTGGATGCGCTGGCCTACTGGGTGGTGCGGCCCGTCCTGCGCCGGATCGCGCAACTTGCGGTCTTCGCACGCGTCGGCCGTTGGATCGGCGCCTGGATCGCCGGGCTGGGGCCGTACCCGTCGCTGGCCCTCGTGCTGGTGCCGCTGGCCCTGCTGGAGCCGGCGAAGCCGGTCGGGGCGTGGCTGTTCGCCACCGGGCGACCGCTGGAAGGCGCCGCCGTGATCGCCGGGGCGGAGCTCGTCAAGATCACCCTGGTGGAGCGGCTGTTCCACATCGCCAAGCCGAAGCTGCTGACCATCGGCTGGTTCGCCCGCGGCTACGGCCGGGTGATCGCATGGCTGGCCTGGCTGAAGGAGACCGGCCCCGTCCGGGCCGCCCGCCGCCTGCTGCGCGGGCTGCGCCGCGTCGCGCGCCGGATCTCCCTGATGGTGCGGCGGGCGGCGGGACGGTGACGGATCGGAACGGAGGATCAGAAAGAGGGATCGGAACCGGGGATCAGGCCAGCAGCGCCAGCACCAGCGCTCCGCCGATCAGCAGAACACAGGCTCTGCGGTAGAGCGCCAGGGCGCGGCCGATGTCGGAGGGGGTCGCGGCGGTGCGGCCGGCGCCGAGCCAGACATCCTCGATGCGGGTGGCGCCATAGACGCGCGGACCGCCCAGCCGCAGGTCGAGCGCGCCGGCCATCGCCGCTTCCGGCCAGCCGGCGTTGGGAGAGCGGTGGCGGTGGGCGTCCTGCCGCACGGAACGCCACGCCTGCCGCGGGTCGGCGCCCTCCATCATCCAGGCCGCCCCGACCAGCAGAATCGCGGTCAGGCGGGAGCCCGGCAGATTGACCAGATCGTCCAGCCGTGCCGCCGCCCAGCCGAAGGCCTCGTGCCGGGGCGTGCGGTGGCCGATCATGCTGTCGGCGGTGTTGATCGCCTTGTAGAGGGCCAGTCCCGGCAGGCCGCCCACCAGCAGCCAGAAGGCCGGCGCCACCACCCCGTCGGAGAAATTCTCCGCAAGGCTTTCGATGGCGGCGCGGGCGACGGCCGGCTCGTCCAGCGTGGTGGGGTTGCGGCCGACGATCATCGACACCGCCTTGCGCGCGCCCTCCAGCCCGCCGCTGCGGAAGCCCTCTGCGACCGCCGCCACATGGTCGTGCAGGCTGCGCTGCGCCAGCAGGGTGGAGGCGACCGCCGCCTCGATCAGCCAGCCGAAGGGCAGCAGCCGGCAGGCCCAGGCCACCGCCACCGCCACACCGCCCACCGTCAGCAACAGCACCGCCAGCGCCAGCACGCCGAACGCCTTGCGCCGGCCGAAACCATTGTCTTCGCGGTTGAGTGCGCCGTCGAGCTGCGCGATAAGCGCACCGATCCACACCACCGGGTGGCGGATGCGGGTATAGAGTGGGTCCGGATAGCCGGCCACCGCCTCGATCACGAGCGCGGCGGCGAGCAGGAAGGGATGAAGCGGCACGGCAGGGACGTTCCAGCGGATGGGGCGGCCGGCTGGCCGCGCGAGGGTGGGCGCGAAGGAGGCGCGATCATGGCCGAAGACGGCACGGTGACCAAGTCGCGCGTGGCGGATGGATGCTGCAGGCTGCTGCATGGCGGCGACCTGGACGGGGCCCGCGCCGCCTTCCCGACGGCGCCCGAGCCCTGGGTCGACCTGTCCACCGGCATCAACCCCTGGCCCTATCCGCTGCCCCCGGTCCCGCCGCAGGCCTGGACCCGGCTGCCCGGCCGGGCGGAGGAGGAGGCGCTGCGCGTGGCGGCGGCCGCCTGCTACGGCGCGCCGTCGGCGGAGCTGGTGGCTGCCGCGTCGGGTTCGCAGGCGCTGATCCAATTGCTGCCGCGCTTGCTGCCGCCCGGCCGGGTGGCGGTCATGGAGCCGACCTATGCCGAGCATGCCCGCTGCTGGACGCTGGCCGGCCATGAGGTGCGCGGCGTGGAGGGCACGGAGATCCCGATCCCGGATGCTCCGGATGTCCTGGTCGTGGTCAACCCCAACAACCCCGACGGCCGGCTCCTGCCGCCCGAACGGCTGCTGGATCTGGCGCAGGCGCAGGCGGAGCGCGGCGGCTGGCTGGTGGTGGACGAGGCCTTCGCCGACATGGAGCCGGAGCAGAGCGTCGCCCGTTTCGCCGGCCGGCCGGGATTGGTGATCCTGCGCTCCTTCGGGAAGTTCTTCGGGCTTGCGGGCTTGCGGCTGGGGATCGCGCTGGCGCCGGCCGGGCTGGCGGCGGCCCTGCGCGACGCCGTCGGCCCGTGGGCGGTGTCCGGCCCCGGCCTGTCGATCGCCACGGCGGCGCTCGGAGACGGCGACTGGATCGCCGGGACGCGCGGCAAGCTGGACGATGCGATGGCGCGGCTGCGCCGCCTGCTGTCCGACGCCGGCCTGACGGTGGTCGGCGGCACCGCGCTGTTCTGCCTCGTCGAGGATCGGCGGGCGCCGGACCTTCACCGCGCGCTGGGGGAGGCCGGGATCCTGGTGCGCCGGTTCGAACGGCGGCCTGACTGGCTGCGCTTCGGCCTGCCCGGGCCGGAGGAGGCTTGGCAGCGGCTTGGCGCCGCACTCGACGACCATTGAAACGGGGAGCAAGGCGCGGTCAAGGCCGGGGCGGTGCAACCAAACAAAAAGTCAGCACCTTGAACAATCGCCGAAAATTTTATACACTCAACCGTTTTTAGAAGTCAGGCTGGACCATTTCGACCGCTTTGGGCCGCGCCGGCGTTGCAGGGACATAAAATTCTATGGGACACTGTGTGCCATGCTGGTTTCGGATAGCATGGCAATGATCTCCGACCGTGGCGTGCAGGACATGCGGGACTCCGCATGGTCGGCCTACGACCGTTTGCCGGTCGGGGTTTGCATCGTCACGGCATCGGGGATGATCCGCTACGCCAACCCAACGCTGCACGGGCTGCTCGGCTGCGAACCGGACGGGCTGCCGGGGCGGAGCCTGTGCGAGTTCGACCTGGATCGCAGCCTGCCGCAGGCATGGCCGGCGCGGCGGGCCGACGGCGCCGTCCGCTGGGTGGCGGTGGCGGAGACGCCCATGCCCGTGGACCCGTCCGAGGACGCCGACGGTCAGGGCGCGGATGCGCTGCGGATGCTGACGGTGACGGATGTCGACGTCCTTTGCCGGCAGGAGAAGGCGGCCGATGACGGCACTCCTTCCCGCCCCGACCCTGCCGGGATGCCGATGGTCGACGCCCTGCTGAAAACGGTTCCGGTGCCGCTGTTCGTCAAGGATGCGGATGGCCGCTACATCGCGGTCAACGACGCCTTTGCCCGCCTCACCGGCATCAGCAGGGCGGACATGCTGCGGCGGACCACTTTCGCGCTGACCGGTCCCGATATGGCGCAGGAGCATGTCGGCCAGGACCGCGCGGTGATGGAACGGGAGGGCAGTGTCCAATACGAGGCGCCGGTCTGCACGGCGGAGGGCGCGATGCGCATGGTCAACCTGACCAAGGCCGCCTTCCGCGACCAGGCCGGCAATCCGATGGGCATCGTCGGCGCCATCCACGAACTGACGGAAACCCGCCCGAACGAGGAGCGGCTGGAAGCGATCCTGGAGCAGAGCCCGATCGGCGTCTCCGTTTCCCGCCGCGACGACGGGCGGATCATCTTCGTCAACACCCGCTTCGCCGAACTGATCGGCCTGCCGCGGGAAAAGCTGATCGGCAGCCGCGCCCGCGACTATTACCTGGACAGCCACCAGCGCCTGCGCGTCCTGGAACGCCTGCGCGGCGGCGGCGGCGTCACCAACATGGAGGTCCAGTTCAAGCGGGCCGACGGGTCGCCCTTCTGGACGCTGTTCACCGTCAATCAGGCGGTGATCCAGAGCGTGCCGGTCAATCTCGCTTGGATCTACGACTACACCGAACGCCGCAGCATGGAAGAGGCGTTGCGCGACATGGCGTCGCGCGATCCGCTGACCGGCATCTACAACCGTCGTTCCTTCATGGAGCTGGCCCGCTCCCAGCTGGCCCGCGCCCATCGCTTTCACGAGCCGCTGTCGGTCTTCGTGCTGGACGTCGATCATTTCAAGCGGATCAACGACACCTTCGGCCATGCCACCGGAGACGATGCGCTGCGCATGGTCGCCGCCGGCTGCCAGGCGATTCTTCGCGAATACGACCTGCTGGGCCGGCTGGGCGGGGAGGAGTTCGTGGTCGTCCTGCCCGGCGCCACCGCCGACGAAAGCCGCGTGGTGGCCGAACGGGTGCGCCGCCATCTCGCCCGCATGCCGATCGAGGCGCCGGACGGCACCTTCCGTTTGACCGCCAGCATCGGCATCGCCGGGCTGGAGGGCGCCACCGACACGCTGGAGCGGGCGATCCACCGCGCCGACCTCGCGCTCTACCGGGCAAAGCATCTCGGCCGCAACCGTGTGGCGGTGTTCGAACCGGGAATGTAGGAGCCCGAGCCCGATTTCTATTCCCGGTCCAGATTGACGATCCCCACCACCCGGTTGCCGGTGCCGACGAAGGTCAGCTGGTCGAATCCGACCATGCGGGCCAGTGCGATGCCGCGGCCGTGGGTGGCGTGCGACTGGGAGGCATCGACCGACAGATAGCGGTTGAAGTCGAATCCAGGCCCCATGTCGGTGACGGTGAAGATGACGCGGCTGTCGCTGCGTTCCACATGCAGGGTGGCGTACTTGTCGCGGTGTTCGGACGACGCCAGCCGGGCTTCGATCTCGCGGGCCAGCATGCCGCTGGCCTTCAGCCGGCCCTTCGCCTCGAACCCGATGCCGAGATTGCCGTGCTCCACCGCGTTCACCAGGATTTCCGACAGGCCGAAGGTCAGGCTGTGCCCGGTGGATGCGACCGACGACAGGGCGATGGCGAGATTCTGCGCCTCCTGCGGGGTGCGGAAGCGGAAACGCGCGTCGCGCAGCAGCGCGATGGCGTCGGACCGCGACCTCAGGTCGCCCTGCAGGCTCTTCAGCCGGCCGGTCGTCTCCTCCGCCGCGCGGACGACGGACCGGAGCAGCGCACCGTCATAGGGCTTGATCAGGTAATAGAACACTCCGGCGCGGATCGCCGCCGCGATCTCCGCGCTGCTGTCGGAGATGGTCTGCACGATGACGGGGATGTCGGCCAACTCCGGCACGCCCTTCATCCGTTCGTACAGCTCAAGCCCATCGCCGTCGGACAGGCGGCGGTCGAGCAGCACCACATGGATCGCCGCCCCGTTGGCCGACAGGATCTCCCAGGCTTGCGCCATGGTCTCCGCCTCCAGCGTCCGGTAGCCGATGCGGGACAGATACCCGGCGACGATGGCGCGGGTCATTTCCTCGTCGTCGACGACCAGAGCGGTGACGGCATCGGCCATGGTCGGCTTGGCTCCAGCGGTTCGCAGCAGCGAGGGGCGATAAATCCGCGGCATTTTACTCAAACCGCCCTTATCGCACAATCACCGGCGGCATTGCGCCGCAGCATGGTTCGCGATCCCCCCGGGCCGCAGGTCAGCCGACGGGAGCCTGAAGCGTCGCCGCCGCATGCCGGGCGGCCTCCAGCTCCTCCGCGACGCGGGCCCCGGCGGCGGGGGTCAGCGTGTCCTGGTCGCGGCGGCGGGCGGCGGTGACCAGAAGATGGGCGGTGGCGGCCAGCCGGTCGAAGCCGACATTGGCGGCGGAGCCTTTCAGGATGTGCGCCTCGCGCTCGATGTCGGCGCAGTCGCCACGGTCGATGGCCCTGCGCAGCAGGTCGAGATGCATGGGGCTGTCGCTGAAGAAGGTCTCCAGCAGCAGGGCGAAGCCGTCCTTGCCCAGGGCGTCGCGCAACTCCTCGATCTTCTCCGCATTCACGGTGGCCGGTTCCTGCATGGCCCGCGGAGAGGGTGGCGGGCCGGCGGGTTCAGCGCCGGGCCCACGATCCTCCCCCCCGGCCGGCTTCACGAAGCGGGTGATGGTGTCCAGCAATTTGCGGGCGTTGATCGGCTTGGACAGATAATCGTCCATGCCGGCCTCCAGGCAGATGGCGGCGTCGCCCTGCATCGCGTTGGCGGTCAGCGCCACGATGGGAATGCGCGTGGCCGGGCCGGACAGCCGGCGGATGCGCCGCGTCGCCTCCAGCCCGTCCATCACCGGCATCTGGACGTCCATCAGCACCAGATCGTAGCGGCGGGCCTCCACCGCCTCCACCGCCTCCTCGCCGTTCGACACCGCTTCCGCGCTGTGGCCGGCGCGGCGCAGCAGCGCCAGCGTCAGCTGCTGGTTGACCGGATTGTCCTCCGCCACCAGCACGCGCACCCGGGGCTTGCCGCCGGGCTGCGCGGGCGGATCGGCCGGCGTCCGGGCGGGAAGGGGGACGACGTTGCCGGCCCGCGCGGGTGCCGGCCAGTCCGGCGCCGGCTTCCCCGGTTTCGCCTTCGTTTCCGATTGGCCCGGCCCCGGTTGCGGCTCCAGCAGGCGGGCAAGGCACTGGCAGAGCGTGCTGAAGCGGATCGGCTTCGGCAGATGGGTGTCGACCGGCGCCCGCTCCGGTTCCTGCCCCTCCAGCCTTTGGGAAGAGGCCAGCGCCAGGCGGATCCCCGCCAGCGCCGGATTGGCGCGGATGCGCTGCGCCACCTCCGGCCCGGTCAGGCCCGGCATGCGGTGGTCGAGGATCGCGGCGTCGAAGGGGCGGCCGTCGCGGGCGGCGGCGACCAGCCGGTCCAGCGCCTGTTCGCCGCTCTCCGCGGTCTCGGTCAGGATGCCGAAGCCGTCCAGCTGCCGGGTCAGCAGGTCGCGGTTGACTGCGATGTCGTCGACCAGCAGCAGGCGGCGCCCGGCCCAGTTGCCGGCGGGAGCCGGGGGATGGGCGCTGCCGGCGCCGCGCTTCAGCGGGATCGACACCCAGAAGGTGCTGCCGGTGCCGGGCTGGCTCTCCACCCCGATGCGGCCGCCCATCAGCTCCACCAGCCGCTTGCAGATCGCCAGCCCCAGGCCGGTGCCGCCATGGCGCCGCGCGGGGGACGAGTCGACCTGGGTGAACATGGCGAATAGGCGGGGACGTTCCTCCTCCGGGATGCCGATGCCGGTGTCGCGCACCTCGAACCTGACACGGACGCCGTCCCCCGCCCGCCCGGCCGCCCGCGCCGCCGTCTGGTCGGGATCGGCCGGCTCCTCGCTCAGCAGGATGGTGACGCTGCCGCTGTCGGTGAACTTCACCGCGTTGCCGGCGAGGTTCAGCAGGATCTGGCGCAGCCGTCCGGCATCGCCCAGCAGGGTGCCGCGCAGGCCGGGCGGCACGAAGCTGGCCAGGTCCAACCCCTTGGCCACGGCGCGCGGCGCCAAGATCTCCGCCACGCTTTCGACCATCGGCACCAGTTCGAACTCGCCGACCTCCAAATCCAGGCGGCCGGCGTCGATCTTCGAGAAATCCAGGATGTCGTTGATGATGACCAGCAGCGATTCGGCGGAATCGCGGATGGTTTCGGCATAGTTGCGCTGCTCCGCCTCCATCGGCGTGTCGAGCAGCAGCCCGGCCATGCCGATCACTCCGTTCATCGGCGTGCGGATCTCGTGACTCATGGTCGCGAGGAATTCCATCTTGATGCGCTGCCCGTCCTCCGCCCGCTCCTTGGCGTCGCGCAGCGTGTGCTCCAGCCGCTTCTCCTCCGTCAGGTCGCGCAGGATGGCGGCGTAGAGCGGCCCGGCCGGGGTCTTCGCCAGGGCCATCGAGTAGGCCAGGGGGAAGCTCTCTTCGCCCTCCGCCGCCGGCCTTATCGCCATGGTCTCTCCGCGGATGGCGGAGTCCATGGGGCGGCGGCCGCGCGTGATCTCCGACAGGGTACCGGCGGTGGCCTCGCGCTTGTCGGTCGGCAGCAGGTCGGTCACCGGCCGCCCGACCAGCCCGCCCGGCGCGCATCGGAAAATGGCGTGCGCGGCCGGATTGGCGGCCTCGATCACCCCGTCCGGCCGCGCGGTGACGATGCCCTCCGCCGCGGTGTCGACGATGGCGGACAGGCGGGCGTTCGCTTCCTCCAACTCCTCGCCCTGCCGGCGCTGGGCGGCCAGGGACCGGGCCAGCAGCAGGCCGAACAGCCCGAGCAGCAGGGTCATGCCGCCGGACAGCAGGGTCGCCATCCACAGATTGTCGCGCCAGACGGCGAGCACGGCGTTCTGACGCACGCTGACCGTCAGCACCAGCGGCCAGACCGGTGTCGTCCGGTAGGCGACGATCCGCGTGTCGGGACCGGCGCCGACATCGGAGCCGGAATGGCGGAAAACGCCATATTCCGCCTGCGGAAGGCCTTCGCGGAACAGCGGCGTCGCGGCGAAGGAGTGGCCGATCCCCTCTCCCGCCTGCGGCTGGACGGTCAGCAGCGTGCCGTCATAGCGATAGAGCGCGATCCGGTCGGCCACGCCCGCCGCGTCGCCGCCCTGCACCGCGCGGTACAGCCCCTGGAAATAGTCGGGGTTGACGGTGGCGACGACCACCGCCTGCAGCATGCCGTCGGCATCGCGCAGCGCGCGGCTCATCGGCAGAAGCCAGCGTCCGGACCGCTCGCCTCCGGCCGTGCGGTCCAGCAGGCCACGTCCCGGCCGGGGATCGCCGATCACAAGCCCGCTGCCCCGGCCGCCGGCCTGCAGGCGGAAGGCGTCCAGTTCCGTCAGGTAGGCGTCGGCGGGATGCGCGCCCTCGGTCGTGGCCAGGATGCGG
>JBKHVJ010000428.1:0-5686 GCA_046570145.1 Alphaproteobacteria bacterium
CAACGGCCGGTGCGCAGTCCGCGGCGATCGACCTCCAGCACTCCGGCAGAGTGGCCGCCTCCATCAGGAAGCGATAGGGACGGCCGGTGCGCGCGGCCACACGCTCCACCAGGAAGCGACCGACCCCGGCACCGACCAGGGGCGCTTCGTCCGGCACCACGCCGCGCGAGGCCACCTGAGCCAGCCCGTCCTCGACCCTGCGGACCTGATGATCGATGAAATGGTTGGCCAAGCGGTGCCAAGTCACGTCGCCATTGCTCACCGGATCGCCGGAATCGGCCCCGACCATCCGGGCAAGCCGCCGGGCGCTGGCGTCCAGGCCCTTGTCGCGTCCATCCGCAGTCGGGTGGAGGTCGGCCCCCTCCGGCAGGGTGCCGGCAAGCCGGTGGGCATCGGCCATGGTCGCGAAGTACTCCGCCATCACGCCGCGCCAGACACCGTTGACCGGCGCGCGGGAGGCGACCGCCATGACCGGCGTGCGGACGACGCCGGTGTAGAGCAGTTCGCCCGTCTCCATCCGTGCCGCGTCGGTGTAGCCCGCGTTCAGGACTCTACCGGCCGCGAAGGGCACGATGTCGGTGGTGGTGCTGCCGATATCGACGAGGATACCCTCCGGCAGCGCCAGGGCGCCCAGCGCGGCCGTGGCATGCCAGTTGGCCGAGGCGACCTCCGCCACCCGATTTCGGGCGTCTGCGGCGGGCAGGAACCCGGCCGGGCCGGCATACACCTCCAGCGGCACTCCAGGCAATCCGGCGGCCACCACGTCGAGGATCCGTCCAACCCCATCGGCGCGGTCGGCGAACAGATCGACCAGTTCCCCGGTCATGGTGACCGCCACATCCGACAGCGGCCGATGGCGCCCCGTGACATCCGCCAGCGCCACCTCCAGCCTGTCGAGCCCCTGCCAGAGCGGACAGGACACCTGCACCACGTCGATCAGCTCGCCGTCGGAGAGCCATGCAGCCTTCAGGTGCGCGCCGCCGACGTCAAGACCAAGGGTGAACGTCATTCCCGTCATCCTTTGCTTCCAATTCCCTATCCTCCAGCCAGCGGGCGAAAAGGCTGGCGACGGTGAGGTCGGCGGAGGTGCCGGGGTTGATGCCCTGCCATTTCAGGCGTGCGTCGAAGGCGAACAGATGGTCGTGCCGGACGGCGTCGGACGATTTCGCCGCCAATTGCCGGCGCACTTCCCGCGCTTCCCTCATCAGGGCCGCCGCCACCGCCTCCCCCTGCTTGCGCAGGACGTGGCTGTCGGGGAAGGCGGTCAGGAATTCCAGATAGACCGCTTCGGCCATCGGTACCGCATCCTTGCCGGCAAGCGCCCGCGCACAGGCGACGCCGATCTCGAAAACATCGCGGTAGCCATTGGCATATTGGGCGGCGATGCGGTCGCGCAACCGTGCCGCCGCCATGGCGGTGCGCAAATCGACCGTGGCGGCTCCGGCGACGTCATGCTCCGCCGCGCGGCCCAGCCCGCCGGGAGCGGCAAGGCGGATCGCCTCATAGACGGCTTCGGCGTCCTCCACGCCCAGTTCCTCCAGCACGGCACACAGCCGGTCGCGGAGCGGACGGGTCGGCGGCATCTCGGCGGCGCGGGCCAGCGGGGCGGTCAGGAGCAGGATGCCGAGATTGGTGTTGCAGTTCACCGCCGCCCGCGTCGCCCGGACCGCCCGCAGGATCCGCTCCCCCACCGATGCGCCCGGCCGTGCGATCTCCGGCGCCGCAACCTCCGCCGACAGGAGGAAGTCCGCCACCGTCATGCCGTGACCGGCGGCATGCACATGGACGTTCCCGGGCTTCAGCGCCATCACCTCCGCCCGGCAGACGGCCATGAACAGCTCCGCCACGCCGGGGCCCATCGCCGTCACCCCCCGAAGGACCGGTCGAGCATGCCCGACGCAAGACGCCCGCCATGGAAGCTGCGGCCGGAATCCAGCGCCGTCACCACGGCGCGGGCCGGCGCGAACAGCAACGGGTCGATGGCGTAGAAATCTTTGTTCACCGCAGCGAACACCTCGGCGAAGGGGCGCCCATAGTCGCGCGATTCCGTGCTCGGCAGGCGCTGCGCCAGATCGGCGGCGGCATCGTCGGGGCCGGTGACGAACAGCTGGACGGTGCCGCCGAACAGGATGGCGTCGTTGGTCCTGCCCATCGCCTCGACGAAGCCCTTGCCCGGCGGCGGCAGGGGAGCGACACCGATGCCGTCGACGACATGGTTCAGCGGGAAACCCAGCGTATGCACCTTGTGCAGCGCGACCTCCAGAACGCGGGCGACGATCTGGACGGTGCCGGCGAGGCTCGCCGTCGGTGTCAGCACCAGGGTCAGCCGCTCCGGCGTCACTCCGCAATCGGACGCGATCCGCTCCACCAGCGGGGCCGGCGGAACGGTACCGCTTTCCAGGACCAGCACGGCATGGCCGCCGCTGTCGCCGTAACCGAGTTCGTCGAACAGCGTCTCCTTGCGGGCCATGGCGCGTCCGGGACCGGAACCCAACGCGAAGAAGGAGCCGCCCTCGTCCTTATGCGACAGGCTCCAGCCCGCATACTGGCTGCCCAGGCAGGCGAGCACCGGGTCGGTGCTGTGCACCGCGACCTGGAAGGGCCAGCGGTCGGATTGGGTGTCGGCCTGCAGCGTCACCCGGCCGAGGCCGCCCATGCACAGCTCGGCGATGCGGCGTCCGGCCTCCAGCCCACCGGGCCGGGCGATCCCGCCATCGACGACCGTCGCACCGGCAACCCGCTCGATGCCGATCCGCAATTGCGCCGCGTCGGCGACCAGGGCGGCGGCGAGCGGGGCGGCGAGGGCCGACAGGCTGGGGCGATCCTGCATCACGACACCTTTCCGGCGACGGTCCGCGCCGCTTCCATGGCGTCCTGGAAATCGAAGGCGACGGCGGTGCCGCCGGTCTGCATCCGTTCCAGCAGACGGTGCTGGACCTTGAACTTGACGTTGCCGATGGCGAGCGCGCCGATGCCGACGGCCCCGGACGCGGTCGCCAAGGCAACCCCGTCGTCCTGCACGCCGACGCCTTCCACCCCGGCCGGCGGCACGGCGTTGATGTCGGCGGCCACGCGCAGGCGCTTGGCCGCACGCAGGTCTTCGGCAGTCAGCACCGTGATCCCGGCCTTGCCGCAGGCGAGCACGACCTCCGCCCGCTCCAGCAGAGCCGCCTTGCCGGCGCTCGCCGTGTCGGCGCAGGACAGCGTCACGCCATAGCGGCGCCCGAACTCCTCCGCCTTGCCCTGCACGGCCGATACCCCGCGGTGGCTGACCAGGGTGACGTTGCCGCCGGCCTGCGCGGCGATCAGGCCCGCGATGCCGCCGACGACTCCGGTCGCGCCATAGACCTGGACGTCCAGCCCGCTGAGGCCGTCCACGCCGGCCCGCCGAAGGGCACGCTCCACCACCGCGACCATGGCGGCGGCGGTGGTGAAGGCGCCCGACGGGTCGGCGAAGACCGAGATTTGGAAGGGCGGGAACATCGCCTTGCGGGCCGCGTCGAGCATGTCCAGCGCCATCGCCGCATCGCGTCCACCGATGAACAGGCCGGTTCGCGCCGCGTTCTTCGGGTCGCGGGAGAACATGGCATCCTGGGTCAGTGCCTCGACCTGCGCGGTCTCGATGCCGGTGTAGGGGACCACCGTATCGATGCCGGCATCGACCGCCATGTTGACGTCGAACGGGCTGACATTCGCCAGCGGCGTGATCATGTGCAGCACGTAAGGGGCGCTCATGCCTGCCTCCCTCCTTTAGTTCACCTCTTGTTATTCGCCGGCCGCCCGCCGGACCGCAGGCACGAAGCCCGTCCCGGCGTTCAGGTTCTCCACCGTCGCGCCGACGTTCCGGCCACGGCAGACCAGGACCTCCAGCGGCGATCCGGCCCAGCGGCCGCGCATCTCGCCGGCCAGCCGCTCCGCCGACGCGGCATCGCCCACGATGGCGAAGCAGGTCGGTCCCCAGGAGCTCTGGCCGACGCCGGCGATCCCCTGCGCCTCCAGCCATGCCAGCACCTCCGCCACCAGCGGACTGGTGAAGCGTCCGCCCTGGGCCGGAGCGAAATGGTCGCCGACCGTGCGCTGTAGCTCCCCCACGGCCCGGCCGAACGCCTCCACGTCGCGCTCCGCCAGGGCCGGAAGCGCCACCATCAGCATCAGCCGGCAGAGATGGGCCGCGGCATCCGGCGGAAAGGGCGACAGCCGCCGGAAGGCTTCCGCCTCCGGCGCGCCGTGCAGACCATGCCCGCCGCGGTGAAGCATAAGCAGGATGCGCCAGTCGTCGGGAAACTCTGCCCGCGCGATCAGTGGGGGCGCCGCATCCAGCCCACCCCGGCCGCCGTCCAGCAGCACCCCGCCCTGCTCGAAGGCCGCCAGCCCGATGCCCGACCGCGCCCCCCGTTCCAGCGCGCGGGCAAGATCGCGGGCGGCGGTGCGGCGCCCCTCCAGGCAGACCAGCGCAGCCGCGACGGCAAGGTCGGTCTGGGTGCCGGAGCCGAGCCCGACATGGGCCGGGATCGCCTCCTCCACCGTCACCGCGACCATGTCGGAAAGCCCAGCCTCCCGGCCCAGCCGTTCGATGCTGCGGCGGACACGCTCGGCAGACGGGCCGCTGACGGTCAGCCGGTCGGCCGGACGGATGCGCAGGGTGATCGCCGGCCGGTCGATGGCGATGCCGAGGCTGCCGAACCGGCGCCCAAGCCCGCCATTGAGATCGACGAAGCCGGCATGCAGCCGCGCGGGCGCATGGACCCGCACCTCCCCTATCCGATTGCGCTGGTGGCTCATCTGCATTCCCTTTGCGCAGGTCCCGGCACAATGTTAGCGTTACGAACAAAATTGTCCGTGGCGCGAACGAGTATCTGCGCGCAGTAACCCGAATGGGGTGCGGATTTCCGGGGAGGAAATTGGTCATGAACGGACCGAACGGCATGTCCGGGGCCGACCATGTCCAAGCATCGGGTGTTCCGTTCAGGGGCCGATGCTTGGACGGTTGCCGGCGAAGACGACTGCTCATTTGAAATCCACCGCATAGGCCGCCGGCAATAGTTCCTGCGGCCTATGCAGCCGACTGTGCATCCGGGTTCATTCTCGGCGGTTCATTCTCCGCTCAGGCGATTGGGGGGCCATGACCTTCCACCCCGAAATCCTCTGTCCGTTCTGCGGCCTGGGATGCGGCGACATCGGAATCGACCAGAGCGATTCCGGCATCGCCCCCCGGCCCAGCGGTTGCCCGCAGGCCGACCGGCTGTTCCGCAGGCCCATGACGGTGGCGACGGACGCCCGCATGGCGGGCACCCCGGCCCCCTTTGAGCAGGCCATCGCCGTGGCGGCGCGGCTGCTGGGTGCTGCCCGCGCGCCGCTGATCGCCGGGCTGGCTGCCGATGTCGATGGCGTGCTCGCCGCACTGACGCTCGCCGCACGCATCGGGGCGACGGTGGATCATGAGCGGTCCGACGCCCTGTTCCGCAACCTCGCGGTCATGCGCCGCTTCGGCTGGTCGGTGACCACGCTGGCGGAACTGCGCAACCGCTGCGACCTCGTCCTCGTCGTCGGACCCGACCCGGCCGGTGCTTTCCCGCGCCTGTGGGAACGCTGGGTGGCCCCGGCACCGGCCTTCGTCCCCGGCGGTGGCCGGAGCGTCGTCTTCCTGGGCGGGGAACCGCTGCCCGAGACCGTGCAATGCCTTGCC
>JBKHVJ010000429.1:0-14388 GCA_046570145.1 Alphaproteobacteria bacterium
GCGCGGATTTTCGATCCCTTCTTCACCACCAAGGACAGCGGCATGGGAATGGGACTGTCCATCTGCCGCTCGGTCATGTCGGCCCATGGCGGGACCCTGTCGGCGGACAGTGACGGCGGCGGCAGCCGCTTCACCTTCACCCTTCCCATCGAAACGGAGTGACGGGGCAGCGGAGTGACGGACCCGGCGGCAGCGTACCTTACGGCAGGTGGCGGTTCAGCGCGTCGATCACCGTCCCGGGAGCCGACATGTGCGGCAGATGCCCCGACGCGTCGAGCACATCGAGGACGCTGTCGGCCAGATGGTCGCGCAGATACTCCGCCGCTTCGCGGGTGATCGCGGAGTCCTCGCGGGTCTGGAGGACGACCGTCGGCACCGTCACCTCGGGCAGACGGCTGCGGAGGTCGCTCTGCAGAATGGTCAGCGGCAGCGACAGCGCCATGTCCGGACGCATCGCCCGCAAGGTGGCGACGAATTCCCGCACGGTCGCATCCTCCGCCGGGGCGGACACGACCATCTGTCCGAACTGCGCGGTCCAGTGCAGGTAATCGCGGGTGGCCCGTTCGATCTGGTTGTCGATTTCCGCACTCTCGAACCCGCCGCGATAGGTGCCGATGTTGCGGTAGCAGGCCGACGCCCCCAGCAGGACCAGCTTGCGGAACAGATGGGGGGCCTTGACCGAGGCGAGCGCCACCACCATGCCCGCGGCCGAATGGCCTACGCAGACGCAACGCTCCACCTTGAGGGCGCCGAGAACCGCGACGACATCGCGGGCATAGGCGTCCAGCGTCCCGTAGCGGGCATGGTCGTAGTGGATCTGGTTGGCCGGCCCGACCCCCGCCAGATCGAACGACAGGATGCGGTAGCGGTCCCTGAATGCATCCACGACATGGCGCCAAGCCGACTGTTCGGTTCCGAAGCCGGGAATGAGGACGAGCGTCTCATCCCCCGACCCGACGAGGGTAGCGTTATGCCGCTCCAGAATGACGCTGGCGCTTTCGATCATCTTCCGGGAGCCTGCTTAAAACAATGGCAGATGCAACCATGATGTGCATCGCACGCACAAGCAGGAACATCCGGTCAGGCGGGATTCACATCATTTCGGCGTCTTCGCAGCAGCCCCTTCATTCTGTGCCGGCTTGGCTGGACGCCGCTTCAGCCAATCCTGCAGTTGCGCGATCTCCCTGGTCTGGTCGTCGACGATCTTCTGGGCGAAGGCCCGGAGTTCCGGATCCTTGCCGTATTGCAGCAGGACCTTCGCCATGTCGACGGCTCCCCGGTGGTGGGACAGCATCATGCGCGCGAAATCCTGGTCGGCATCGCCGGTCATCGGCTTGCGCATGTCGCGGTTCATCCTGCGCATGCCGTCCATGTAGGCCTGCGAGGCCGGATCCCTGGTCAGCTGGTCCTGCGGCAGTTGATCGGAGGGCATGGCATGGCCCTGCATCCTGTCATGCCCCGGCTGGCCAACGGACTGATTGGCGGACGGATTGGCGGGCTGGGCCAGTGCGGTGCCGGCGATCAGGGCCAGCGCCGCGGCGCAAGATGCCAGGACACGGCGGCATCGGGTGGTCGTCATGGTCTGCTCTCCCGTGGCATCGGCACCCCGCTGCGTGCGGAGGCCTCGAGCAGACAACAGCCCATCCGACGGGTGGTTCACCGCGGCAGGTGACGGCGGACCTCCTCCGCGGCAAGGACCACCGCCGCTTCGGCCTTCCGCACATGGCGGGTCATGCTGGCGAAGGAGTGCGGAAGCGTGTCGTGCAGCACCAGACGGTGCGGAATCCGTGCCGTCTCCAGCCGCCGGGCGAGCCGCAGGCTGTCGTCGCGCAGACAGTCCAGCCCGGCCGCCGCCACATGCAGCGGCGGCAGGCCCTGCAGGTCGGCGAGCAGCGGGGCGGCGGCGGGATCGCGGGTGATCCCGCCATGGCCGAGATACTGCCGCCAGTACCAGCGCATCCGCTCCGTCGTCAGGCCATAGCGCCCGCCGCCGAACAGCCGGTGCGACTCCGTGTCGAAGTCATGGCCGAACATGCCGTAGAGCAGCATGCCGAAGGACAGCGGCGGTCCGGGCTCGTCCCGTGCGTCGAGCGCCAGGCCGAGCGCCAGATTGGCGCCCGCCGAATCGCCGCCGACGGCGATCCGCTCCGGGTCCAGCCCATGGCCGGCGCCATGCCTCACCACCCAGCGCAGGACGGCCAGCGCCTCCCCCCGCTGATGGGGAAAGCGCCGTTCCGGGGCGAGGCTGTAGGCGACGGCACAGACCACAGCACCGCTGTGCCGGGCCAGCAGCCGCAGCAGCCGGTCGTGGGTGTCGATGGAGTTCAAGACGAAGCCGCCGCCGTGGAAATAGATCAGCACCGGCAGGGGATCGGCACCAGGGAGACCATCTGTGGACGGCGGCCGGATCAGGCGCAGGCGCAGCGGACCGGCGGGACCGGCGGCCTCGACCTCCCGCAAGTCGGCCGGCAGCGCCGGGCCGTTGAGGAACAGGTGGTAGCGTTCCGCCGCGGCGCGCGCCTCTGCCAGCGGCAGGCGCAGCGGATCGGCCGGCACCAGCCCGGCGCGGGCGGCCAGTTCGCCCAGTTCGGCGACCTGTGGGTCGAGCGGATCGCGGTGAAGCGGCAGCAGGGTGTCCGGCATCTGAGATCTCCCCAGCCTCACAGGATGTAGGACATCACGAGATACAAAACCGCCTCGCCGTCGCCGGAATTGCGGTAGCGATGGGGAACGTCGGCCTCGAACAGGATCGAGTCGCCCTCTTCCAGCCGGTGCTCGCCGTCGGCGGTCGTGACCTCGACCCGGCCGCGGCCGACCAGGATGTTCTCGACCGTGCCGGAGGAATGGCCGTCGGATGACTCGTCGGCGCCGGGCGACAGGCGAAGCTCGTAGAACTCCACCTGCCGCTCGCCCTTCAGCGGGAACAGCGCGCGCGAGGTGAAACGGCCGTCGCGGGAGGTCAGGCTGCGCTGCTCCGCCCGCCGGATCACCGTGGTCCCGGCGTCGCCGCCGGAACTGAGCAGGCTGGAAAAGGACAGATCCAGCGCCTTGGCGACCGTCCACAAAGTGCCGATGTCGGGGCGGTGACGCCCCTCCTCGATGGCGGTCAGCAGCGCCGGGTCCGTTCCGGACAGCTGCGCCAGCCCGTCCACCGACAGGCCCTGGCGGCGGCGAAAGCCGCGCAGATTGTCGCCGATCACCCCGACCATCTGGTCGATGGACGCTTGGGGAGATGTTTGAGGGGCGGTTTGCGCAGCGGTGCCGATCGTCATCAGTCCATGCTCCTGCAACAGGAATGACGGGCGAGACGGACCGCGCCCGACGGGAGTCGGGATGATTGAACACCGAGTTTTCCTATTTATCAAGTAGGATATTGGCAATTATTTGTGTTGATTGATTCAGCGCGCCAAATTAATAGCTAAAATTTCTTGTATATTATGCCGCGGTGATCCGACGGCAAAACGCCACGCCCGTCCGGGATGGTCGGACAGGCGTGGCGCTGGGCGGATCGAAGCGGATTGGCGGGACGGGACGCTTACGACAGTGCGGCGTCGGGTGCCGGAGTGTGGGACTTCACCTCGTGCCGGTGCCGCTCGGCGAAGCGTTCCAGGACACGGCGGGCGGCGTCGAAGGCATCGCGGATGGCCGCGTCGGCGGTTTCGTGGCCATGGCCGCCGGACTTGTCGCTGTGGACGACCAGTTCCTCTCCGGGGACGGTCAGGGCGATCTGGACGGTGAACTGCTTGCCCTGATGCTGGTGGCGGTGGGGAACCTCGAAGACCACGCGCTTGGCCAGGATACGACCGAAGAAACGGTCGAGCTTTTCGGCATGCTCGCGGATCAGATGCTCCAGGGCGGGAGACGGGTCGATGTTGCGGAAGGCGATCTGCAACGGTTGACGCATGTCCATACTCCTTGTTCGGCGCGCGGAATGGACCTGAACGGCCTCTCTCCCGCGGGGCCCGGCGCCACCCCCGGTGCCGCTGAAGAGGCCCGGGGGTGGCGGGGACTTGATGAGGTCAGGATCGCACACCGGCAAATTCACGCATTAATCTGGGTCAATGCGGCCGTCGGTCACCGGATGTAGACTCCCGCCCGTTTTCAGGCCAGGCCGATCGCATGGATCAGGCCAAGGCTGACCGCGCCCAGCATCAGAAGGGACAGGATGACCGCCGCGGTCAACCGCCCGCCCGCCCGCGCCACAGTCCGCACATCGACCCCCAGCCCGAGCGCCGCCATCGACACCACGGTCAGCAGGGTCGCCGCATGCCCCATCGGCACCAGGGCCCCCTGCGGAATGAGGTCGAGGGAGCGCAGCGCGGTCATCGCCAGGAAGCCCTGGATGAACCACGGCACCAGATGATGGACCGGCGGCGCGGCCGGACGCGACGCACCGGGCGCATCCCTGTTCAGCCTCGGCGCCAGCAGCGACAGCAGCAGGCAGACCGGCCCCAGCATCAGCACGCGCACCAGCTTCACCAGCGTGCCGACCTGCACCGCCGTGGTGCCCAGCGGAGCGGCGGCGGCGATCACCTGCGGCACGGCATAGACGGTCAGCCCCGCCAGCGCGCCATACTGCACGCCGCTGAGCTGCAGCCCCAGGCCGATCAGGGGCAGGCCCAGCACGACCGCCACCCCCAGCACGGCGGTGAAGGCGATGGAAGCGGCGACGTCGTCGCTGTCCGCATCGATCACCGGCGCCACCGCGGCGATGGCCGAATTGCCGCAGATGGCGTTGCCGCAGGCGACCAGAAGCGCCATCCGCGGCGGCAGGCCGAGCAGCCGGCCGATCCCGAACCCCGCCGCCACCGCCACCAGCACCACGGCGGCGATGCCCAGCAGAAGCGCCGGTCCCGCCGCCAGGATGGTGGCCGCACTGACCGTGGCGCCGAGCAGCACGACCGCCACCTCCAGCAGGATCTTGGCCGAGAAAGCAATGCCCGGCCGCCACAGCGCCGACGGCGCCCACATCGTGCGCAGCGCGGTACCGATCAGGATCGCCAGCACCAGCGCCTCGATCCACGGTTCGCCGAACAGCCGCGCCTCCCCCCAGCCGGCGGCGAAGGCCAGCGCCGTGACCGCGGCGCACAGAGCGACGCCGGGTAGAACTGTGCCGATATGGGCGAGCACGACGGAAAGGACGGAGCGTCCCGGCGCCGGCCTTGCCGGTGCCATGGCGTCAGGGGGCATGGTCGGGGTCTCCAAAAGCGGGGCGGCGGGGGAAGACGGCTCCGCTCCGGTACAGGGACTATGGAGACCAGGACCGATCACATCCAACGCAATAATCTGATGTGTTCGATCACTTCAATTTATCGAGCGTCCGCTCGGTCCGGCAGGCAGTCGTCGAACTCCGGCAGCTGCCACGGTCCGCCGAGCGCGGCATTGCGCAGCAGAAGCACCAGTTCGTCGCGTGACCGGGTGACGGCGGTGTAGAGCCAGCGCCAGCGGTGTTCCCGGAAGGCGGCGGAATCGTCGACCACCGTGACCGACGGAAACTCGGACCCCTGGGCGGCGTGGCAGGTGATCAGCCAAGCCCAGTCATAGAGCTGGATGTCCTTGCCCACCCGCGGCTGGACCATGCCCTCGGTATAGTGGGCCTGGAACATCCAGGGATGGACCATCAGCTTGCCGCGGGACCGCGCCTCGTCCTCCATCTGCACGCCCAGCGACCACAGGCCGGCATCGCGGCCCTGGGCTTCGGCCGCCGGGCGGGTCAGCGAACCGATCATGCCGTTGTACAGCCCCTCGTCCTTCTGGTTGCGCCGGCAGATGACGCGCTCCCCCGTCTGCGGCATCACCGACTCATGGCCGAGCAGCGAGCGCATCCGCTTGGTGTAGGTGGTGCGGACACGGTGGGTGCCGCAGATCGCCTGCGACGAGGGGCGCATCACCAGCGACTGGGTGCTGCGCTCCAGCGGCAGGACATGGACCTTGCCGACGGCGCCGAAGCGGCGCGGCATCTCCTGCCGGCGCAGCAGGTGGGCGAGCCGGATGACCGGGCTTTCCCGCGCGGTGCGGTGCGGCTCGGTCAGGCGGAAATCGGGCTCGCCGCTGGTGAACAGGCCCTGGCCGGAGACCGGCGGCAGCTGATAGTCGTCGGCGATCACCAGGATCTTCTTTTCCGTCCGCAGAAGGTCGCGGGCCACGTCGTCGCCGATCATCGACCCCTCGTCGCAGACGATCAGGTCGGCATCGGCCATCGGGCCGTCGCTGCGGCGGGCGAAGAACAGCTCGCCGGTGTCGCCGTCCTTGCGCGGGGCGTAGAGCAGCGAGTGCAGGGTCGCCGCCCCGTCGATTCCCTTCTGGCGCAGGACCTGCGCGGCCTTGCCGGTCGGCGCGCCGACCACATAATCGCTCAGCCGACGGCGTTCCTGCAGATGCTCCAGCACGAAGGCGGTTGTCTTGCTCTTCCCCGTTCCCGCCTCTCCGGCAAGCCAGAAGACCTGCGGCGCCTGGTCGTCCATGTACCAGGCATCGATCGCCTGGATCGCGCGGTGCTGCTCGTCGGTCGGCGTGTCGGATTGCATCGGGTCCAAACCAGGATCAAACCATGAATCAAGCCGGCACAGTAAACTGCCCGGCCGCCCGCGGTCCAGTGGCGATCCGCCTCGATACCGATTTGCAGCACCCCCTTTCAAGCGTGAGCCCGACTGCGCACATGGTGTGTTCCCCCCTCGCCGCCACTGAAGAGGATCCGTCCCGCATGCGTAACCCCTACTGGCAAGGACCCGTCTCCTCGAACTTCGATGGGGTGCGCTTCTTCAACCCGGGAGAGCCGGACACCGACCGCTCTCTGCGCCAGTTGCTGCGGTGGCAGTTCGGCCGCCGGAAGGTCAGATGGCCGGGCGAGGTGCCGGTCACCCCGGCCGTGCCGGAACCGGAGGTCGACACGCTGCGCGTGACGGTGGTGGGGCATGCGACGGCGCTGATCCAGGCGCCGGGGCTGAACATCCTGACCGATCCGGTCTGGTCGGAGCGGGCGAGCCCGGTGCGCTTCGCCGGGCCGAAGCGGGCGACGGCACCGGGCATCCGGTTCGACGACCTGCCGAGGATCGACGCCGTCCTGCTGTCGCACAATCATTACGACCATATGGATATCGACACCCTGCGGCGGCTCCACGAGCGCGATGCGCCGCTGGTCGTCACGCCGCTCGGCAACGACACCATCCTGCGCAGGCATATCCCCGGGATAAGGACGGCGGCCGGCGACTGGTGGAGCCGGTTCGAGCTTGCCGCAGGAACGGAGGTCCACATCGTTCCGGCCAACCACTGGTCGTCGCGGACGGTGCGCGACCGGCGGATGGCGCTGTGGGGCGGCTTCTTCCTGCGCATGCCGGCCGGCACGCTCTATTTCGCCGGCGACACCGGCTATGGCACCGGGGCGGCCTTCAAGGCGATCCACCGGCGGCTGGGCGGCTGCGACCTCGCGCTGATCCCCATCGGCGCCTACGATCCGCGCTGGTTCATGTCCGCCCAGCATTGCGACCCGGAGGAAGCGCTGCGGATCATGCTGGATGTCGGAGCGCGGAAGGCTGTCGGCATCCATTGGGGCACCTTCGCCCTGACCGACGAGGCGCGCGAGGAGCCGCCCGAACGGCTGCGCGCCACGCTGGCCGGCCACGGCATCGAGCCCAGGCGGTTCGAAGCGGCCTTCCCCGGAATGGTGGTGAGC
This sequence comes from Alphaproteobacteria bacterium, assembly GCA_046570145.1. Classification (GTDB taxonomy): domain Bacteria; phylum Pseudomonadota; class Alphaproteobacteria; order Azospirillales; family Azospirillaceae; genus Azospirillum. Next base: position 7,673 of record JBKHVJ010000429.1, read on the forward strand.
ACCTGACGGGGCGGCCCTCACCCGCCCCCATCAAGTCGCCATCAAGCCGGCGTCGGCGCCTGTTCCGGCAGGACGCCCGACGCCTTCAGTTCCCGCCAGAAATCGGCGGGGATCGGCTGGGCCATCAGCTGGACGTTCTCGTGCACCCGCGCCGGGTTCTTGGTGCCGGGAATGACCGACGCGACGACCGGATGGGCGGCGCAGAACTGCAGGGCCGCCGCGCGCAGATCGACGCCATGGCGGCCGGCGATCTCCGCCAGACGGTCGCGGGCGGCGACCTTGTCGGATGACGCCTCACGATACTCGAAGGTCTTTCCGCCGGCGATGATGCCGGAGTTGTAGGGGCCGCCCACGACCACATGCACGCCGCGCTCCGCGCAACGCGGGAACAGTTCGTCCGGCGCCGGCTGGTTCAGCAGGCTGTAGCGGCCGGCCAGCAGGAAGACGTCAGGGTCGGCGCGCTCCAGCGCCATGACGCAGGGCTCCACCCGGTTGACGCCAAGGCCCCAGGCACGGATCACCCCCTCCTCGCGCAGCTGGGTGAGCGCCACGGCGGCGCCCTTCATGGCGGTGTCGAACACCTCCAGCCAGCGGTCGCCATGGGCGTCCTCGGCGCAGTCGTGGATGTAGGCGATGTCGATGCGCGCCATGCCCAGCCGCTGCAGGCTGTCCTCGATGGACCGGCGGACGCCGTCGGCGGTGTAGTCGTAGTCGACGCGGAAGGGCAGGCCCTTGACGAAGGGGCCATGGCGGCCGCCCTTGCTCTCGTCGGCGCGGAGCAGCCGCCCGACCTTGGTGGACAGCACGAACTGGTCGCGCGGGCGGTTGCGCAGCACATGGCCGAACCGGTGCTCCGAAATGCCCGGACCATATTCGGGAGCCGTGTCGAAATAGCGGATGCCGGCGTCCCAGGCGGCGTCGAGCGTGGCTTCGGCGATGTCGTCCGCCACCTCCTCGAACATGTTGCCCAGGGGAGCGCCGCCGAAGCCGAGCGGGCCGGGCGGAGCGAAATGCGCGCTGTCTGGCATGGGGACCCTCATCATATCAGGCGCCCTTGCCGCTGGGCGGGGCGCTGATGCCTTTGGTTGCCCACCTTCAACACCGCTTTTCGGCAGGCCGTTCCGCCTGCGCTTGAAGACCGTTTTGCCGACGACCAGCTTGGTTAGGGTGATGCGGCATCGGACCAGGACGGAACAGGGCGGACATGGCGGCGAATGGCCAGAACGGACACAGGGCGGCCGGACCGCAGGAAAGCGCGGAGATCCTCGCCGAGGCCCGCCGCATCGTCGCCGCCGATGACCGGAGCGCCCTGGCGCCCACCGCATCGCTGGCCGAACTGGCAGACATCCTCGCCGATACCTTCGACGAGAGCTATACGGCCGAGCGGGTGCTGTCCCTGCTCGCCGCCGCCCACCGCAGAAGCTTGACCAGCCGCTTCGCCGTGCCGGACGAGTCCGGCGGTGCGGAGGTCTGGCTGCCGGCGGATGTGCTGGACCGGCTGCGGAGCATCGCGGACAGCCCGCTCGACGCGATCCGCAGCCTGCTGGACAGCGGGCGCGGCCTGCCGGAGCCGGGCAGCGAGGAGCATTGCCGCAACCGCCGCTGCGCCCCCCGCATCCTCCTGTCGGACCCCGGAAGCTGGCAATGCCTGACCTGCGGCATGAGCGGGCGGACCGAGTTGGCCCCCAACCCCGTCGTTACCCAACGGCTGGCCGACCAGCGCAGCCGCATCGCCGATCTCCACGCGCTGACCGCCGCACTTTACGAAGGCTGGAGGGCAGGCGAGCGCTTCACCGCCGCGGATGCCGCGGCACAGCGGCCGCTCGGCAATCGGTCCGACCGCGACCGGCTGAAGGCCATGCTTGCCGACCTCGTGCAGGAAGGGCTGATCGAGGAAGCGCCGGGTCCCCGCGGCGGTGCCGGCTACCGCGTGCTGGAGGAAGCGCCCGACTGGATCGCCGACGCCATGGGCGAGCGCCGCCGCCAACGTGAGGCCGAGGCCCGCCTCCGCGACGAACGAGCCACACTGCTGCGCCGGGTGCTGGAAAATGGGCTGACCCACACGACCCTGTCCGGGGATCCGGTGGAGATCGCCCAGAACGACCGCGGCCTGGAACTGCGCTTCCCCTCCATTCCGTCCTGGGAGTTGCGGGAGGAGATGAAGCGGCAGGGCCAGTGCCGGCGGGACGGCCGCCGCCGGCGCTGGTGCCGGATGTCCCCGGTCACCGGCGTGGAACCCTGGCTTGCGGCGGCGCTGGACGCCGGCGCGACCGTGGCCCCGCTCGGCACCGCCGACCCGGACGCCGAGGATTGGGGCTATGAGGACTGGGACGACTGACCGTCCTGCTAGACGTCCACATCCAGGGTGACCTTCACCGGGTCGAGCACCACCAGGGTCTGGAAGGACTGCACCAGTTCGTTGTCGGCGAACAGGCGGCGCGACAGCACCTCGTAGCTCGCCATGTCCGGGACCAGCAGGATCAGGACGAAGCTGGCCTTGCCGGTGACCAGATAGCACTGCTGCACCTCCGGCGCCTCGCGGAACAGACGCTTGGCGGCGGCGATCACGGGGGAGCGGTCGTTGACCGTCTGGACCTCCACCACCACGGTCACGCCCTGGCCGACGCTGGCCGGATCGATCACCGCGATGTTGCGGCGAATGATGCCGGCCGCCTCCATCCGGGCGATGCGGCGCTGCACCGCCGGGGCGGAGAGATTGACCGCCTCGCCGATCACCCGTTGCGAGGTCTTGTTGTCGCGCTGGAGGATGCGCAGGATCGCGCGGTCCTGATCGTCGAACTGGTCCGGCGGTCGAGCGGTTGTTGAGCGCATGGGGGCTCTTGCGAAATAACGATGCGTCGATAGAGCGAAACTTAAGCGCCCAACGCCGCGACGTCACAGTATCTTTTCACCCGGACCCACCCTCAATCCGGAGCCCGCGAGCGTGGCGAACGCCTCCACCGATCCGACGGCCGCCGGCAGGACGGAGCCTGCGGTGCTTCCCCTGCTGCTCCTGCTGGCTTCGCTGCTGTCTCAATATGTCGGCGCCGCATCGGCCAAGTCGCTGTTCCCACTGGTGGGGGCGGAGGGCGTCACGGCGCTGCGGGTCGGGCTGTCGGCGCTGATGCTCGCGGCGATCCTGCGGCCCTGGCGCAGCCGACCCGGCCGCGGGGATCTGCGCAACCTGCTGGTCTACGGCACGACGCTAGGGGCGATGAACCTGTCGATCTACCGCGCGATGGAGCTGATCCCCATCGGCATCGCCATCGCCATCGAGGTGACCGGACCGCTGGCGGTGGCGCTGCTCGGCTCCCGCCGGCTGAAGGACTTCCTGTGGATCGCCTGCGCCGCGGCCGGGCTCGCCCTGCTGCTGCCCTTGCAACAGGCGGCGACCGCGCTCGATCCGCTCGGCGTCGCCTATGCGGCGGCGGCGGCGCTGTGCTGGGCGCTCTATATCGTATTCGGCAAGCGCGCGTCTTCCCTGCCCGGCGGACAGGCGGTGGCCTGGGGCATGCTGGTCGCCGCGAGCTTTACGGTGCCGCTGGGGGTCGCCCATGCCGGCGGCGGATTGCTGGTCCCGTCCGTGCTGGCGGTCGGCCTCGCGGTGGCGGCGTTGTCCAGCATGCTGCCCTACACGCTGGAGATGATGGCGCTCCGCCGCCTGCCCGGCCCCGTGTTCGGACTCGCCGTCAGCGCGTCGCCGGCCGTGGCGGCGCTGATCGGCTTCCTGATGCTGGGCGAACGGTTGAGCTGGATACAGTGGGCGGCCATCGCCTTCATCATGTGCGCGTCGGCCGGCAGCGCGCTGGGCAAGGCCAAATCAGGCTGATCGGCGTCCTGCGGCTCAGGCCGGAACGATCCGGACACCCGCCGCGGTGAGCCGCCCTGCCCGCCCGTCGTCGAGGCCGCGGTCGCAGCACAGGATGTCGAAGCTGTCGAGCTTGGCGAAGAAGGCCGGCTTCACCTGATCGAACTTGCTGGTGTCGATCACCAGCGCCTTGGTCACGGCGTTGGCGATGGCGGTCTGCTTGATCTCCACCTCGTGGAAGTTGGAGCAGCTGATGCCCAACGCCTCGTGCACGCCGCCGGCCGAGATGAAGGCGGTGTTGATGCCGATGCCGCGCAGCATCTCCAGCGACTCGGGGCTGGAGAAGGATGCCGACGAGGCGTGGTAGAGGCCGCCCAGCATGACCACGCGCACGCCCGGCTTGCGGCAGACGATCTCCGCGATGTTCATGGCGTAGCAGACCACCGTGATCTGGCTGTCTGCCGGGATGCGGCTGGCGAGGTGGGTGGTGGTGGTGCCGCAGTCGATGAAGACCGTCTCGCCCGGCTTCAGCAGGGTCGCCGCCGCCTCGCAGGCCGCCCGTTTCATCTCGATATGGGCGTCGCGTTCCCGGTCCAGCATGTAGCCCATGCCGCCGCTGCTCTCCAGCCCGCCGGCGATGTAGCCGCCGAGATAGGCGAAGCGCCCGCCGCAGGACGCGATGTCGCGGCGCACCGTCATTTCGGAAACGCCCAGCAGCCGGGCCGCGTCCTTCAGCCGAAGATAGCCGCCGGCATCCAGCGCGGTTTGTAACCGGTCGAGGCGATCGGCCCTTCTCATCGACATATCCACATCCCGTAGCGCTTCCGCCCAGCTTAACGACGGCCGCAGCCTACAATCCAGACGGGTTAATCCCAATGGTGCGATGGCTGGACCGGCATGGCCGTCGCCAAACTCACAATCGCATGCATTGATCTTGACACACTGCGCGGCAGCGTGAAACTATCCTTTCAGAAAATGTTAGGATGTTAACATCAACAAAGGAGATGTTGGCATCCCGGCGACAATCGAGGAGAGGCCCGGCGAAAAGGGTCTCCCCGGGAGGACCAAGATGCCCGTTCCCAGCGTCCCGACGGAGTCGGCCGGTCTGGCTCCGTTCATCGACCACACCATCCTGCGCCCGGACGCCCAGCCCGCCGATGTGGAGCGGCTGTGCGACGACGCGCGCGCGCATGCCTTCAAGGCGGTCTGCGTCAACCCGGTCTTCATCCCGCTGGTGACGGAGCGGCTGGCCGGTTCGCCGGTGGCGCCCTGCGCCGTGATCTGCTTTCCCTTCGGCGCCGATCCCACGGCCATCAAGGCCGACGAGGCGGAATGGGTGGTCCGCCACGGCGCCCGCGAGGTCGACATGGTGATCCCCATCGGCCTGCTGAAGGCCGGCAGGACCGCGGAGGTCCGCGACGACATCGCCGCGGTCCGCCAAGCCTGCGGCGACGCCCTGCTGAAGGTCATCATCGAGACCTGCCTGCTCACCGATGACGAGAAGGTCCTGGCCTGCCGCCTGTCGCAGGAGGCAGGAGCCGATTTCGTCAAGACCTCCACCGGCTTCGCCGGGGGCGGCGCCACCGTCGAGGATGTGGCGCTGATGCGCCGCACCGTCGGCGACGAGATGGGCGTCAAGGCATCGGGCGGCGTGCGGACGACCGAGGATGCCCGCCGCATGATCGCGGCCGGCGCCTCGCGCATCGGCGCCAGCGCCAGCGTGGCGATCGTCGGCGGCTGACGCCGCGGGCCCTCGCCGCACAGCGTGCCGGTCGGGCGGGTGTTCCGTCCGCCCCACCCGGCACGGCATCACCAGAAACGGAACGCGCAGGGGGTGGCAAACACCCCGGCACCGCCGGTGGGGTGTGGCTATTCGCTCTCCACCTTGCGGCGCAAATCGCCTGCCATGGGAGTCACGCCAACATGAAGAAGTTGCTGTCTTCGCTCATCGTCGCCGCGTCGCTGGTCGCCGGGCCGGCGGTGGCCGCCGATCCGGTTCCGACCCCGGATGCCGTCAAGACGCTGAAGTCCGACGCCACCAAGAAGAAATACTCCATCGCCACCGTGGTGAAGGTGGACGGCATCGCCTGGTTCGACCGCATGCGCGAGGGCGTGAAGCAGTTCGCCGGCGATACCGGCCACGACACCTGGATGGTCGGGCCGAGCCAGGCCGACGCGGCGGCGCAGGTTCAGCTGGTCGAGAACCTGATCGCTCAGGGCGTGGACGCCATCGCCATCGTCCCCTTTTCCGTCGAGGCGGTGGAGCCGGTGCTGAAGAAGGCTCGCGACCGCGGCATCGTGGTGATCGCGCATGAGGCGTCGAACATCCAGAACGCCGACTATGTGCTGGAGGCCTTCGACAACTTCGCCTACGGCGCCAAGCTGATGGAAGTGCTGGGCAAGGCGATGGGCGGCGAGGGCAAGTATGTCTGCACCGTCGGCAGCCTGACCTCCAAGTCTCAGAACGAGTGGATCGACGGCGCCATCGCCTACCAGAAGCAGAATTTCCCCAAGATGCAGATGGTGACCAACCGTCTGGAAACCTATGACGACGCCAACACCGATTACAACAAGCTGAAGGAAGTCCTGACGACATATCCGGACCTGAAGGGCATCATCGGCGGCCCGATGCCGACCTCGGCCGGCGCCGGCCGTCTGGTGGCCGAACGCGGCCTGAAGAACAAGCTGTTCTTCTCCGGCACCGGCCTGGTTTCGGTGGCCGGCCAGTATCTGGCCCAGGGCGACATCCAGTACATCCAGTTCTGGGATCCCGCGGTCGCCGGCTATGCCATGAACATGATGGCGGTGATGGCGCTGGACGGGAAGAAGGACCAGATCAAGGCCGGCCTGAACCTGGGCCTGCCCGGATACACCGCCCTGACCACGCCGCAGGGCGCCAAGGCCAACC
>JBKHVJ010000430.1:0-7020 GCA_046570145.1 Alphaproteobacteria bacterium
GGCGCAGATCGCCCGCGAAGCCGGGCTGGAGCCGCTGGCCGACGCGCTGCTGGCCGATCCGAAGAAGCAGCCGGACTCCGAGGCCGCCGCCTTCGTAAACGCCGACAAGGGCGTTGCCGACGTCAAGTCCGCGCTGGACGGCGCCCGCCATATCCTGGTGGAACGCTTCGGCGAGGATGCCGAACTGGTCGGCCGCCTGCGCACCGCCATGGCGGACAAGGGCGTCGTCACCTCCAAGGTGATCGAGGAGAAGAAGGCGGAAGGCGCCAAATTCTCTGATTATTTCGACTTCTCGGAGAACTGGTCGAAGCTGCCGTCGCACCGGGCGCTGGCGCTGTTCCGCGGCCGGGCGCAGGGGGTGCTCGACATCCGCCTCGACCTGCCGGTCGAGGACGGTCAGCCGCATCCGGCGGAGGGCACCATCGCCGTCCACACCGGCATCCGCGACCAGGGCCGTCCGGCCGACAAGTGGCTGTCCGACGTGGTGCGCTGGACCTGGAAGCTGAAGATCGGTCCGCACATCGAGACCGACCTGATGGGGACCTTGCGCGAGCGGGCGGAGGACGAGGCGATCCGCGTCTTCGCCCGCAACCTGCACGACCTGTTGCTGGCCGCCCCGGCCGGCCAGCGCGCCACCATCGGGCTCGATCCCGGCATCCGCACCGGCGTGAAGGTCGCCGTCGTCGATTCCACCGGCAAGCTGGTGGAGACGACGACGATCTACCCGCACCCGCCGCGCAACGACTGGGACGGCTCCATCGCCGTGCTGGCGGCGCTGGCGGCACGTCACAAGGTGGAACTGATCTCCATCGGCAACGGCACCGCCTCGCGCGAGACCGACAAGCTGGCCGCCGACCTGATGAAGCGCCATCCCGAGCTGTCCCTGACCAAGCTGGTGGTCAGCGAGGCCGGCGCCTCGGTGTACTCCGCCTCGGAAACCGCGGCGCACGAGTTCCCCACCCTGGACGTCAGCCTGCGCGGCGCGGTCTCCATCGCCCGGCGCCTGCAGGACCCGCTGGCCGAGCTGGTGAAGATCGAGCCGAAGTCGATCGGCGTCGGCCAGTACCAGCATGACGTGGCCGGGGGCAAGCTGGCGCGCTCGCTGGATGCCGTGGTCGAGGATTGCGTGAACGCGGTCGGCGTCGACCTCAACACCGCATCGATCCCGCTGCTGACCCGCGTGTCGGGCCTGAACGAGACCATCGCCCGCAACATCGTCGAGCATCGCGACCGCAACGGCGCCTTCCGTTCGCGCAAGCAGTTGCTCGACGTGGCGCGGCTGGGTCCGAAGACCTTCGAGCAGGCCGCCGGCTTCCTGCGCATCCGCGACGGCGAGAATCCGCTCGACGGTTCCGCCGTCCATCCGGAAGCCTATCCGGTGGTTCAGCGCATCGTGAAGACGACCGGCCGCGATCTCGGCAGCGTCATCGGCGATGCCCGCTTCCTGCGCGGGCTCAACGCGGAGGAGTTCACCGATGAGCGCTTCGGCGTGCCCACCATCGAAGACATCATCAAGGAGTTGGAGAAGCCCGGCCGCGACCCGCGTCCGGAGTTCAAGACCGCCACCTTCAAGGAAGGCGTGGAGGAGCTGAAGCACCTTCAGCCCGGCATGATGCTGGAGGGCGTCGTCACCAACGTCACCGCCTTCGGCGCCTTCGTCGACATCGGCGTCCACCAGGACGGGCTGGTGCATATTTCCCAGCTTGCCAACAGCTTCGTGAAGGACCCTCACACGGTGGTGAAGGCCGGCGACGTGGTGAAGGTGAAGGTGCTGGAGGTGGATATTCCGCGTAAGCGCATCGCCCTGACCATGCGCATGGGCGAGGAAGCGCCGCGTCCGGCCCGGCGGGAGGAACGCCGCGACGAACGGGGGCCGGCCCGCCCGCAGCAGCAGGATCGCCGCCCGGCGGCGCCTGCGGCCAAGGCTGCGCCGAAGCCGGTCAAGGCGCCCGAGCCGGTCAACAGCGCCTTCGCCGAGGCGTTCGCCCGGGCGCAGTCGGGCAAGAAGAAGTAAGGGTCAGGTAGGGGGCAGAGCGTCCGCCGTCAGGCGGACGCCCAGTCCGCCGATGGCGGCAGCGGCAACCCGGTCGACCCAGCGCTTGGATCGCAGGTAGGCGGCGCGCGGCCGGCCGGCGGAGAATGCTGCGGCGACAAGGGCGTACCAGCCGGCTTCGATCGCGAAGATCGCCGGAGGCAGTAAAACGAACAGCCAGACCGGCGATTCGGCCGGCATCAGCGCGGCGAAGATGCTGCCATAGACCAGCGCCGTTTTCGGGTTGCTCAATTGGGTAAGCAGCCCGAACAGCATCGGCCGCATCAGCCCGGCGGGTGCCGTCTGCCCCTCCTCCGCCACCACGAGAGGCTCTGCGGCGCCGCGCCAGATGCGGATCGCGAGGTAGACCAGATATGCGCCGCCCACGAGCTTCAGCACCGCATAGAGCCAGCCGACCTGCGACAGCAGCGCATGCAGTCCCAGCAGCGCCAGGGAAGCGAAGAACACGCCGCCGATCCCCATGCCGAGCGCGGTGGCCAGACCGGCGCTGCGGGACACGGCGATGGAGGTGCGGGCGACCAGCACGAAGCTCGGTCCCGGACTGGCAGCACCGACCGCGATGGCCCCGGCGATGCTGACGAAGGCAAGTACGGGATCCATGTTCGTTCCCCTTCCGCTCGAAGGCGAAGACGATACCACAACCTCGACGGCGCGCGAGGGGCGGGCAGAAAAAAGTCCCCTCGTCCGCGGGGGGAACGAGGGGACAAAGGCCGATGGCTTGGCCGTTACGGGGATGTCATTCGGCGGCCATCAGCACCGGAGCCTCGTCGCGCACCCGGTTCACCGCGACATAGCGGTCCAGCGCGTCCAGGCATTCGCTGAGGGTTCCGGAACCGACCGCGCGGCAATCCTCGAATGCGTGCGGCTCGGGGCGGAACCAATGGGTGATGTAGCATTCCTCGCGCCCGTCCAGGCTGAGGGTGAGGGCGAAGCGGCCCTCACGCCCGATCCGGGCTTGAGCGGCGCGCAGACGCGCCTGGACCTCTTCTATCGTCATGAGATGATATCCTTCCCTTGATGCCGCCTGCGGTCAGGCGGCGTGGGCGAATTTGCCGTCTTCCGAGTCCGAGTCTTCCAACCGTCGAGCCCAGTCGATGTCACGCGCGAGCTGATCGACGAGGATGCGGGCCGCGCTCCCGGTTTCCGTTGGGGTATCGGACCGCAGCAGCCCGGACAGCCGCATCGCCAGCGTTTCGGCCTCCGCCTCCACCCAGCGGGCGTAGTGGCGGCGGCGCTGGTCGCGGTTCCAGTACCAGCGCGGCAACTGCGCGTTGGCGCGTTCGAACTCGCCTTCCCAGGCGCTCATGCGGAAAAGACCGCTGGGCGACCGGTCGCCGGTGATGTGAGTCGTCTGGGTCATGGCGTTCCGTCAGGCGGCTTCCCGCCCGTCCTCTTCCTCGCGCTTCAGAATCTCGGCCTTCTTCTGGGCGAACAGGCCGGTGATGCGGTGCTGGGCGGCGCGGTCCACGGAACCGATCTCGCGCAGGCGGGTGCCGACGCCAGACCGCCAGACCTCTTCCAGGTCGTCCAGGTCCAGGCAGGTCCCCAGGCGGCGTTTCACCTCCGCCTCGAAGGCTTCGACGGCGGCGGGCTGCAGGTCCGGGTTGGACTTGGCGGCATAGAAGGCCTCCGACTCCTCCCGATACTTGCTGTCGTCGAACTGACCCATATAGACGTCGGCGGCCAGACCGAGCTGCAGCAGGCATTTGCCGACCGCATCGGTCATCGACATCTTGAAGCACTCGTCGTCCGGCATCTCCATCCCGTTGCGGCGGCGGACCATCTCGGTCCCGCCCCACTGCGGGCCGGTGAAGCACTTCTCCCCGCTCTCCGGGTCGACGTACCAGACGCGGGCGCAGATGAAGATCATCCGTTCCGCGATGGTCCAGTCCACCTGCTCGTAGCCCCAACCCTTGCCGATCGGACCGAACACCTCGGTCATCATCTGGAAGCGCCAGGTCGGGTCGATCTGCGTGCCGCGGAAGCCGCCGGAGCGGGTGAAGGGCTTGGTCGCCTTCGGGTCGGTGCGCTTCAGCCGGTTCCACAGGAACATGGTGTCGATGCGCTGCGGCTCCGCCGCCCGGCTGCCGCCTGCGGAGCCCTTGGAGCCCTGCGAACCGCGGCTGCCGCCGGACTTCGGTTCGACCGGAGCGGTCTCCGTCACGTTGGACTCGGTCGCGCCGGATTCTGCCACGCTGGATTCAGCGGCTTCAGTGTCGGCGACGACGTGGTCGGTCTTGCTCATGCGTCCCATGATTTGGGTCCTTCTTGTCCAAACGTTTCGGCTCTCCCCTCACCCCAGCCGGCGGTCAGCACTGTTTCCAGGCTGAGTTCCACCGCGTTCGGGTCAGCGGAGTGCTCTTCAGATGATTGGGGCCAGGATTGCGCGTCGGCCAGGGCACGGCGCGGCGGTGCGCCGTAGCGCAGGCTGAGCCGACCCTCGCGGTCGCGCGCGAGATAGAGGCCGCCGGAGCGGCCGTCCGACCGGTCGATAGCGACGAAGGCGATGCGGGCGTCGTCCGGCATCAGCGCCTTCAGAGCGGCCTCATCCTCCTTCACCTCCAGCGCCGCCGCCCGGTTGGCGACCAGCCGGTCGGCCAAGGCCCGAAAGCGGTTGTGCCGCCCCATGTCGAAGACGCGGCCGTTCTCATAGGACGGCCCCCCATCGGCAGCGGGTCCGACGGCTCGACGTCGTTGACGACGTGCCACCAGAAGGCTTCCAGCGTCTCCACCAGCCGCTCGATGTCATCCGGCCGCCGCTCGACCGTCACCAGGCTGTGGCCGGTCGGGCGCAGGATCGACAGCAGCGCGCGGTCCAGCCCGACCACCTCCAGCTGATGCTGAATCTGCCAGTAGTAACGGCGGGCGAGGTCGGCATCGCTCTGGAAGCCGCTGTTGAACTTCGCCTCCACGATGGTGTCGAGCACACCGTCCGTCCCGCTGCCGGTCAGGAAGTCGGGGTGTGCCACCATCCAGTCATGGTCGGCGTGACGGTAGGTCTCGGGGGCGGCCACGCAGGGAAGTCCGGTGGCGTGGGTGACGAAGCGCGGGTGCAGATGCTCGGTCGCGATGCCGATCTGCACGGCGGCGACAAGGTCGAGATTGTCCGCCTCCGCCCGGCCGGTCTTCTCGCGCCACAGCGACAGCCAGTCGCCGGCCATCACGCGCGTGGCGTCCGACGAGCCGATCCGCCCTGCCCGCAATTCCCGCTGTGCCTGAGTGATCGCCATGCCGTCCCGCCATCCCCGGTTCCGGCCCCATTCGGGCCGCCATTCCGGCTTCGAAGCGTGACCGTCACTGCGACTTCGCAGCTTGTCTTTCGGACCGCCTGACCGGACCCTGAATATGGGATGCGAACACGCAGCATTCAAGAACAAAACGTGAACCTATGGCTTGGCCGTAGACCAGCCCAAAGTTCTGGAAACACGCTATATTTGGTGCCTTCTTGTGAGTTTCGTCACAAGACAAAACGGACGGAGTAGAGGCGTCCGATTTTGCGAGTCGTGGAGGGCTTGAACGCGCGCCGCGACTCGGCGCGGCCCGCCCTTTTACATGCGAAGCGCTCGCACCACGTGGACGGCGACTCCGGCCACATGGGCGCGGTCGATGGCGGTCGGGCGGCAGTCCGGGTCGGTCGAAACCGGCATCAGATGCGGCGGGAAAAAGCGGTAGCCGCAGATGGTGCCCTCCCCCACCGTCACCACCACATCGCCGCTCTGCGGCGTCAGAATGTCCAGCGGTTCCAGCACCACGCAGTCACGCGGCAGCACGCCGGCGGCATCCAGGCTCTTGGACAGGATCCGCAACGCGAAGGCCCGGCGGGAGGTCCGGCCATCCATGGCGACAGACGCCGCACCGTCCTTCAGCGCTCCGGCCAGGTACGCCTCCCCTGCTCGGCGGCCGAGGTCGAGAAAGACGTGGGCCTGCTCCAGAGTGAGCACCGGCACGCGGGAGACCGGCGCATAGGCATGGTCGTCGAGGAAACGCGGCTCCGACCCGGCGACGCGGGCCAGCCGGGCCAGCGTGTCGGCGCTGGGCACGCTGCCCATGACCGGATCGCGCAGGAAGCGGGTCAGGTTGGTGGCGGTGACACCGGCCAGGCGTGCCCAGCCGCCGGCACTCCAGCACTTCGCCTCCATGACGCCGGTCATCCAGCGCAGGATGGCGCGCCGTGTGTCGTCCATCGCTTTTCCCCCAGCCTGCCCTTATCGCCCCCCGGCGAGCGCCACCCTGTCCTACACGGTACGGACGGGGTGGGGGAAGGTGCGATGGGCTAGGCTTCCATGCGAATTCGCAGTGCCGCCTTGGACTCCGCCGTAAAGGCCCCATCTGTGCGGCATCGAAACCGTTTGGGGAAACGCGACCATGATCGTCACCAGCACCGATTCCGTGGAAGGCCGCCCGGTCGCCCAGTATCTGGGCATCGTCGCCGGCGAGGCGATCATGGGCGTGAACGTGTTCCGCGACCTGTTCTCCTCCGTGCGCGACATCGTCGGCGGCCGGGCCGGCGGCTATCAGGCGGCGTTGCGCGAGGCGCGGGAGGCGGCCTTCGCCGACATGCAGGAGGCGGCACGGTCGCTCGGCGCCGACGCCATCGTCGGGGTGGATGTCGATTACGAGGTTCTGGGCAAGGAGAACGGCATGCTGATGGTGTCGGTCAACGGCACCGCCGTCCGCCTGCGCTGACCGCGCACCTAACCGTAAGCGTCAGCGAAGGCATCTGGACAGACACAACCGTATGGGTAGACTGCCCGTCCAGCAAACAATTGGGGGGGATGCTCATGCCTCGGGTTGTCCGCGGGTCCACATGGTCCGGCCGTCTGGGCGCGCTCGCCATGGCCGCATGCCTGTTCGGCGCACTGCCGGTGCTGGCGCTGGACGGCATCGTCGAAAAGAAGATTTTCGAGATGCCGTCCTACACCACCGTCGGCGGAGGGACGATCAAGAACGTTCGCATCGGCTGGGAA
>JBKHVJ010000431.1:0-11130 GCA_046570145.1 Alphaproteobacteria bacterium
ACCCGCGGCAACAAACAATGCCAAGACGCCCCTTCTGCCTAACTCCGGCAAAAGAGGAGGTGGCAGACCGAAGGGATTACTGCGCGCATCGCACATGATTTTTTGATTGTCCTCACACACAACCGTCAGCATCGCCGTCATCGACCAGCAGCCAGATGCGCACCGTCCTGGTCTTGCCCTTCAGCGCCACCTCCCCCACCGGCATCGCGGTGCATCGGCCCTGGACATCCTGCCGCACCGCCTGCCGCACCGCCTGCCAGGTCGGGTCGCCGACGATGATGCGGCAATGGCGGGACGTCCGGGCCTCGACCAGCTTGCCGTAGGCCTCCAGCCGGGCGGCGGTGTTGGCGGTGTCCCCCAGCAGCGAATATTCGCTGTGGCGCAGCCCGCCCAGGCTGCCGGCCACCAGGGGGCCGGTGTGCAGGCCGACACGGATGCCGACCGGCGGCAGCCCCTCCGCCTGCCATTGGCGGTTCAGCGCCACCAGTTCCCGCCCCATCTGCAGGGCGCAGCGGACGGCGCGGAGGGCGTCGGCGTCGATCTGCGCCTGCGTGGTGCGGGCGACCGGCGCGCCGAAGACCGCCAGGATCGCATCGCCGACGAAGCGCAGCACCACCCCGTCATTGGCCGTCACAATGCGCACCATGGCGTCGAGATAGCCCTCCAGCCAGCGGATCAGCGGCTCCGGCTCCAGCGCTTCGCAGATGGTGGTGAAGCCTTCGATGTCGGAAAACAGCACGGTCGCGGTCAGCTGCTGCGGGCGCGGGCGGTTGCCGGCCATGAAAGTCGCGCGCTCCCGCCAGATCTCCTCCGCCACCGGCTGGGAGACGTGATTGGCGAACAGCTGCATCATGACACGCCGGTCGGCCCGCTCCCGCAAGGACATCTGCACGGTCATGGCGGCGATGCCGGCAACCCAGGCCAGCGACGGCGCCGCGAGCGGCACCAGCGGCCCGCCCGCCCCGAACAGCGCCGCCGCGCCGGTCCAGCCCGCCGCCGGCACGAGCAGGCCCACCGACGCCAGCAACCACAATGGCAGCCCGGCCAGCGCCACGGCCACCCCGGCCGCCGCCATCAGCAGCGCCAGCGCCACCTCCCCCGCGACGGGAAGGCGCGGGCTGCTCCGCCCGTCGAGCAGCTGGGCCAGCACATGCGCCTCGATCTCCACGCCCGCCGTCGAGGAACCGGCGGGCGACAGCGGCGTGCGGTGCTGGTCGATCCCGGCCAGCGCAGTGCCCACCAGCACGATCCGCCCGACCAGCCAGTCCTTGGGCAGCAGGGCGACAGCCTCGGCGGGATAGACCGGGAATGGGGCGGTGGCGCCGTCCGGCCGGCCATGCCAGTCGATGCGGAAGGGCTCCGCCGGCACGCCGGACACGCCGCCGACGCGGGCGAGCTGCACCGGCAGGCTGGGCGTGCCGTCGTCGCCGAAAGGGACATGCCAGCGCACGGCGGCATCCAGCCGGTCCTTCGCCAGGTTGGCATGGCCGCGCGGCAGCCCTTCGGTGAACTCGTTCAGGAAGCGTCGCTGCCGGTCGGTCAGCGGCGTCCGGTCCAGCGCCGTGATCGCCACCACCGGAACCGAAGCGCCGAGCATGGCGTGGCGCAGCCGCTCGTCGAGCGCCGGCAGGGTCGGCTGGTCGAACAGCACATCGATGCCGATGGCGCGCACCCGGGCCGCCTCCAGCACGCCGATCATGTCGGCCAGCATGCCGCGATCCACCGGCGACCGGCAGGCCAGCCCGGCGAAGCTGTCCTCCCCGAACAGCACCAGCGCGATGGCCGGATGCTGGGGCCGGGCCGGTGCCGATGCGGCGATCAGCCGGTCGCCCAGACTCTCGTCGGCCGTGCGCAGCGGCGGCACCAGCCTTGCGGCTGCAAGCGCCAGCACGGCGCTGCCCAGCACGACGGCCACGGCCAGCCGCATCGTCGGCCAACGGCGCCGGCCGGGCTCCGGCGGTGCCGGCTTCATCACGGGGGGAGCCGGCGGTTTCTCCCTGGGGGTCGCGGGTGCGCCGTCCATGCGGTTCCTCAGCGAACCTTCAGGACAAGCTGAGCGGATGCCACCTCGGTCTCGCGCAGGCGGGACACCGCGCGGTCGAGCTGGACGGCGGCCTCCTCGCCAAGCGGGCGGAAGGCGTCGGTGCGGCCAGGCATCTCGCCGTCAAGATTGCGGCTGGCGGCGATGCAGCGCACCTCCAGATCGGCGGGACCGTCACCGGCCCGCAGGGGCATGCGGTCACCGGACAGGCTGACCGGCGCATTGCCCGCCACATGGGCGCTCATGGTGGCGCCGGCCGGAAAGATGGGGATCAGCTGGGCGCGCGCATTGCGCAGATAGCAGTAAAGATGGGCGTCGCGGTCGGTCCGGACCAGCAGCCGGATGTCCTCGCCCGGCCGATAGGCGGCTCCTGAATCCGGATCGGCGGTGAGAAAGAGGGCAAGCGGCACCGTCGCGTCGCGCAAGGCCGCCATCGCCGCACCGATCTGCCCGGCGCAGCCGGCCGAGGCCATGCCCACCGCCAGCGCCGCCCCGGCCGTCGCGTCCACCAGGCGGACATGCAAAGTGCCGATCGGCGTTCCATCCGGCCGCAGGGCCGCAATGTCCGCCCCGTCCGTCACCGGAAGGCTCGGCGGCCAAGGCGCAATACCGGTGCCGGTCCAACTGACCGCCGCGCGCCGTCCGCCGGCCATATCCTGCAGCAGCATGCCGTCCAGCCCGGATTCCGCCGGGCGGCGCAGCATGGGCGGGCTTCCCGCCCTGACGCAGCGGATGCCGGGAACGGACGGGTCGATCGCCAGCGCCCGCTCCAGCGCCGCCTCCAGTGGATTTCCCAAGGCGCGGGCGGCTCCCAGGTCGCTCTGCATGAAGCGGTCGTCAACGGGGCCGGCGCGGGCAGAAACGGCGCTGTCGGCCATCTCGCCGGGGATCCCGTCATAGGGACCGCGCAGGCGCAACAGGCGGCCGTTGGCGAACAGCAGAGTCGCGTTGGCCCCGTCGGGAAGCCGGACCGCCTGACCGTCGGCGACGAGCTGGCCCTGGACATAGCCGGGCGCGCTGGACGCCACCACCACGGCCTCCGCCCGCACCCCGGGGGCGAGGCCGCAGCCCAGGGCCGCGACGGCGGCGGCACCCAGCAGATGGGAGAGAGTTCTCTTGGACATGATGGTCACCTTCTGGTTGGGGCTCGTCAGTCGCGGCTGCGGCCTTTCCCGTCATCGGGGGCGAGCAGGCAGGCGGTGCGGGACTGCGTCATCACCGACACCGTTCCGTCAGTCCCGCCGTTGCGGCGGAAGCGCAGCCCGTTGATCTGGCTGGCGATGCTGAGCGAGACGACGGCGAGGTCCGCCTCGTCGATGATCTTGTGGCCGTCCTGCCAGCACTGGACGCGGACCCGCGTGCCGGCCGGGGCGACATCCACGCCGCCCTGGGCACCGCCGCTGGTGGCGCCGGAATTCTCCGGGCTCTTCTTGCGGACCAGCGTGGCGTCGGCGGCGCCGGTGGCGGCCAGGCCGAGGCAGGCGGCGAGGAGCAAGGCGTGCTTCATGACATCCCCTCCGTTCCGGCCGCCGCTCAATGGGTCGGCTTGAATTCGACCCGCCGGTTCCGGCCGTCATAAGGATTCTCGGCGAGCGGCGCAGTCGGTCCCTTGCCGTCCACGGTGATGCGCTTGGGATCGATCCGGTGGACGCGGACGAGATACTCGCCGACTGACACCGCGCGGCGCTGCGACAGCAGCATGTTGTAGGAAAGGCTGCCGCTGGCGTCGGTGTGCCCCTCAACCGTCAATCCCAGGTTCGGATCCTCCTTCATCAGCGCGCCGACGGCGTCGATGTAGGAGGCGGAGTCCGCCGGAATCTCTGCGGAGTTGAGGGCGAAGTTGATGCGGAACCCGAAGGCCTGCGGCGCCTCCCCCGCCTGCTCGGCGGTGGCGGCGGGCGGCTCGGCGGCCGGGGCCTCCATCCGCACCTCCTGCCGGCGCTGCTTGTGGGCAGGGCGGCTCGGCGCCGGCTGGGCGGCAGGCTGGGCATCATACTGAGGGGCCGGCTGCGCCGCGGGCGGGACGGGTGCCGTGCCGTAGTTGATCTCGTCGATGGGGCGCGGGCGCTTGGCGGCGGCACCGGCCGCTCCGCCGATGATCTCGATGCTGCGGGTGCGGATTTTCGGTTCCGGCGCCACCACCTCGCGCAGTTCCTCCACGCTGGGCGGCCGGTCGAACATCATCACCTTCGACGGGCCGGACCCTTCCACGGTCTGGGCGGATGCCGGTCCGGCGCAAACGGCGGCCAGCATCGGCAGGGTGGCGGCCAGGGCATGGGCCAGGATGGGGGACAGGATGGACTTCGTCATCTGAGGCTCCATGGGCAGGAGAAGGAACGGCGTTGCCCCTGGTTGTATCGCCACCCCCTCCCCCGCGCTGTGAGCCGGCCAACAGTCGGTGGCGGTTTTCCGGAGAGAACGGGCCTACCCGTCCTGCGCCAGCGTGCCCGGCAGCACCTTCACCGTCAGCCGCTTGGCACGGGCGTCGCTCCCCTTGGCCGTCGCGAAGGCGTTGATCACGTCATCCAGCGCGGTGCCGGGGATGGGCTGCAGATCCTCGCTCTTGAGCGCCTCCGGGATCCGCACGCCGATCTCGTCATGCGACAGGATGCAGGCCACCGTCTCCTCCGCGCCTGCACGGTCCATCCGCAGATTGAAGGGCTTCTGCACGCCGGGCGGGATTTCCACCTGCCGGCCCGCTTCGACGAAGGCGTCGGGCTGGAAACGGTTGGGAAAGATGCGGGAAACCGTGCCGGCGGCGTCGCGGTAATAGCAGTAGACGAAGCCGTCCGCCGTCGGCTGCATCCGCACCACCAGCGCCTCCCCGGCGCGGTAGCGCGGTGCCGGACCGCGGTCCGACGACAGCAGCAGGTCGAGCCGGGCCGGAGACGGCTGGGGACGCGGCAGCCCCTCGCCGCCAGCGTTGCTGACGCTCTGCAACCGGGCCGGCGGCGCCCCGCCCTGGCCGGGCGGCTTGGCGAGCAGGCGCTGGTAGAGGTCGAAATCGATGCGGCCGGTGGCGATCAGGTCGCTGTCCGCCTGGAAACGGCCGACGGCCTCGGCGGTCCGCTGGTCGAGCTGCCCGTTGACCGGCCCGTCGTAATAGCCCTGCGCCGCCATCGCCCGCTGGGTGAAGGTGACGCGCTCCGCCGGCGACATCCCGTCGAACCAGCCGCGTGCCTCCGCCATGAAGGCCGGGTTGGTCTGGTCGATGCCCAGGCATTGCCAATAGGGCACGCGGGTCAGCTTGCCCAGCACCTCGATGGTGCTGAGTTCGACCAGCGTGCGCACGCCCTGATGCAGCCCCTCCGACCGGTTCAGCGAGATGTTGAAGGACAGTCCGGCCTTGCCGATCACCCCGCCGGCATCGGCCCCTCGCCCCGACGACACCACCGCCAGCGTGTTGGACGCCGACATGCCGGGGATGATCTGGCGGGTCACCAGCTCCCCGACATTGAGGTCGACCGAGACCATCGACATCACCTGGTCGGCCGACACGCCGAGGTCCAGCTTCGGCAGCGACAGCCCCGCTCCCGCCGCCTCGCTGACCACGTTGTCGTCCAGCTGGGTGATGGCGCCGCGGATGTAGTAGGACGGCGCGCGGAAGTTCGGCTGCACCCCGATCATCCAGTAGAGCGCGTTGACGTCGTCCAGTGCCGGTTCGAAATCCACGAAGCGGAAGGCGCTGGACGTCTCCGACATGCGGGAGACGGCGGTGATCAGCATCTCCTTCGTGCCGCCGGCCACCCGGCCGGTGGCGTCGGGCAGGCCGTTGGCGGTGATGTAGATGTCGCGCTTGCCGTGGGTCCACAGCAGCGTGTCCATGCAGCGCAGCGCCTCGCTGAAGCTGCTGATGGTGCGGACGGCGGGTGTCTTCGGCTGCTGCACCACGCGGGCCATCTCGCCGGAGGTGAAGCAGCCGCCCAGCGCCAGCGTCAGGCCGGCGGAAACCCCGAGCGAACCAAGGAACCGGACCATGCTCATCGGCGCTGTCTCCTGTGGGTTGGGCGTCCGGGTCCGGGGCCGGGGCCGGGTCCGGTTCTCCGGCTTTGGGCCGTCACCGCGCCGACAGTTGCTGGCCGCGGTCGGCACGGACGGTGATGGTGATCTTCTTCGACATGATCGGCGGGTCGTGCGGCACATGGTCGGCGTCGGCCAAGACCAGCTGCAGCGTGTGCCGCCCCGGCGGCAGTTCCAGGATGGTTTCGGTCTGGCCCTTGCCGAAATGCAGGTGCTGCTTGTCGCTGGGGATCGGCTCGTCGAGGGCCTTCAGGTCGGTGTCGATCAGCAGATGGTGGTGCCCGGTGCCGTCCTTGCGCACGCCGGCCGGCGCGACGCCGAAATTCCGCAGCCCGAACCACACCTTGAACCGCGTTCCCACCACCTGCCCGTTGTTGGGCCAGCCGATGTAGAGCCATGCCTCCTTGCGGCCGGGCGTCCGCGGCGCGGCCGGAGACGCCTGCTCCGCGGCCGCGGGCTTTTGCTCGGCCTTTTGATCGGGAGACGCCTCTGCCGCAGCCGCGGGGGCCGCCGGCACGATCAATGGTGCGACCGACAGCACTCCCCACAGCACGACCTTCACAGCGGCGCGCGGACCGGGGCCGGACGCAAGCACGGACATTCCAGTCTTCATGGTGCCCTCCCAAATGGACGCAAGCCGGCGAACATGAACCGGCGGACATCAGCCGGACGGAACCGGTCAGCGGACGGTTATGGTCACCTTCTCCGACATCACCGGCGGGTTGTGCGGAACATGGTCGGCGTCGCCCAGCACCATCTGCAGCGTGTGGCGGCCGGGCGGAAGCTCCAGCCGCGCTTCTGTCTGGCCGGCGCCGAAATGCAGGTGCTGCTTGTCGTTGGGGATCGGTTCGTCCGGGTTCGACAGGTCGGTGTCGATCAGCAGGTGATGGTGCCCGGTATCGGCATGGCTGATGCCGGCCGGTGCCACCCCCATGTTCTGGAGCCCCATGCGCACCCAGAATTTACCGCCATTGATGACCGTCCCGTTGGACGGCCACAGGATGTAGGCACGCGCGTCGTCGGGCGCTTTCGCCCGGTCGGCCATTCCCTGCCCAGCCAGAAACAGCGGCAGAAGCAGCAGGGCGCCGACTGCGATGACGGCAGTCCGCAGCATGATTTCCCCCTGTTTTCTTCATTGCCCTTTGTCCGATGACCTGCATCTTAGTCTTCGTCCGGGAAGCCGGGTCCCCCCGAATTCTTGGGTAATCCCATCCCGTTGAAAACGCTCCGGTTCAGCGCCGCCTGCTTCCGAATTGGCCGAGAATCGCGGCCGGCTTCCCCATACTTGCGGCATATCCGCAATTCGGGCGCGAGACGTGCAATGCGGCGGCCGGCACCGGTCAGCGCCTGATCCCGAACAGCTGTTCGTTCATCGCCGCGCGGTCAGGGGCACCCGCCCCCGTTGCCCGGCCCTGCAGCGGCGCCCCGGCGCCCCTCATCCCCGGCAGCCCGGCGGCCATGGCTTCCGCCCCCGTCCGGCCGCCGCCCATCCAGGGTGGAAAGGCAACGCCGGCGGCCGGCGATACGGTGCCGGCACGGTGCGCGGCCATCGAGGCCGCCGCCGCCGGCAGCGGGATGCCGCCGGACTGCACCTCGAACGCCGAGGCCGGCCGGACCGCCGCCGGAATTGCCGCGACGAGTGTCAGGAACAGGGGGATGGCGACAAGCCTGCACATCGGGCATTTCCTTCACGCAAGGACCAGGGCCGGTAAGACCCTCATCCTGCCGTGACCGGCCCGGCGCCCGCTGTGGCCCGGGCCACATTGTCGGCTTGAAAGGCTTCGCCTCTTCCTGGCTCGATCAGGAGCGCCTCACGCTGTCGGCCATCTTCTTGGCGACCACGAGAAGGTCGCCGTCCGACCGGCTGCCCGCAAGCGTGTATGCGGTGGCGCCGTTGCGCCAATAGACCAGTTGAAGCCCGCGCTGTTCGACGGCGTGCAGGCCCCTGTCGTCGATCGGATCCTCGGCGACGACCAGAAGCGTCAGCATTTCGCCGTCCCTCTCGCGGAAGACGAACTGCAGGCCGACGCCGCTGTTCAACGGCACCAGTGTCGCCCGCAACAGCGTCAGCAGGTTCGGGTCCAGGTCCGGCAGGTTGACCGTGATCGCGCCGAGGCGGTGGGGAATCCCCTCTGCCATCGCATTCACATCCGCAAGGGACAGGTCGGAGAACGCCAGGCTTTGGCTGACGGCCGTTTCATGCATCTCGGCCGCTTGCTCCGCAAAGTCCGGCACGCCGTAAGCGGCCGTCTTCTGCTGGTGATGGACCAGGGCCGCGATGTTGGCGCCGCCCACCAGCAGCAGGACCGCCGCCGCGAGCGGTCCGAAGCGCCGGACGACGCGCTCCATGCGCAAGCGGCCGTACAAGCGACCGGTCAGGCTTTCCGTGTGTTTGGGAGGAGGATCGGCGGCCATCCGCGCAAAGCCTTGGCGCAGAGCTTCCCTCTGATGAAGATAGTCGTGCAGGCGGGCGGCGACCGCCGGGTTGGAGGCGAGGAACGCCTCGAACGCCAACCGGCGATCGGGATCGAGCTCGCCATCGATGTAGGCGTGCAGGTCGGCTTGCCACTCACCGTTCATCCTGGTCCCCATCATGGCTCACTTCACCACCCGCAAAGGGGCCGGTCGGCCGTCATCCCCGCGGCCGCCATCCCCGCGCAATTCACCGCGCAATTCACCGCGCACATCGGCGCGCAGGGCCTCCCGCCCGCGCGCAAGGCGCGACATCAGCGTTCCAAGCGGAATGCCGAGAATCCCGGCGGCCTCCTGGTAGCTCATCCCGTCGACCGCGACCAGCATGAGCGCCCGCCGCTGATCCTCGGGAAGCCGGGCGAAGGCATCCATGGTGCGGGCAAGCTCGACCTGATCGGGTTGATTGGGGGCGATGTCGCTGCGGACGAGCGGTTCGATGGACGCTGCCGCGCGGGTCCGCACCTGATCCCGGCGCCGGTCGCTGACATGGACGTTGTGCAGGATACCGAACAGCCAGGAGCGCAGGCTGGCCTCCGGCCGGTAGGTCCTGGCGCCGGCGATGGCCCGCACCAGCGTCTCCTGCACCAGATCCTCCGCGTCGTCCCGGTTGCGCACCAGGGTCATCGCATAGCGGCGCAACGTGCGGACGTGATCCGACAATTGGTTTCGGAGGCTGAACGTCACATCGTCGCTCCATGGATGGGACTGCTTCTATGTGTTCGCGCGGCAGTCCATTTTAATCCCCGGCGTTTCAATTCCTTGGCCGATGCGGAATCGGCCTCACTGCGCGAAGGGCACGAGGAGCAGCGCGGTGCCCGACACCAGCAGCGCCGCAAGGCTCCGCCGCGCGATGACCACCGCAGCCGGTCCGGGCTCCATCTCGTCCAGCCGCATCGCCAGCAGGCCGCCGAAGAAGCCGGACACGGAGGACACCACATGCACCAGTGCCAGCGCGTTCAGGACCGGCAGGCCCAGCAGGAGCGCGACGACCACCAGGGTGGTTCCATAGAGAAGCGCCTGGATGAGGATCGGCGCCCAATGTTCGCGCGCGACATAGGTCTCGAAGCCTTCGGCGAAGAGGCCGGCGCGTTCGTCGGGATCGGTGTGCAGGCTCATGATGTCCCTCCGCGTTCAAAGATCTCCGTCGTCGCGGCGCCGGGATGCACGGGTCGCAGCCGCCCGCGGCATGGCGCCGAACGACAGAAGCATCAGCAGGATCAGCGCGACCCCGATGGAATAGGGCGCCCAGGCCCCCAGCCGCTCGTCGGTGATCCAGTCCAGCGCCAGCAGGAAGCCGATGGCGGCGATCACGGTGATGGCAAGGCCGGTGGCCCAGCGGGGATAGGTCATGGTGGCCTCCGCGGTTCGGATGGCTCGATCCGGTCACCTCGCGCCGCCGAAGGGCGGCGCCCGTTGCGATCGTTCGTTTCCTTGATTACGCGCGGGCGCCCGGAATAATCCGCCGAAGCCGCTGAAAATCCTGGGCGTCTAGAGCGGCAGCTGGCATTGGGACCGCTAGCGGCCGATCATCGGCTTGAGCCAGGGCGAATTGGCGAAGACCTCGGTGAAATAGCCCTGCCGGATCACCGCCCGCCCCGCCTTGTGGATGCCTTCGGGCAACCCGCCCAGTTCGCCCTTCCGGGTCACCAGATGGATGGACCGGCGGAAGCCCGAGGTGGGCAGCGGCAGCACGCGGATATGGCCGAGGTGCTGACGGCTCTTCACCAGGGCGGTGGGCGGAAGCAGGCTCCACCCCATCTCCTCCGCCACCATGGCCATCACCGTGTCCGTGGCGTCGAAGGCGAAGCTGCGCGGCACCTCCATGCCCAGCCGCCGCAGATGCTGGTCCACCAGCCGGCCCAGCGCACTGTCCGTCGTGCTGCGGATCAGCGGCAGCGTCCGCGACAGGGTCCGCAGGGCGGCCTCGTCGTCGACGTCGGGCCAGTTGCGCGGCAGCAGCAGCACGAAAGGTTCGACCAGCAGGCGCAGGCTGTCGACCTGGTCCATATCGTCGAAACTGTCGATGGTGAACAGCACGTCCAGCCGGCGGGCGAGGAACTGCTCGCGCAATTGTCCGCACAGACCGGATGCGATGCTGAAGGACGGCACGCTGTCGCGCAGCCGTTGCAGCAGCCGCGGGATGAAGGGCGCCGCCAGCGTATCGATGCAGCCGATGCGCAGTTCCGGCATGAAGGACGCATCGGCCCCGCCGATGACGGCCGGCAACTGCCGCGCATCGGTCAGGATGCGGTTGCTCCAATGCCAAAGCCGCTGGCCGGCGGCGGTCAAGGCCATCGGCCTGATGCTGCGGTCGAGCAGCTGGCTGGCGAAGGCGGTCTCCAGTTGACGCACGACATGCGAAACGGCCGACTGGGTCAGCCCAAGCCTGCGGGCGGCACCCGTCATACTTCCCAGTTCGGCCACGGCGACGAACACCTCAAGGGACCCAAGGTCGAAGTCTCGATGATGCATGGGGCTTCGATCAGGCTCCCGGTGGCCGGATGGTCGGACAGCGATCTGCATACTATCTTATGAATAGGGATTGCGAGCAAGGCGACCGTCTTAGCAGGTCGCGGAAAAACGAACAT
Organism: Alphaproteobacteria bacterium; assembly: GCA_046570145.1. Lineage (GTDB taxonomy): Bacteria > Pseudomonadota > Alphaproteobacteria > Azospirillales > Azospirillaceae > Azospirillum. The sequence goes on from JBKHVJ010000431.1 coordinate 11,122, forward strand.
ATTTCGGCT
>JBKHVJ010000432.1:0-4938 GCA_046570145.1 Alphaproteobacteria bacterium
AGCATCGAGATCGGCGGCGACCTCAGCCGCGGCCGGCTGAAGGACATGCTGGAGGCCTGCGGCCTGCCGCCGGTCAGCTTCTGCACCTGGCATCCGGCCGGCCACGCCATCGGCATGAGCGGCGGTGGGCCCTCCGTCCATCTGGTGGAGGTTTCCGATTTCGTCGGGCAGTCCGACCCGCGGCTTGCCGCTCTGGTCGACCGGTCCGGCGACATCCCGGTGCGGGTCAACGTCGTCGGCGGCTATGCCGTGCCGCTGCATCTGGGCTGATGCGCGTGATCGGGGGGAGCCGCCGGGGCGGCTCCTGTCTTATCCTGCCCAACCATTTCCCGCGATGGAACACCGGTGCCGGCTGCGTTCCATCCTGTTCCACCCCATCCCATTCTGTCGGAAGGTAAGCAGACCATGACCCAGCCGAACGGCCCGCAGCCGCGTCCGGGGATTCTCGACATCGCCGCCTATGTCGGCGGCGAGCATCAGGGTCATATCCGCCTCGCCTCCAACGAAGGGGCGCTGGGCCCGAGCCCGAAGGCGATGGACGCCTATGCGGCGGCGGCCTCCACCCTGCACCGTTATCCGGACGGCGGCTCTGCGGCGCTGCGCGGCGCCATCGCCAAGCGCTTCAACCTGGATGCCGACCGCATCGTCTGCGGCGCCGGGTCGGACGAGATCATCAGCCTGCTGATCCGCTCCTATGCCGGGCCGGGCGACGAGGTGCTGTATTCGCAGTACGGCTTCCTGATGTACCCGATCGGCGCCAAGTCGGTCGGTGCCACCCCGGTGACCGCGCCGGAGGACGGGCTGACCGCCAGCGTCGACAACCTGCTGGCCCGCGTCACCCCGCGTACCCGTCTGGTGTTCCTCGCCAACCCGAACAACCCGACCCGCACCTACCTGCCGGCGTCGGAGGTGGCGCGGCTGCATGCCGGACTGCCCTCGGACGTCATCCTGGTCATCGACGCGGCCTATGCCGAATACATGAACAAGGACGACTACACTGCAGGCGAAGAACTGGTGGAGAAGTTCCCCAACGTGGTGATGACCCGCACCTTCTCGAAGATCTTCGCGCTGGGCTCGCTGCGCATCGGCTGGTGCTATGGCCCGGCCGGGATCGTCGATGTGCTGAACCGGGTCCGGGGCCCCTTCAACGTGTCGAATGCCGCCCATGTCGCCGGCATTGCCGCGGTTGAGGATACCGAGTTCCTCGACCGTTCCCGCCGCCACAACGAGCAGTGGCGCGAGTGGTTCTCCGCCACCGTGCGGGAGCTGGGCCTGACGGTGCATCCCAGCGTCACCAACTTCGTGCTGGTCGATTTCAAGGATCAGCCCGCCGGCAAGGACGATGCCGAGGCCGCCCGCCAGTTCCTGAAGGCCCGTGGCATCCTGGTCCGCCAGATGCCGTCCTACGGTCTGCCGAGCTGCCTGCGCGTGACCATCGGCACCGAGCAGGAAATGCGCGCGGTCGCCGACGCGCTGCGGGACTTCCTGAAGGCGTAAAAAGGGCGTCCTGAATTTCCCTCTCCCGGGACGGGAGAGGGCTTTAACATTCAGCATTACCCCCGGTTCAGCAGGAAATCGACCGCCTCCGGCCGGCCGGGAAGGTCGAGCTTGGCCTGCACCGGTTCGCAGCGGCTGACGATCCGGCCGCGGCGCAGGACGCACAGGCGGGCGGCGCGGGTGCGGATCGCCTCCACCGGGCTGCCGGCCTGGAGGACCACCAGATCGGCGTAACAGCCCGGCTCCAGCCCGTAGCCGTCCAGATGCAGCAGGCGGGCAGGGTTCACCGTCACCGCGTCGAAGGCGGCCTTGATGCCGTCCTGGCCGGTCATCTGGCCGACATGCAGCCCCATATGTGCCACTTCCAGCATGTCGCCGGAGCCCAGCGGATACCAGGGGTCCATCACGCAATCATGACCGAAGGCGACGGTCAGGCCGGCGGCCATCAGCTCCGGCACGCGGGTCATGCCCCGGCGCTTGGGGTAGGTGTCGTGGCGGCCCTGGAGGACGATGTTGATCAGCGGGTTGGCGATCACCCCCAGCCGCGCCTCCGCCATCAGCGGGATCAGCTTGGAAACGTAGTAATTGTCCATCGAGTGCATCGAGGTCAGGTGCGATCCCGTCACCCGGCCGTGCAGTCCCAGCCGCTGCGTCTCGTAGGCCAGCGTCTCGACATGGCGGGACAGCGGGTCGTCTGTCTCGTCGCAGTGCATGTCGACCAGCAGCCCGCGCTCCGCCGCGATCTCGCAGAGCAGGCGCACCGACTCGGCGCCGTCGACCATGGTCCGCTCGAAATGCGGGATGCCGCCGACCACGTCGACGCCCATGTCCAGCGCGCGCCGCAGCAGGTCCTCTGTTCCGGGCGACCGCAGAACGCCGTCCTGCGGGAAGGCGACCAACTGCAGGTCGAGGTACGGGGCGACGCGCTTCCTGACGTCCAGCAGGGCTTCGACCGCCAGCAGGCGCGGATCGCAGATGTCGACATGGCTGCGCACCGCCAGCAGGCCGCGCCCGACCGCCCAGTCGCAGTAGGCGAGCGCCCGCTCGACGATGGCGTCCTGCACCAGCTGCGGCTTCAGCTCGCCCCACAGGGCGATGCCCTCCAGCAGCGTGCCGCTCCGGTTCACCCGCGGCAGGCCGTAGCTCAGCGTGCTGTCCATGTGGAAATGGGCATCGACGAAGGGCGGGCTGACCAGCTGGCCGGTGGCGTCGATCTCCGTTGCGGCCTCTCCGGCCAGCCCGGGCTCGACGGCGGCGATGCGGCCGTCGCGGATGCCGATGTCGATGCCGCTGCGGCCATCCGGAAGGGTGGCGCGGCGCAGGATCAGGTCGAACATCAGCGTTCTCCTTTGCGGTACGGGATCATCAGGGCGCGCGGGTAGGAGGCCCGGCGGGCCACCAGCACCAGCGCCAGGATGCTCAACAGATAGGGCATCATCAGGAACAGCTGGTAGGGCAGGACGCCGCCGCTCGCCTGCTGCAGCCGCAGCTGCAGCGCGTCGAACACCGCGAACAGCAGGGCGCCCAGCATCGCCTTGCCCGGCCGCCAGGAGGCGAAGACCACCAGCGCGATGCAGATCCAGCCGCGCCCGTTGACCATGTTGAAGAAGAAGGCGTTGAAGGCCGACAGGGTCAGGAAGGCGCCGGCCAGCGCCATCAGCGCGCTGCCCGCCATCACCGCGCCGATGCGGATGGCGGTGACGTTCAGCCCCTGCGCCTCCGCCGCGGCCGGATTCTCGCCGACCATCCGCACCGCCAGCCCGACCGGCGTGCGGTACAGCACATAGGCGACCACCGCCACCAGCAGGAAGGCGAGGTAGGTCAGCGGCGTCTGGGCCAGCGCGCCCGGCAGGGCCAGCGGCTGGAACGGCTCGACGGTCGGCGGGGTGCTGGCCTGCGGCAGGACCAGGCGGTAGACGAAGTAGGACAGGCTGGTGCCCAGCAGGGTCACGCCGATGCCCGTCACATGCTGCGACAGGCCGAGCGGCACCGTCAGCGCCGCGTGCAGCAGACCGAGCAGCGCGCCGCAGGCGGCGGCAACCAGAACGCCGGTCCACAGGTCGGCCCCCTGGTAGACCGCCATCCAGCCGGCCATGGCGCCCAGCGTCATGATGCCTTCGATGCCGAGATTAAGCACGCCGGCCCGCTCGCACAGCAGCTCGCCCAGTGTGCCCAGCACATAGGGGGTGGCGATGCGCAGCACCGCCGTCCAGAAGGCGGCCGACAGCAGGATGTCGAGGATGATCGACAGGAAATCCATGACCCCTTACCCCCGCCGCAGCCGGTAGCGCGCCAGCAGCCCGGCGACCAGCATGCACAAGAGGCTGGCGGCGACCAGGACGTCGGCGATGTAGTTGGGAACCGGCATGGCGCGGCTCATGGCGTCGGCGCCGACGAAGATGCCGGCGATGAACAGTGCGGCCCCCACCACGCCGATGGGATGCAGCTGCGCCAGCATGGCAACGACGATGCCGCTGTAGCCGAAGCCCGGCGACAGGTCGAGCGTCAGGTAGCCCTTCAGGCCGCAGACCTCCGCCGCCCCGGCCAGCCCGGCCAGCCCGCCCGACAGCAGGGCGGTGCGCAGCATCACCCGCGTCACCGGCATGCCGGCGAAGGCGGCGGCGCGCGGGTTGGCGCCGACCGCGCGGTTCTCATAGCCCCAGATGGTGCGGGTATCGACCAGCCACAGCAGCACCGACAGGCCGAGCGCGATGGCGAGCCCGGCATGCAGGCGGGTGCGCTCCACCAGCTTCGGCAGTTCCGCCGCCTCGGCGACCGGCGCCGACTGCGGCCAGCCCATGCCCATCGGGTCCTTCAAGGCCCCTTCCAGCAGCATCGACACCAGCAGAAGCACGACGAAGTTCAGCAGCAGGGTCGTCACCACCTCGTCCACGCCGAAGCGGACCTTCAGCACGGCCGGGCCGAGCAGGGTGACGCCGCCCGCCGCCATGCCGGCGATCATCACCACCGGGATCAGCGCCCAGGCCGGCAGGTCGAGCATGCCGCCGCCGACCACCACGGCGGCCAGCGCGCCCATGTAGAGCTGCCCTTCCGCGCCGATGTTCCACAGCTTGGCGCGGAAGGCGACGGCGGCGGCGAGGCCGGTCAGGATCAGCGGGGTGGCGCGGGTCAGCGTCTCGGTCAGGGCGAAGCGGGAGCCGACGGCGCCCTCGAACAGCAGGCCGTAGGCGCGCAGGACCGGGGCGCCGGTCCATGCGACCAGCAGGGCACAGAGCGCCAGCGCCGCCACCACGGCGCCCACCGGTGCCAGCAGCCGCAGGGCGAGCGGGGTATCGGTGCGCGGTTCAAGCCGCATCAACTGTCTCCGGCAGAATGTCGCGCAAAACGTCCCAATGACCGGCCATCAGCAGGCCGAGCTGGCTGACCGACACCCGGTCATGCGGCAGCAGCGGGGTGAGGCGCCCGTGGTAGGCCACGGTG
>JBKHVJ010000433.1:0-11882 GCA_046570145.1 Alphaproteobacteria bacterium
TTCTTCCACACCACGCACGACTATGACGGGGACGCCATCGCCAAGCTCACGGCCGACGCGGCTGCTGCCGGCGTGCGCCTGCATGTGCTGGTCGACGACCGCGACGGCCGGCTTACGGGGGAGCGCATCCGCGCGGCTGTGCCGGAATGGCGCAATGCCGGCATCTGGTTCTGCGGCCCGACAGGCTTCGGCCAAGCGCTGCGACAGGATTTCGCGGCCCAGGGACTGGCGGTGGAGCGGCGCTTCCACCAGGAGCTTTTCGAAATGCGGTGATCGCCCTCACTCCTCCAGGGCACGCTCGATCCGCCGGTCCGGCACCAGCCACAGCAGGATCACGAGGACGTAGAGCAGAACGGAGAGCGATTGCAGGACGAAGGCCAAGGGAATGGCCAAGGCATAGAGCGCCATGCTGATCTTGCCCTTCAGGTCGGAGCCGACGGCCCGCGCCACCGCCGACTCCCGGCCGCCGCAGGCGATGATCGCCCGTTCGGTCAGGTTGTAGCCGACCGCGGCCATGCCGAGGACGACGCCATAAGACGCCGTCGCCACCGCCGAGAAGGCGCTTTCATCGAGCCAGCGGATGACGAAGGGCACCAGCGACAGCCAGAACAGCAGGAACAGGTTCGCCCACAGCACCCGCCCGTCGATGCGCGCGGTCGCCTGCAACAGATGGTGATGGTTGTTCCAGTAGAGCCCGACATTGACGAAGGACAGCACGTAAGCCAGCAGTATGGGAATGCGCTCCGCCAGGGCGGCGAGGCTGCCGTCCACTGGCACCTTCAACTCCAGCACCATGATGGTGATGACGATCGCCACCACCCCGTCGGTGAATGCCTCCAGCCGGCCGGCCTTCATGCCGCGATCTCCCGCGTCAGGTCGCGGCCGGCGCGGCCGCCACCGGATGAAGCGCGCAGACCGCGGTGCCCGCCAGCACCAGCGCGCCGACGACGACCAGGGGAAGCACCAGACCGCTCTGCGTCACCATGACGGCGCCGATGGCGGCACCGAGGAAGATCGCGGCGACGCTGGCGATGCGCCGCGGCGCGTTGGTGTTGGCGCCGCCGGCAAGACTGGAATCGGCCGCCAGCCCGGTCAGGGTCAGCGTCAGGACAGTCGTCGTCAGGTCGGGAACCTTCAGTTGCCGGACCGTAGCGTTGCGGAAGCCCATGGCGAACCCGGTCAGGGCGATGATCGCATACAGACCGGCGGCGGGAGCCTGCGCGCCGACATCGAACCCGGTTGCGACGATCGCGGCGATCCAGAACAGCGAGGTTTCGAACAGGGCCGCCGCCAGCAGCCAGTGCCGCATCGGCCGGCCGACCAACCTCCGGCCGACCCGGCCGGCGATCAGGGCGCCGGCAAGGAAGGATGCCAGCGCCGTCACCGCCGGCATGACCAGGAAGCCCGGCGTGCCAGCGGCGGCGAAGCCGAGGAAGACGACGTTTCCGGTCATGTTGGCGGTGAAGACCTTCCCCAGGCCGAGGACGCTGATGGCATCGACCAATCCCGTCGTCACCGACAGAAGAAGCAGAAGCCAGGGCAGGGGGGAGTTGCCGGTTGCGGCCGGTGCGGACATGACTGTCGCTTTCCCATTGTTTCCGGTGGGCGGAGCAACAGCATCGGTCATCGCCGCGACGGCGGTCTTGTCGGTTCACGGCCGGCTTGGAAAATTCTGCACATCCTGCCGGGGTGGAAGCGCTGCCGACGGGAGCGCTGACAGTTCTATGTTGCGCTGGACTGACAGTTTAGCTTTGCGCCTACACAACTTGCGGCACATAAGTTCGGTTATGGAAATAAAAGGCCGAATCCCGGCGTCCAATGGAATCTTGCATCACAAGCGGTTCCCGCGTCGCCGGCAGACCTCATACTCGAAGAAAAGCGGCGGCCGGTTGAGCCGCCGCCGCATTCAACATCCACTCCGTGACACAACCCCAATAGCCGCCGGTCCTCCCCATGGCGGGAAGGACCGGCGGAGCAGAAACGTCAGCCGAACCGGCCGGTGATGTATTCGGAGGTCTTTTCCTTGGTCGGGTTGGTGAAGATCTCTTCCGTGTTCCCGAACTCGATCAGCTCGCCCAGATACATGAAGGCGGTGAAGTTGGAAATGCGGGCCGCCTGCTGCATGTTGTGGGTGACGATGGCGATGCAGTAGTCGGAACGCAGCTCGTCCACCAACTCCTCGCACTTGGCGGTGGAGATCGGATCGAGCGCCGAGGTCGGCTCGTCCAGCAGCAGGACCGACGGCTTCACCGCGATGGCGCGGGCGATGCACAGGCGCTGCTGCTGGCCGCCGGACAGGCTCATGCCGTTCTGGCGCAGCTTGTCCTTCACCTCGTCCCACAATGCGGCGCGACGCAGCGAGAATTCCACCCGCTCGTCCATTTCGGTGCGGGACAGCTTCTCGTACAGCTTCACGCCGAAGGCGATGTTGTCGTAGATCGACATCGGGAAGGGCGTCGGCTTCTGGAACACCATGCCGACGCGGGCGCGCAGCAGGTTCAGATCCTGCTTGGGCGACAGGATGTTGACGCCGTCCAGCATGACCTCGCCGGTCGCGACCTGCTTGGGATAGAGGTCGTACATCCGGTTCAGGATGCGCAGCAGGGTCGACTTGCCGCAGCCCGACGGGCCGATGAAGGCAGTGACCTGACGATCGTACAGCGGCAGCGAAACGTCTTTCAGCGCCCGGTAGCCGTCATAGAAGAAGTCCAGGTTGCGGATGCTGATCTTCTCGGGAAGGCCGGCACCGGCGATTCCGCGGTCGGCACCGGCGCCGGGGATCATGCCGGGGGGCATCGCGTGGCTTCCGTGGGCGGGGCTGTTGGCGTCCATGTGGGTCATCGTCATGGTTACTTTCTCGTCGAGCCGAGACCGGCCAGCAGCCGGGCGCCGATGTTGAGGAGCAGGATGGCGACCGTGATCAGCAGCGCGCCGCCCCAGGCCAGCTGGCGCCAGTCCTCATAGGGAGACATCGCGTACTGGAAGATGACCACCGGCAGGTTGGCCATCGGCGCATTCATGTCCGCGCTCCAGAACTGGTTGTTCAGGGCGGTGAAGAGCAGGGGTGCCGTTTCGCCGCTGATGCGGGCGATGGCCAGCAGGACGCCGGTGATCATGCCGTTGCGGGCGGCGCGGTAGGCGACCATGGTGATCACCTTCCACTGCGGCGCGCCAAGGGCGGCCGCGGCCTCGCGCAGGCTGTTTGGCACCAGCTTCAGCATGTCCTCGGTCGTGCGGACCACGACGGGGATGACGATGACCGCCAGGGCCATGGCCCCCGCCCAGGCCGAGAAATGGCCCATGCGGATGACCATCACCTCGTAAACGAACAGGCCGACCATGATCGACGGCGCGCTCAGCAGCACGTCGTTGATGAAGCGCACCACTTCGGCCAGCTTGCGGTCCCGGCCGAACTCGGCGAGGTAGGTGCCGGCCATGATGCCGATCGGGGTGCCGACCACGGTGGCGACGGTGGTCATGATGACGCTGCCGAAGATAGCGTTCAGCAGGCCGCCTTCCCCGCCCGGCGGCGGCGTGTTCTCGGTGAACAGGGCGATGTTGATGGCCGACAGCCCGTTGTAGAGCAGCGTCCACAGAATGGCGACCAGCCAGAACAGGCCGAAACCGGCCGCACCCAGCGCCAGCGTCAGCGCCACCTTGTTGACGATGCGGCGGCGGTTGTAGAGGCCGCCGGCCGGAGCGGCAAGCGCCGCGGAACTTGTCATGCTCATGGCCTCAGACTCCGGCCTTGCGCTGCAGGCGCAGCAGCATCAGCTTGGCGATCGACAGCACGGTGAAGGTGATCAGGAACAGGATCAGGCCCAGCGCCACCAGCGAGGCGGTGTAGACGTCGCCGACCGCTTCGGTGAATTCGTTGGCGATGGAGGCCGAGATCGTCGTGCCCGGCGCCATGATGGAAGAGCTGATGCGGTGCGCGTTGCCGATGACGAAGGTCACCGCCATCGTCTCGCCCAACGCACGGCCAAGACCCAGCATGACGCCGCCCATCACGCCGGTGCGGGTGTAGGGCAGCACCACGTTCCACACCACTTCCCAGGTGGTCGCGCCCAGACCGTAGGCGGATTCGCGCACCATCGGCGGCACCGTCTCGAAGACGTCGCGGGTGATGGAGGTGATGAAGGGCAGCACCATGATGCCCAGGATCAGGCCGGCGGTCAGGATGCCGATGCCGTAGGGCGGGCCCATGAACAGGTTGCCGATGCCCGGGACCTGACCCAGCGTGGCGATCAGGAAAGGCTGGATGGTCGACTGCATGAAGGGGGCGAAGACGAACAGGCCCCAGATGCCGTAGATGATGCTGGGAATGCCGGCCAGCAGCTCGATCGCGACGCCGAGCGGTCGCTTGAGCCAGGCCGGGCACATCTCGGTGATGAACAGCGCGATGCCGAAGCTGACCGGAATGCCGACAGCCATGGCGATGACCGAGGTGATCAACGTGCCGTAAATGGGGGCGAGCGCGCCGAATTCCTCCGACACCGGGTTCCAGACTTCGGCAGTGACGAATCCGAAGCCGAACGCGCGCAGTGCCGGAAGCGCACCGTCGATGAGGGAAACCGTGACGCCGCCCAGAATGAACAGGACGAGCAGCGCGAAGAAGAGCGTGGCGTTGCGGAAAGCCGCATCCTGCAGGCGCTGGCGGCGGGCCCGTCGGGCGGTGGAAGCGTGTGCGTCGGTCAAGGTCAGCGCGATCTCGGTCATGGCCGCTCCGTGAGGCGTGCGGTGGGGGCGGCGAAATTTCCGTCCCCACCGGCGGATCATGCCCCCGGGGCGCACCGTATGCTGGCGCATCCCGGGGTCGGGTTGGCCGTGGTTACTTGGCCGACGCGGTCCAGATCGGCTTGCCGTCGGCCTGGATGGCCTGCGACCAGGTCTTCTGGACCATGGCGACGACCGAGTCCGGCATCGGCACGTAATCCAGATCGGTGGCCATCTTGCCGCCGGTCTTGTACGCCCAGTCGAAGAACTTCAGCGCTTCGGCCGAGGTCGCGACATCCTGCGGGTTCTTGTACATCAGGATGAAGCTGGCGCCGGTGATCGGCCAGCTCTCCGCACCCGGCTCGTCCGTCAGGATGACGTAGTAGCCCTTGGAGTTGGCCCAGTCGGCGTTCGCCGCGGCAGCCTGGAAGGCTTCGATCTTCGGCACGACGGTCTTGCCGTCCTTGTTCTGCAGGCCGAGATACGTGATGTTGTTCTGCTTGGCGTAGGCGTATTCGACGTAGCCGATCGAGCCGTCCGTCTGCTTGACCATGTTGGCCACGCCTTCGTTGCCCTTGGCGCCGATGCCGGCCGGCCACTGGACGGAGGTGTTGGCGCCGATCTGGGTCTTGAACTTCGGGCTGGTCTTCGACAGGTAGTCGGTGAACAGGAAGTTGGTGCCCGACCCGTCAGAACGGTACACCGGCGCGATGGCGGTGTTCGGCAGGTTGACGTTCGGGTTCAGCGCCTTGATCTGCTGGTCGTTCCACTTGGTGACCTCGCCCATGTAGATGTTGGCGAGAACCGTGCCCGACAGCTTGACCTCGCCGGACTTCAGACCCTTCAGGTTCACGACCGGAACGACGCCGCCCATGATCATCGGGAATTGGATCAGGCCGGCCTGCTCCAGCTCTTCCGGCTTCAGCGGCATGTCCGACGCGCCGAAGGTGACCGTCTTGGCCTTGATCTGCTTGATGCCGCCGCCCGAACCGATCGACTGGTAGTTCAGGCCCGTGCCCGTCTCCTTCTTGTAGGCGTCGGCCCACTTGGCATAGATCGGGTACGGGAAGGTGGCGCCGGCGCCGGAGATGTCGGCGGCCGAGGCGACCGACAGCGGGGCGACCGACACGGACAGAACGGCCAGGGCACCGAAGGCGGCGCAGCGAACGAACGCCGAGGTCATGGTTTTCACGGCAAAACTCCCGAAAGGTTTGGACGGTGTCGTTGGGTTTGGGAAAATCCCGGCATTCGCCGGAGGTCGTAACCCGCCTTCTTCGTCGCGGTGACCATAGCCACCGCTGGTGACGGGTTTGTTTTGTTTACGTGTCAGTTTTATGAAACCGACCCGTTCGTGGCCGGAGCCGCAGGGGCACCGAGACGGTCGTCGTGACGGTCATCGCGCGGCCCGGATTTCCTGGAGGAACAGATGCACGGCGGAGCCGAGGCTGGTCGCCTCGTGCGACAGGCTTTCCGCCACCTGCAGCACGTCGCCGGCCTGCGCGCGCACCTTGGCCGCGGCCTCCGACAGGCCGGCGACATGGTCCGACGCCGCCTGCGTGCCCACCGCGACCCGGTGGGAGCTGTCGACGATGCTCGACGTGATTGTCGCCTGCTCCTCCACCGCCGTGGCGATGGCCGATGCATTGGATTCGATGCGCTGGACGCTGCCGGTCATGGTCGCCACCACCTCCGCCGTCTGGCGGCTGGCCGCCTGGGTCGCGGCGATCTGGCGGGCGATCTCGGCGGTGGCCTGGGCGGTCTGTCCGGCAAGAGCCTTCACCTCCCCGGCGACCACCGCGAAACCGCGGCCCATCTCCCCTGCCCTCGCCGCTTCGATGGTGGCGTTCAGCGCCAGCAGGTTGGTCTGGCCGGCGATCTCGTCGATCAGCCCCACCACGGTGCCGATCTCCCCCGCCGTGCTCGACAGGTCGGCGACGGTGGCCTTCACCTGCTCCGCCCCGGCGGCGGTGTCGCCGATGATGCGGGCCGATTCGCCGGTGCGCTTGCTGATCTCGGCAATCGACTGCGAGATCTCCGAGGCGGCGGTCGCCACCTGCTGGATTCCCGCCGCCATCTCGCCGGACAGCTGCATGGCGGCCTCGGCCCGGTCGTTGGCATTGGCGGCGATGTCGGTCAGCGAGCGGGCGCGGGCGGCCATCACGCGGGCGGCCTCCGCCAGGGTCTCCACGCTGCTCAGCACGTTGCGTTCGAACTGGTCGGCGATCTCCAGCATGCTGGTACGGCGGGCCGAGGCGGCGTTGCGGCGTTCGATCTCCACCTTCTCGTGCGCCTCTTCCATGGCGCGGGCGTTGGCGATGAAGACGAACAGAGCACGGGCCATGTCGGTGATCTCGTCGTTGCCATCGGCCTTCTGCTCCACCGTCAGGTCGCCGGCAGCGACCCGGCGCATGGCGTCGGCAAGCGCCTCCATCCGGCCGACGACGCGACGCCCGACATAGAGCGAGACGATCAGCCCGGCCAGCAGCACGCCGGCCGTCGCCAGCAGGATCTGCACCTGGTTGGTGCGCTCCAGCGCGTCATGGGCGGCGGAGGCGCCGGCGGCGGTCGCCTGCTCGGCCGACTGGACCAGCCCGTCGACCATCCCGGTCAGGGCGGCGCCGGTGCTGCGGTTGCTGTCGATCAACGCGGCATTCTCGGCATAGGCCGCCAGTTCGCCGCCGCGCAGCGCCAGGATGCCGTCTTGGCCGAAGCCCAGGGCCAGCAGCCGTTCGGCCAGCCGGCGGACCTCCGCGCCCAGATCGCCCTGCGACTCCTGCAGAGACTTGCGGATGGTCGCGGCCAGCGGGTCCAGCGTGCGGCGTGCGGCCGCCAGGCGGGCCGGCGTTTCCGCGTTGCCGGCCTCCGCCAGCTTGCCGGCCAGCAGGTTGGCGTCGGCCATCAGGCCGCTCAACACGGTGTAGCGGTGCTGGGCCGCCGGCACCATGTTGGTGGAGAGATCCTGCATCCGTTCCGCGATGGCGTTTCCTGCCTCGGCGATGCGCCCGCGGGAATTCAGCATCAGCGGCAGCATGCGGCTGTTGGCGTCGCGGTCCAGCCGGACGATCTCATCGACCGCGGCGGCCTGGGATTCGGCCAGCTTGCCCGCCTCCGCTTCCCCGATGCCGGGGGTCAGCTGGCGGACCCGGCGGGTGTAGACGCTCTTGTCGCCATCGCCGTAGGCCGCCAGCTCGTTGATCGCCGCGATGACGGGAGCGGCCGCCTCGCTCTTCGCCAGCGGACGCAGAGCACCCTGCAGGTCGGACAGCGCCGAATCGAAATCGGTGGACAGCGACATCACCTTGGACCGGTCGGTCTCGAATGCGCCGATCAGCAGCGCCTTGGTCAGCGCCGCCTCCGCGCCGCGCAGCTGGAACAGCGGGATCACCGTCTGCCCCAGCTCGCCGCCGATGGCTTCTGAGGATTGCGAGGTCGCCTCCACCATCGCGGCGATCGCCTGGGCGAGCTGTTCGCGCGAAGCCTGCATGTCCGGCTTCAGCGCCGCCAGCAGCCGGGCATGGGCGTCGCTCAACTCCGCGAGCCGTGCGCTGCGCTGTTCCTGCAGGCTCAGCCGGCGGCCGGTCGCCGCTCCCAGCGCGTCGATGGTGCCCAGAAGCGAGCGGGCGGTGGCCGCCAGCTCACCCATGCGGCCGATATCGGCATGCCCGTCGGCCAGCCGGGCGAGCTGGCCGTCCAGTTCCGCGCGCTGGGCCGCCACGGCACCGCGCAGCCGGGCCAGATCCTCCTCCGACGATGCGGCGTCGATCAGCGGTCCCAGCGCCAGCACCCGCGCCGTGGTGGTGGCGAGGCCGTGCGCGGCGCTGAGCACCGGCACCTGCGTTCCCGTGATGTCCGAGACATGGCCCCTGACCGCGCCATAGGACATCCAGCCGACGACCGCCGCGATGCAGGGCAGTGCCGCCACGGTGCCGAAGGCGATCAGCATTTTCGACTTGATGCTGGATCGCCGGCGCTGGTCGGCGCGATCTGCCATGTGGGCCACCCGTGGTCTGGAGGTTGTCCGCACCGGACCCGCGGTTCTCCGCAGGCCGGCCGACGCCATGGGTAGTCCCTCTCTTTGTATGTTTGGGTGACGGTTCGATGAAGTTTTCGCGACGCACAATCGAAACATCGTTGCGCCTGCGAAATCGACCGCTTTGGCGACGGTCGAACGCCGACCTTCTGCCGGTCATGGTGAATCGAATGTAAACAGCGCGGTGAAGCGCAGGCGGCGCCCGCCGGCATCGAGCGCCGCTTTACTACGCGTTATCGGAGAAGAACATCCGTCTTATTGCAAGCGTCACACCGGCGGCGCGGTGCGCCGCAGGCTGTCGCGATCCGATGCCTTGTCGAACCACGCCGCGAGCGCCGGGCGGCCTTCGCGCCAGTCCTCGTGTCCGAAGCGGAAGTCGAGATAGCCGAGCGCCGCCAGCACGGCGAGCGTACCGATGGTGTCCTCGCCGGCCAGCGCCGCCGCGTCGGACTCCAGCAGGTCGAGCGAACGGGCGACCGCCTTGCGCTGACGTTCCATCCAGCCTTCCGACTTTTCGCCATCGGGGCGCATGGACTCCAGCCGCCGGAGGATGGCGGCGTCGCAGATGCCGTCGGCGACCGCCTGGAATCGAAGCGCGGTCCAGCGTGCCGGACCGGCCGGCGGGAACAGCGGAGCCCGGTCGCCGAGCGAATCGAGATACTCGACGACGACCGGGCTGTCGAACAGGGTGGTGCCGTCCTCCAGCGTCAGGGCGGGAACCTTGCCCAGCGGGTTTTCCTTGGGCAGGTCGGTATCGGCCGACCACGGATCGGTCGCCAGCCGCTCCACCCGATCCTCCAGTCCGCGTTCGATGACGACCATCATCACCTTGCGCACATAGGGCGAGGTGGGGCTCCAGCGCAGCTTCAACATGGACGTTCCTTCGGTGGTGTCGGTTTACGGAGGCTCAGCCCCGCATCCTGCCATCGAACCGCCCGCCGGGGGAGGACTCCATGGACAGAGCTGTCCGATGGTTTTTGCGCCCCGCCTCCGGCGGCCTTGGTCCTCTCGGATCCGCTTTGGCTTGCAACGCTTCGCCTTTGCCGTCATTTGCTGACATTGGCCGGTTGGGCCGGAGTGCAGCGTGGACAGGCCGGGGGCAGGCGCATGAAGGTGATCATCTGTGGAGCGGGGCAGGTCGGGGCCAGCATCGCGCGGCACCTCGCGCTGGAAGACAACGACATCACGGTGATCGACACCTCGACCGAGCTGGCGCAGCGGATGGACGAGAGCCACGACGTGCGCGGGATGGTCGGCTATGCCTCGCATCCGGATGTGCTGGCCCAGGCGGGCGCGCGGGATGCCGACATGCTGATCGCCGTCACCCATTCCGACGAGGTCAACATGGTGGCCTGCGAGGTCGCCCATTCGGTGTTCAACATCCCTTTGCGCATCGCCCGCATCCGCAAGCAGGCCTATCTGCAGCCGGAATGGTCGGCGATGTTCTCCGCACAGCATCTGGCGATCAGCGTCGTCATCTCGCCGGAGGTGGAGATCGCCCACAGCATCGCGCGGCGCCTGCGCTCGCCCGGCGCGTTCGAGATGGTGCCGCTCGCCGACGGCAAGGTGCACCTGATCGGAGTCCACTGCACGAACAGCTCGCCCCTGCTCAACACGCCGCTGCGCCGCCTGACCGAGATGTTCCCGGACGTCCGCGCGGCGGTGCTGGCGGTCTTCCGCGACGGCACCGGCTTCGTGCCCAAGGGGAACGACATGCTGCGGCTGGGCGACGACGTGCATCTGGTGTGCCGCACCGCCGACATCGTCCGCGTCGTCGCCCTGTTCGGCCACAGCGAGGCGCCGGCCCGCCGTCTGGTCATCGCCGGCGGCGGCAATGTCGGCTTCAATCTGGCGAAGATCGTCGAACGGCACATGCACGGCATCTCCATCAAGATGATCGAGGGCAATGCGGCACGGGCGGAGCTGATCTCGCGCTCGCTGCGCTCCAGCACCGTGGTGCTGAACGGCGACGCGCTGGACCACGAGATCCTGGACGAGGCGCAGGTCGGCCGGGCCGAGACCATCGTCGCCGTAACAAACGACGACGAAACCAACGTCTTCACCTCGCTGCTCGCCAAGCGCGCCGGCTGCGGGCGGGCGATCACGCTGCTGAACAAGACGTCCTACGCGCCGATCGTCGCCGGGCTGGGGATGGATGTGGTGGTCAATCCGGCGACGGTCACCGTGTCCTCGATCCTGCGCCATGTCCGGCGCGGGCGGGTCGCGGCGGTGCAGACCATCGGCGACAATTTCGGCGAGGTGGTGGAGGCCGAGGCGCTGGAGACCTCGCGCGCGGTCAGCGGCCCCATCGGGTCCATCGGCCTGCCGGCCGGCATGATGATCGGCGCGCTGGTCCGCGGCGGCGAGGTCATCATCCCCACCAGCCAGACGGCGATCGAACCGCATGACCGCGTCATCGTGATGGCCACCGCCGATCTGGTGCGCAAGGTCGAAAAGCTGTTCGCGGTCGGGCTGGAATTCTTCTGATCGGCCGCAAGTCCCTGCCCGTCACGTCATCCCCTTCCCGCCGACGCCCATTCCCCTGACCAGAGACATCATGCCGAATTTCAGGCCGATCCTGTTCATCGTCTCCATCGTGCTGCTGGCGCTTGCCGCGACGATGCTGATTCCGGCCGCGGTCGATTTCGCCTATGGCAATCCGGATGCCGGGGTCTTCCTCTATTCGGCCGCCTTCACCGGCGCCTGCGGCGGTGCGATGGCGCTTGGCACCCGATGCCATCTGCACGGCGGGTTGTCGCTGAGACAGGCCTTCTTGCTGACGCCGCTGACCTGGACCAGCACCGCGGCCTTCGCCGCCCTGCCCTTCCAGTTCGGCCATTTTCCCGACCTGTCGCTGAACTACGCCAACGCCTTCTTCGAAACCATGTCGGGGCTTACCACCACCGGATCGACGGTCCTGGTCGGGCTGGATCGGACGACGGAGGGCATCCTGCTGTGGCGGGCGCTGCTGCAATGGATGGGCGGCATCGGCATCATCGGCGTCGCCATCGCGGTCCTGCCGGCGCTGCGGGTGGGCGGCATGCAACTGTTCCGCACGGAGTCCTCCGACCGGTCGCAGAAGGTGCTGCCGCGCGCCCAGCAGATCGCCAAGGCGATCGTCGCGGTCTATGCCGGG
>JBKHVJ010000434.1:0-17174 GCA_046570145.1 Alphaproteobacteria bacterium
CTAACCCCCGCGGCAGTATCCCCTCCCCCCCCCGGGGAGAGGGGGAAACTGAAGACTCCACATCCATGAACAAATCCGCCGCCCCGATGCGGCCACATAGGGAGGAAACACGATGAAGCACCGCCTCGCCACCACCATCAAGGGCACCGCTGCCGGCCTGTTCCTGACGCTGGCGGCCATGACAACCATGACCTCCACCACCGCGCTCGCCGCCGGCACCACCGTCGGCGTGTCCTGGTCGAACTTCCAGGAGGAGCGCTGGAAGACCGACGAGGCGGCGATCAAGGCCGTGGTCGAGAAGGCGGGCGGCAAATACCTGTCGGCCGACGCCCAGTCCTCGCCGGCCAAGCAGCTCTCCGACATCGAATCGCTGATCTCCCGCGGTGCCCAGGCGCTGATCATCCTGGCGCAGGACGGCGACGCCATCCGCCCGGCAGTGGAGAAGGCGGCGGCGGAGGGCATCCCGGTCGTCGGCTATGACCGGCTGATCGAAATCCCGTCGGCCTTCTACATCACCTTCGACAACAAGGAGGTCGGCCGGCTGCAGGCGCGCAGCGTCTTCGCGATGAAGCCGAAGGGCAACTACGCCTTCATCAAGGGCAGCTCCACCGATCCCAACGCCGACTTCCTGTTCGCCGGCCAGATGGAGGTGCTGAAGGCTGCCATCGACCGCGGCGACGTGAAGAATGTCGGCGAGGCCTACACCGACAAATGGCTCCCGGCCATCGCCCAGCAGAACATGGAGCAGATCCTGACCAAGACCGGCAACAAGGTCGATGCCGTGGTCGCCTCCAACGACGGCACGGCGGGTGGCGCGGTCGCGGCGCTGGCGGCCCAGGGCCTGGCCGGAACCGTGCCGGTGTCGGGCCAGGACGGCGACAAGGCGGCGCTGAACCGCATCGCGCTCGGCACCCAGACGGTGTCGGTGTGGAAGGACGCACGCGAACTCGGCCGCCGAGCCGCCGAGATCGCCATGGAGTTGGCGGGAGGCAAGAAGATGGCCGACATCGCCGGCGCCACCAGCTTCGACGGCGGGCCCAAGAAGCAGAAGATGA
This sequence comes from Alphaproteobacteria bacterium, assembly GCA_046570145.1. Taxonomy (GTDB): domain Bacteria; phylum Pseudomonadota; class Alphaproteobacteria; order Azospirillales; family Azospirillaceae; genus Azospirillum. Next base: position 1,056 of record JBKHVJ010000434.1, read on the forward strand.
CTTCCCTGTTCCTGACGCCCATCGCCATCAACAAGGACAACCTCGGCCAGGTGATCGACGCCGGCTGGGTGACCAAGGACGTGGTGTGCCAGGGTGTGAAGCCCGGCAGCGTCAAGGCCTGCAACTGATGGCGGAGCCGTCCACCACCCTGTCCCCGGCGCCTTCCGAATCCCAATCGGTAGCGCCGGCCGGACGGCGGGCCGGCATCGGCGACGCCCTGCGCGCGCTGGAGCTGGACACCCGCATGGTCGGGATGATCGGGGCGCTGGCCGTCGTCTGGATCGGCTTCGACATCCTGACCGGCGGCGCCTTCCTGACCCCGCGCAACCTGTGGAACCTGTCGGTGCAGACCGCGTCCATCGCGGTGATGGCGACCGGCATGGTGCTGGTCATCGTCACCCGCAACATCGACCTGTCGGTGGGGTCCATCCTGGGCTTCACCGGCATGGTGGTGGGCGTGCTCCAGGCCCGCATCCTGCCGGAGTTCTGGGGCTTCGACCATCCGATGACCTGGGTGGTGGCGGTGATGGCGGCGATCGCCGTCGGCGGCGCGGTGGGGGCGTTGCAGGGCGCGGTCATCGCCTATCTCGGCGTGTCGTCCTTCATCGTCACGCTGGGCGGGCTGCTGGTCTGGCGCGGCGCCGCCTGGTGGGTGACGACCGGCCAGACTGTGGCGCCGATGGACGGGCTGTTCAAGCGGCTGGGCGGCGGGTTCGAGGGCGCCATCGGCGCCGGCCCCAGCTGGGCGGTCGGCATCGCCGCCATCCTGCTGTCGGTCGCCGCCATCCTGATGACCCGGCGGCGGCGGGCCGGCTTCGGCTTTCCCGTCCGGCCGCTGTGGGCGGAAGGGGTGGTGATCCTGCTGGTGGCCGCCGCCATCGTCGGCGCGGTGATGGTGGTCAACGCCTATCCGCTTCCCGTCCCGGTGGTGCGCCGGATGATGGAGGCGCAGGGGTTGGCCACCGACGGCACCTTACCTGTCATCGCCCATGGCTTCGCCATCCCGGTTTTGATCGCGCTGGCGGTGGGGGTGGCGGTGACCTTCCTGTCGCGGCGCACCCGCTTCGGCCGCTATGTCTTCGCCCTCGGCGGCAATCCGGAGGCGGCGGAGCTGTCGGGCATCAACACGCGGCGGGTGATGGTGATGGTGTTCGGGCTGATGGGCGCGCTGTGCGGCCTGTCCGCCTGCATCGCCACCGCCCGACTGAACGCCGCCACCAACGCCAACGGCACGCTGGACGAGCTGTATGTGATCGCCGCGGCGATCATCGGCGGCACCTCCATGGCCGGCGGCGTCGGCACCATCCTGGGCGCCATGCTCGGCGCGATGGTGATGCAATCGCTGCAATCCGGCATGGTGCTGCTGGGGGTGGACGCGCCGATGCAGAACATCGTCGTCGGCATCGTGCTGGTCGCCGCGGTCTACATCGACACGCTCTATCGCAGGGGGCTCAAATGACCGCTCTCGCAACAGCAGTCCCGCAGGCGGCGACCGCTCCGCTGGTGGAGATGCGCGACGTCTCCATCGCCTTCGGCGGCATCAAGGCGGTGGACGGCGTCAGCATCGACCTCCATCCCGGCGAGGTCGTCGGGCTGCTCGGCCACAACGGGGCCGGCAAATCGACGCTGATCAAGATCCTGTCCGGCGCCTATGCCGCCGACCATGGCGAGATCCGGGTGAACGGCGAGCCGGTCCACATCTCCAGCCCGCGCGACGCCAAGCGCTGCGGCATCGAGACGATCTACCAGACGCTGGCGCTGGCCGACAACGTGGATGCCGCCGCCAACATCTTCCTGGGCCGGGAGAAGCTGACCCCCTGGGGCACGCTGGACGACCACGCGATGGAGGCGGAGGCGCGCAAGGTGATGGGCCGCCTGAACCCGCATTTCCGCCGCTTCAAGGAACCGGTGAAGGCGCTGTCGGGCGGCCAGCGCCAGTCGGTCGCCATCGCCCGCGCCATCCATTTCGACGCCCGCGTCCTCATCATGGACGAACCGACCGCGGCGCTGGGCCCCGCCGAGACCCAGCAGGTGGGAGAGCTGGTGAAGCAGCTGAAGCAGGAAGGGATCGGCATCTTCCTGATCTCCCACGACATCCATGACGTGTTCGATCTGGCCGACCGCATCCATGTGATGAAGAACGGCAAGCTGGTCGGCACCGCCCGCGTCGCCGACGTGACGAAGGACGAGGTGCTGGGAATGATCATCCTCGGCAAATGCCCGCCGGGCGCCGTTCCCGGACCGGGGGCCGCCGGCTGACGGATCAGTGTGCGGATTCGCTGTAGAGCTGTTCGGACAGCGCCGTCTCGTACATCGCGTCGATCTGCTCGATCGACAGGTCCGCCAGACCGGACTGGTCCCTGACCACCTGTCCGGGAGACGGCATGTCCTGCGGCACGATCCAGGCGTCGGGCTGCCACAGGTGCGACCGGCGCAAGGCCTTGCCGCAATGGAAGAAGGCCTCGCGCACCGACAGGCGGATGGCGGCCTTGGGGGTGCGGCCCTCCTCCTTCAGCCGGTCGAGCAGGGTCGGATCGGTGGTGACGGTGGCGATGCCGTTCACCCGCAGGAAGACATCCACCCCCGGCACCAGAAACACCAGCCCGCAGGCCCCGTCGGACGTCAGGATGTTGGTGATCGACGACAGCTTGTTGTTTCCGGGCCAATCGGGCAGCGCCAGCGTCCGGCGGTCCTCGACATGGACGAAACCGGGGCGCCCACCGCGCGGCGAGCAATCCATCCCGCTTTCCGTTGCCGTGGCGACGAAAACCAGCGGCGAGTCCGCAACGAAGCGCAGGCAATGATCGTCCAGGAACGGAAAGGTCATCTTCTGCATGCGTTCGGTCGGCATGTCGTACAGCCGCCGCAGTTCCTCGACCGTGTGGATGCGATGGGGATCCATGATGCCTCCTCTGCTGGACGGCCGCCGCCGGATGCGGCGCAGCCCGCTAAACTAACGTTGTTAGGTTTCGCCTAACGCCGTTAGATTGTCAATCTCGACGAGGAGAGGCAGGGGAGGCGGGCGTGCGTGTGCAGCGACAGGACATCATCGATGCCGCGATGGCGCTGCTGGACGAGGTGGGGGTGGACGGGCTGACGATGCGGCGGCTGGCCGGCGCGCTGAACATCCAGGCGCCGTCGCTCTACTGGCATTTCGCCGGCAAGCAGGCCCTGCTGGATGCGATGGCCGACGCCCTGCTGGCGGAGATGGTTCTTCCGCCCGACTGCGGGTCGCCTTGGGACGAATGGCTGCGGGCCATGGCGTCGGAGTTCCGCCGCGTCCTGAAATCCCGGCGCGACGGCGCGCGGGTCTATGCCGGCACCTTTCCGCCGATGGACAATGTGCTGCGGATCGGCGACCGCACCATTGCGACGCTGCGCGCCGCCGGTGCCGACGAGCGTACGGCGCTGCACGCCCTGCTCACTCTGCAGTATTTCGTGCTGGGCTTCACCATCGAGGAACAGGCGACGTTGCCGCCACCCGGCGGGGGCGAAGGGGGGGTGGACCTGAAGCGGGTGGTGCAGCAGATCACCGCCGAGCAGGCCGCAAGCTACCCCGCCGGGGCCGCCGCCGCGGTCCTGATGGCGTCGGACGACGCCGACGCGCGTTTCAGCTTCGGGCTGGACCGGCTGATCGAGGGCCTGAGGGGCGTGATCCCCTCCTGACCCCACCGCCGCTCCGCCACCGCCCGCCTGTCAGGGAGACCGCACCTGCCAGACCGGCCCCTGGCCGGGCGGCGCTTCGGCTTGCGGAGTCTGGACGCCGCGCCGGTCAGAGGAACCGCGGGCCTCCTCCTTCCGGTCGGCGGCGGGTTGCGGCTCGGTCCCGGCCGTTCCCTGGCGCAGCCACCGCTCGGCCGGTTCGAAGCGGGTCCAGCCGGGTACGTCGGCGGCCAGATTGACCTCATTCCATTTCGGATGGCGCGGCGGCTTCAGGAACTCGTCGAACCTGCCGAAGAAGGCGTCGACGAAGCGGGCGACCTTGCGGTGCCGCTCCAGGTCGCGTTCCCAGCCATAGACGGCCATGACGGCGCCGACGGCGACGGTGTCGACCTGTTCGCCCGGCTTGATCAATTGCTCATAGTCGGCGCTGGTCAGGCGCGAGGGCAGATAGGTGTCGAGCAGGGAAGCACTCATGGGGATCGACAGGAAATGCAGGCCCTCGCCCGCCTTCAGGTCGCGGAACAGGCGGGTCGGCTTGCCGGCGACATAGGCCATGGCGGCGATCTCGCCCCGGCGCAGTTTCTCCAGCGCCAGGGACTGGTCGCTGCCCTGCGGCTCCACCTTGATGCCCAGCATGTCGAAGACCAGCGATGCCGTCATATGGGTGCCGCTGCCCTGCACGTCGAAGTTCACCTTGCGGCCGGCGAGATCCTCGATGCGCGTCACGTCGGGCGCCGCCAGGATATGCATTTCCTCGTTATAGAGCTTGGCGATGTATTTGACGCGCCGGTCCAGGTTGGGCAGAAGCCTTTCCCGCTTGGCGTAAGCCAGCACGTCGGACTGCACGATGCCGACGTCGATCCCCTTCAGCAGCACGATGTCCTTCAGGTTCTGGACCGACCCCTTGCCCAGCATCGGCAGAACGCGCAGGGCGTCGCCGTCGTCGAGCACCGCGGCCAGATCGGCGGCGATGCGCACATAGGTCCCCTCGACCCCGCCCGACACGATGCCGACGGTCCCGCTGTTGGCACTGACGCCGCGCGGGTCGGCAGCAGATGCCGGAGAGACGGCGCCCGCGAACAGGCACGCCCCCACAAGAAGAGCGCGGACGATCGATGGCTTCATGATGGCTCCCTCCCTGGTTCCCGACATCTTGCTACCTGGATTTGCCGGCGAGCCAGACTGTCAGCTTCTGCAGTTGCTGTTCCGCGTCGCCGCTGCCGGCGGCGACCGCCCGGCGATACCAGACCGCGGCCTGTTCGGGATCGGATGGGAGCCCGCGGACGCGCAGCCGCTCGTGGATCAGCGGATCGTGGGTCCGGCCGAGCGCCAGGGCCGCCGCCGCATTGCCGGTCTCCGCGACCATCTCGTAATAGAGCCGTGCGCCTGCCAGATCGCCCTGCGCGAACAGGTCGTCGCCCCGCTTCATCAGCGTCGTCTCCGCAATGGCGGAGGGAAGCCGGGCCGGGCGCTGCACCGCCGCTTCCCGCGGCTGCGCCTGCTCCGGGGCCGGCGGCGGGGCGGCTGCCGGCGGAAGGGCCGCCACGGTGACAGTGGTGACAGATGCGATGGCCGCCGGCTCCGGCGGGGCAGGGGGCGAGGACGGGGAGGCCACGGCCGGCTGCACGACCGCGGACGTTTCGACGGGCGGCGGGGTCGCGGAGACGACCGGCGCTTCGGCGGGCAATTCCGGTGAAGGTGCCGATGTCGGCTCGATTGCCGCGTCAGCCGTCTGCTCCGGCGGCGGTGCGGGTGCCGCCTCGGCGACCGGTGCGGGCACGGGGTCAGGAGCGGGGTCAGGCGCGGGCGCGCGGGCTTCGCCTTCGGTCGGCTCCCCCGCAGCCTGCGGGGCCGACTGTCCGGATGCCGCCGGGTCCGGTTCGGGCCTGTCCGCAAGCGCTGCGGTTTCGATGCTCTGCGACGAGCCGCCCTGGGCGGGCGGTTGGGTGCCGCCCGGTTCCGGTGCGGCGGTCTCGGTGGCCGCCGGCAGGATCGCTATCGTCAGATCCCGGGCCTGCTTGGCGATCACGCCGCCACCGTGATCGGTCACCGCGGTAAGGTGCAGCGTCACACTGTCCGCCGTCCCGGGCGGCAGGGTCATGGTGAGACCGGGCAGTTCCTCCAGCCGCACCCGCCATGTGTCGTCCGCTATTCTGTCGCCGTTCGACAGGGTGGTCCCTGGGGGCAGGTTGTCGATCAGCACATAGGTGATCGCCTCATGCTGCGGATTCGGTTGCCCGTAGGGCGAGGTGACGGCGATGGACAGCAGCGTCGGCTGTCCCGGAATGCCGCCGGACGCCTGTGCCGCGATGAAGGGGATCAGCCGCCAATCGGTCTCCGTCTCGCCCCCCTTTTGGATCACCGTCGTCCGGGTGGGCGCCGCATCCGAAGGCGGCATGGGGGCCGGTGCCTTCTCCCGTGCGCCGAGCCAGGATTCCAGCGTGTTGTCCGCCGATCCCTCCACCGCGCCGATCCGCAAGAGGCAGCAGCCGGTGCCGAAGCCATTCGGGTCAAGCCCGGCGGACACATCGGCCGGTTGAAGGGGAAGGGAAAGAGCACCCAATACGGCAAAGCAGGGCCGAAGGCTACCTAAGACGCCAAGTAAAGAGCACACGCTTTCCCGTCTGCTTACGCGTCGGAGAACATAGGCACGATGCAGAAAACGGCGCAGAAAACGGCATAGCGAGCCGGACTGCGTTTCTCGCATGGCGGCATCCTCCCTGACAAAATCCCCTTAGACCCGCCTTTGCGACAGGGTACATTTCGGGACTTTTGAAAGACATGCGGCGTTGATTTTCACCGCGATTTGTTTCGAATTATTTATTATCTGAACGGCCGGCCATGATCGTTTTTATTCTATTATGTAACAGAAGAAAAACAACCATCCCGTAGAGGGTGGTTTCCGCTTTACGGCAGAGGGAGTATTACTTCGTAATATTCGGAAAAGGATCGGATGGGAAAGCACCGGCACCGGCGGCCTGCCTCTCCGTCGGAACGGGGTGCCGCCGCCGGTCCGGCGGCACCCCGCCCGCGAAGAGGCAATCGGCGGTCGTCGTCCAGTGGACGTCGGTCACCGGATCCGGGCCGGGTTTCCCATAACCGTCGCGCCGGCCGGTACGTCGCGCGTCACCACGCTGCCGGCGCCGACGATGGCATCGTCGCCGATGGTGACGCCGGGCAGGATCAGTGCGCCGCCGCCGATCCAGACATTGCGGCCGATATGGATGGGCCGCCCGAACTCCAGCCCGGCCTCCCTCGCGGCGAAGTCGCGCGGATGGTCGGCGGTCAGGATCTGGACCCCCGGCCCGATCTGCGTCTTGTCGCCGATGGTCACCGCCACGACATCCAGGATGACGCAGTTGAAGTTGAGGAAGACTCCTGCGCCGAGGCCGATGTTGTACCCGTAATCGCAGTGGAAGGGCGGACGGATGACGGCCCCTTCGCCCACCGCGGCGAAACGCTCCAGCAGAAGTTTGCGCCTCTCGCCGGGCGGAAGGGCGAGGGCGGCGTTGTAGCGGACCATCCACTCCTTGGCGGCGGCCTGGTCGGCCTGGATCTCCGGGGCCGAGGCGTCATAGAGATCGCCGGCCAGCATCTTTTCCTTTTCGCTGCGTCCATCGGACGTCTGCATCGCTCATCTCCCGCATCGAGTGCCCGTCCGGCGGCAATGTCGGACAGTTGTCCGCCATGGGCGCCCGATTAGAGCAGATGTCGAAAAGCGATGCGCCGACGCTTGAGGATGGGTCAGCCTTCGCCCTGGCCGGAGCGGGCGCCCAGCAGATTGCCGCGGCGGCGGCGCACCTCGACGCTCTGGCCGGCGGTGATGGGCAGGAACTCCTTCGGGCGCTCGTCGCTGCCGGCGATGGCGCGGTAGGTTGCCGCGTTGGCCTCCTGCACGTCGTTGCCGCGGCGGACCTGATCCAGGAACTTCTGGCTCGGCATCATGATGTATTCGATATCGTTGATGCGTCGGCCATCCTTCGACACCGTCTTCTCCACCCGGTCGAGGATGCCCTCCTCGACCAGGGAATCGACGGCCAGGGTCACCGTGCGCAGCGTGTCGCGCCGGCGGCTCCACTCGTTCATGCCGCTGTTGTTGATGATGTCGTCGGCCGACAGGATCATCGGCGGCACGCTGTGCACCCCGTCGGGCTGGCGTGCCAGATCGAGGTCGCCATATTCGATCGACAGCCGGTTGTAGAGCCAGCGCGCCACCGGGCTCTTCAACCGCATGATCCACTGGTAGGAGATCGGCTTGAATTCCAGGTTGCGGATGGCCGAGGCGACCAGCGCATTGAACTCCAGATAGGTGTCGTTCTCGTCCTCCTCGCCGCCCTCGCCGGTGCGCGGGCGGATGTAGAGCGTGGGGAAGACCGAGGATTCCAGCACCGGCCGCGCCGACTTGCGGCCGTTCTCCGGCACCTTGCTGATGATCATGCGCGTGCGCGCCAGGATCTCCAGCGCCTCGCGGATCTCCGCGGTGTCCATGGTGCGGTTGACCGCCCGCAACTCCCGCCGGATTTCGTAGAGCGAGAAATGGACGCGCACCCGGTCCTGCTTGTCGCCCATCAGCGACAGGCGCGAGCGGTCCATGGCGAGGCGGCGCACCACCTGCTCGACGATCTGCTCGCGCTCGGACGGGAACACCTCATATTCGACCATCCGCTTGTCGGCCGGGTCCTCGCCGGGCCCCGGCTTGGCCGGGCGGTAGATGCGGGCGGGCTGCAGGGTCAGCGTGAACAGGGCGTCCTTGAAGGGAAACTCCTTGTGGACCGACTGGACGAACGCATTGGCGGCCGGCAGTTCCGGCTCGGTTCCCCGGCCCTTCGACACGAAGACGAATCGCGGCGCCGTGTCGTAAAGCGCGATCATATGGGACTGACTGCGGTCCTCCATCTCGAACAGAGTCAGCTGGACCGCGTTCGCCTTGCTCATGGCTCATCCCTCCTCGCCCAACCGGCACGATAGGGGGTGCCGCCGGACGGTGGCAACCGGTAGGACGGAGTTCGCCCGCAGCCCTGTGTCCCGTTTGGCCGCGCTTGTGTAGGAAATGCCCGCTGCTGTGTCCCGTTTGCCCGCGCTTCGGTCGCGGGCGGCCGATTGGCGCCGCTGCACAGGCGTCGGGCGGGCGGGATCGCTGCGAATCGCGCGACGGTTCGGCGAAACGCGAGCAAATGGGACAGAGACTCGGGGACGCGGTTTCCGCCATGGGACCACGAAGCGCGAGCAAACGGGACAGCCCCGGCGCCGGATGACTCCCAAACGCGAGCATTAGGGACACAGCAAATGCCGTGATGCGGCCAGCCGAACCGCGAAGCGCGGGCAAATGGGACAGATCCGGCTGAGGAGGCTGGCCAGCGGCCGTCTTCCACGAAACAGTCCGCGGTCCGGACCGCAGACCACGGCCCCAAACCGCGGGCAAGTGGGACAGCCTGGGTCGGCGCGGGTGCCGCCGGTCTCCGGCAAAGCGCGGGCAAACGGGATCGAATCCGATTCGCAAGCCGAACGCGACCAAAGGGGACACATCCGCGACCAAGGACGACACAGGTGCGGGCCGATGGGACACAACCGCGAGCGAAGAGGACACAACCGAATCGGTCCCTTTTGCCCGCGATTCGACGGCTGCCGCAGCCGGCGGAATCCTTCGCGCAAGTTCGCCGGCCCAATCCATGCCGGCCCCGAAGCCTCGCGGAGTTTTCCCCATGTCCACACCGACGCCGTCCACATCAGCGGCAAATCCCCCCGATACCAGGCGGTGGGGACGGATTCCCGCCTGGTGGCTGGACCATCCCGGCCTGGATGCCGACGGTTTCGCCGTCCTGGCGGCGCTCGCCACCTTCGCCGACGAAGACGGGCTGTGCTGGCCGTCGCAATCGACGCTGGCCGCCAAGCTGAAGCGCTCGCGCCCCACCATCAACCGCATCGTCCAAGGCCTGAGCGACATCGGGCTGGTCGGGGTCGAGCACCGCCGCGGCCGCGACGGCGCCCGCCTGTCCTGCCTCTACCGCCTGCGCTTCACCCCGGCAGATGCCGTGGCCGATGCTGCCGAAGACTCCGACCGGGAGTCCGTCTCCGCCCGCCCTGTCCAGCCTGCCGACAGGGATGACTCGGACATGCACATCCCCTGTCCGCCGGCGAGTCAGGAACAAGTCCATTCCGAACAGACTCCGGACTCGCACGCTTCGGGCGGGCGCGGTCAGGCGCAAACGGTTCCGGAGGACTGGATGCCGACCGCCGACGACCTCGCCTGGGCCAAGGCCCGTCATGCCGAAGTCGATCTCGGCCGCCATGTCGAGGGGTTCATCCTGCGCTGCCGGGCCCATGGCTACCGCTACCGCGACGTCTCGTCCGCCTGGCGGGCCTGGCTGGCGCAGGATGCCGCGGCCGGCAAGGCCCCGGTCGTCCGCAACCGGCCATCCTCCGCTTCCCCGCTGACCGCTCCACCCAGCCGGACATCCGCTGCCGCCGAACAGCGGCTGGGCGCCTGGGCTGCCGCCGCCGCCGACCTGCGCCAGCGTGCCGCCGCCGCTCCTTCCTGGTCGTAAAAGGGAAGCCCGATGACCGCCCCCAAGAGAAGCGCCACCATCACCGCCCTGCCGCGCTCCCCCTCCTCCCCGGCCGCCGCCTTCGATCCGGCATTGCCTGCGCCCGATCGGCAGGCACTCCTGACCGCCGCGCTGCCGCCCGTGCTTCGGCAGCGTCTGGCCCAGGGCAGGACCGACCGTCGCCCACGCTTCGGCGACGACGGCTTCGACGGCATGATCGAGATTTGGTCGCCGCCGGACGGCGTCACCGCCGCCGAGGCCTCGCTCGCCCGCCAGAGCCTTGAGGAGCTGTACGCCACCGTGCTGGCCCCGGCCGACAGCGACCATCTGCTCGGCCGCGTGCTGACCCTGCTCAGCCATTTCCCGGCCAAGGGACTGTCGCCGGAGGTGGAGCGGATGATGGCGCTCGACTGGGCCGAGGATCTGGGCGAATACCCGGCCTGGGTGATCGACGCCGCCGCCCGCAACTGGCGCCGCAGCCGGAAATGGCGTCCATCCATCGCCGAGATGCGGGCTTTGTGCGAGGAACTCTGCGCACCCGAACGGGCGCTGGCCGACCGGCTGGGCACGCTCGCCGCGGCCGCCCCGCGCGATGACCGCGGCACGGACCTGCAGGCGGTCGCGACCGGGGCGCTGCGCCGGATGGGCGGCAGGGGGTGAAGCCGGCAGCTCCCAACGGTGGACGGTGCTTGCCGGCGGTCCATATCAAGGAACCCGTCCGCTTCATGTTGCCGACCGATGCCCGACAGCTCTCATATCCCGTCGCCCTCCGCCCCCCGCTTCGGCTGGTGCTGCCAGTACATCCCGCCCGATGGCGACGCCGGACTTGCCAAGCGCATGAATCCCGGCACCGTCACCATCGCGACGCTGAGCAAGCTCGGGCCGGCCCGCGCCGAGGAAAAACTGACGGAGGTGCTGCGCCGCAACCTGCTGGCCCTGCATCTGCAACTGGACGAGGTCGCCCGGCAACCGGCCTACCGCCGCCTGCTGCGCGTCAACAGCGGACTGCTGCCGGCCTACACGCACGAGGTCGGACAGCCGCTCTACCGGCAGCCCGGCCTCCAGGCGCTGGTGCGCAGCGGGCTGGAGCATGCCGGCCGCAAGGCGATGGAGGCCGGCATCCGCATCGGGCTGCACCCGGACCAGTATTGCGTCCTCAACAGCGCCAACCCGTTCACCCTCGAAAACGCGGTGGCGGAGCTGGAATACCATGCCGACATCCTGCGGATGATGGGACTGGCCGGCGGCTGGCACCCGCAAGGCGCGCATGTCAACATCCATGGCGGTGGGCGCGGGGAGGGGATCGCCGGTTTCCGCCGCGGCCTTGCCCTGCTGTCGGAGGACGCACGCAACCTGCTGACCGTCGAGAACGACGAGATGTCCTTCGGCCTGGACGACCTGCTGCCGCTGGCCGATGCCGTGCCGGTCGTGCTCGACCTCCACCATCATTGGGTCCGCACGCAAGGGGAGTATCTGCGTCCCGACGATCCGCGAATCGCCACCGTCATCGGCTCCTGGCGCGGGGTGCGTCCGGTCGCCCACATCAGCGTGTCGCGCGAGGATCTGCTGGCGGACTGGCCGGCCGACAGCCTGCCCGACTATGCCGTGCTCGCGGCGCGCGGGCTGACCACGAGGGATCTGCGCGCCCATTCCCAGCGCATGTGGAACCGCGCCGTCAACCGGCTGGTGGCGGACCACCTCTCCTGGGCCGATTTCGAGGTGGAGGCCAAGGCAAAGAACCTCGCGGTCGACGATCTGGAACTGGACGCCCTCGGCAGCGGGGCCGTGGCCGCCTCGCCCGATCTGCAGCCTTGACCGACGGTTGCACTCAACTACTCTGTTGGCGGAGACGGATGACAGCCGATTGATATCATGTGAGGGTTGGGACGTGGCCGACGACATCCGGGATGAAAACCTGGACGCGCTTTCTCAGTTGCAGGCGATGCTGGACACCGTGCCCGACGGGATCGTCATCATAGACGACCGGGGCCGGATCAAGACCTTCAACCCTGCCTGCGAGCGCCTGTTCGGCTGGACCGCCGCCGAGGTGATCGGCCGCAACGTCAAGATGCTGATGCCGTCACCTTATCAGGAGGAGCATGACGGCTATCTGGAGCGCTACCACCGGACGGGGGAGCGCCGCATCATCGGCATCGGCCGCGAGGTGACCGGCCTGCGCAAGGACGGCTCCTGCTTCCCCATGGATCTGTCGATCGGCGAGGCGAGCCAGGACGGCGCCCCCGTCTATATCGGCATCATCCGCGACCTGACCGAGGCAAAGCGGTCGGAAGCGGCGCTGCGGGAGCGCGAAGCCCGCCTGACCTCCATCCTGGAAACGGTGCCGGAAGCCATCATCGTCATCGACGAGAAGGGGCTGATCGAATCCTTCAGCCCGGCGGCCGAGCGGCTGTTCGGCTATGCGGCGGCGGAGGTGATCGGCCGCAACATCAGCATGCTGATGCCCTCGCCCTACCGGGAGCAGCATGACGGCTATCTGGAGCGCTACGGCAGGACGGGCGAGCGGCGCATCATCGGCATCGGCCGCGTCGTTTCCGGCCAGCGGCGCGACGGGTCGGTGTTCCCGATGGAACTGGCGGTGGGCGAGGTGTTGCTGGCGGGCCAGCGCCGCTTCACCGGCTTCGTCCGCGACCTGACCGAGCGACAGGCCACCGAACGGCGCCTGCAGGAACTTCAGTCGGAACTGCTGCATGTCAGCCGGGTCAGCGCCATGGGCCAGATGGCCTCGACGCTCGCCCACGAGCTGAACCAGCCGCTGACCGCCGTCATCAATTACGCCAAGGCCGCCAAGCGGCTGATGGAGAGGCCGGAAACGGTGTCCAAGGCGATGGACATGGTCGACAAGGCAAGCGCCCAGGCGACCCGCGCCGGCCAGATCATCCGCCACCTGCGCAGCTTCATCGAGAAGGGCAGGACCCACCGTTCCGTCGAGCCGCTCAACAAGGTGGTGGAGGAGGCGAGCGCGCTCGCGCTGGTCGGCGCCAAGGAGCGGGAGCTTCATGTGCGCTTCGACTTCGATGCCGCCGACCCGCTCGTCCTCATCGACAAGGTGCAGGTCCAGCAGGTGATCCTCAACCTCGTCCGCAACGCGATCGAGGCGATGGCCCAGGGAACCCCGGCAGGGGGACAGCGGGTGCTGACCGTCCACACCGGCGCCGAGCCGGGCGACCCCGCCTTCCGCCGCGTCGCCGTCAGCGACAGCGGTCCCGGCGTGCCGGAAACGGTGCGCGCCCAGCTGTTCCAGCCCTTCGTCACCACCAAGAGCAGCGGCATGGGGCTCGGCCTGTCGATCTGCCGCTCCATCATCGAAGCCCATGGCGGGCGGCTGTGGCTGGAGCCGGCGGCAACTCCGCCATCATCGGGCGCCCGATTTGCCTTCACCGTTCCGCTGTCCGGATCGGATGCCGGTGCGGATGCCACCCCGGAGGCCGGCGATGCCCGCTGACGCCATGCCCACCGCGGACTCCGACCTCACCGTCTTCATCCTCGACGACGACGATGCCATTCGCGACTCCCTGGAGGTCCTGCTGGATTGCGCCGGATTCCGGGTGGAGAGCTTCTCCACCCCGCTCGGCTTCCTTGAGTCCGGCGCGCCGTCGCGTTCCGGCTGCCTGCTGGTCGACGTGCGGATGCCGCAGATGAGCGGCCTGGACGTGCAGGAACGGCTGATCCGCGGCGGCCACGCCATGCCGGTGGTGGTGATGACCGGCCATGGCGACGTGCCGCTCGCCGTGCGGGCCATGAAGGCGGGGGCGGTCGATTTCGTCGAGAAGCCGTTCGAGGAGGAGGCGCTGCTCGCCGCCGTGCGCTCCGCCCTTGCCCTTGCTATTGCCCGTTCGGCGGAAAGCCGGCCTGCGGATGCCGCCCCGCCTGCCGCGGTCACGGAACAGCCGGCACCCCCGCCAGCCGTCTCCGCGCCGCCGGAGGTTCTGGCCCGCCTCTCCGCCCTCACGCCGCGTGAATTGGACGTGCTGCGCTGGCTGGTGGCCGGCAAGTCGAACAAGGTCATCGCCTTCGAACTGTCGATCAGCCCGCGCACCGTGGAGATCCACCGCGCCCGCGTGATGGAGAAGATGCAGGCCGACAGCCTGCCGACCCTGGTGCGCATGGCGATCGCCGCCGGCGTGGTCCCCGGCGGCGGGTGATCTGCATCAAAACCGTGCCGCATACGCAATGGTCCTTATATCGGCACCCTCCCCAGCCTTTTATCTTCCATGACGCGCCGCATCGTCGGCGCCGTCTTGTCTGCATGGAAGTTCGGAGGCTGTCATGGATCACCTGGGCAACAAGCCGGGCACCGGGCCGGGCGGGGAGCCGGGTGCCGGAATCGTCCACATCGTCGACGACGATGAGCCGGTCCGCGACTCCCTGAAGGCCCTGCTGGAAGCCTTCTCCTTCGACGTGCGGGACTTCCCGTCCTGCCGGGATTTCCTCGATACCTTCGACGGCAATCCGCAGGGCTGCCTCGTTCTCGACCTGCACATGCCGGTGATGAGCGGGCTGGAGTTCCTGGAGCGCCACCGCGGCGACCTGCACGGCATGCCGGTGATCATGGTGTCCGGCCGCGGCGACCCCGTCACCTTCGCCCGCGCCAAGGAGGCCGGCGTGGTGGCCGTGCTGGAGAAGCCGTTCGACGAGGATCAGCTGATCGACATGCTGAACGGCCTGATGCCGTCGCCAGCCGCCGCCTGATCCCATACGCTCCGCTACATAGGTACACTTACGTACGCAAACTTCCTTAGGTACATCACCGAACTGCACAGGACGACAGGGGATCGATAGCTTCGGGTCATCGGATGCAGCCCGGAACGAGCCGGAGCGCATCGCACCGCAAAGGTCGAGGCCACCATGTCCACGCACGCCGCCATTGCCGCCCACGCCAACCGCGCCGTTCCTGGTTATCTGGTCTCCGCCCTGGCGATGGCGCCGACCGCCGGGATGGGCGCCGCCGTCCAGCCGCGCAACCCCGCCGACCCGCTCGCCAGCCTGGGCCACTCCAAGGTCTACGAGCGCGAGACCACGCTGTTCAGCGAAGGCGACGCGGCCGGTTCGGTGTTCCGGGTGATGAGCGGCATGGTCCGCCTCTACAAGATGCTCCCCGACGGCCGGCGCCAGATCATCGGCTTCCTGCAGGCCGGCGACATGATGGGGCTGGCCTTCGCCGCCCAGTATCTCTACACCGCCGAAACCGTCACGGCGACCACCATCCAGCGCATCCCGCGGCTGGAGCTGGACGCCCTGATGGACGCGCAGCCGGCCTTCGCCCGCAAACTTCTGTCGGCCACCACCTCGGAGCTGATCGCGGCGCAGGACCAGATGGTGCTGCTGGGCCGCAAAACCGCCGCCGAGAAGGTCGCAACCTTCCTGCTGCGCCTCTGCGACCGCAAGTGCGGGGGCAAGGGCGATGAGCGCACCATCGATCTGCCGATGGGCCGCAGCGACATCGCCGACCATCTCGGCCTGACCACCGAGACCGTGTCGCGCACCCTGACCAAGCTGAAGTCGACCCGCCTGATCCGCATCCTCGTCGGCGGCAAGCTGGAACTGCTGGACCGCGACGCCCTGGCCGATCTGGCCGGCGGCTTCTGACCTCTCTTCATCTCTTTCAAAAAATGGCCGGACACCGGGTGCTTGAGCAGTCCCGGTTTGCAGTGCTGCGCCCGCATGGCGCGCTTCGGCCTTTCCGCACCCATCACCGCGACGGCGTCACGGCGTTCCGCGCGGACAGCAAGTGGATGATGACCATGACCGTCACGACCCTCACCAACCTGAACGCCCTGATATCCCGTGTGAAGTCTGCGCAGGCGCGCTTTGCCGAGTATCCGCAGGAGAAGGTTGACCTGATCTTCCGCAGCGCGGCGCTTGCCGCCGCCGACGCCCGCATCCCGCTCGC
>JBKHVJ010000435.1:0-5010 GCA_046570145.1 Alphaproteobacteria bacterium
GGGGCGGCTTGGCTGGGTGTCGGGGAGGTTGACCGTGGCCGCGGCGTAGCGGCGGCCGCGCAGCATGCCGGTCACGGTCGCGTGGCAGGGCGCGCACAGCGTCGTCACAGCTTCCAGGCTGTCCTGAGTCCAATCGCCGCGGGGCGGGTAAACGCGGTGGTGCCCTTCCAGCTGGTCTGTCGCGTTGCACAGGACGCACCGTCCGCCATCGCGGGCGAACGCATCACGCCGCAGAGCGCGCCATTGAGGACTGGCAAGGTAGGCGACGTAACCGGCAGGGCCGCTGGCCGGACCCGGCACCGCCGCTGATGGGGACTCTGCTGACGGGGATATGTCCGCTGCTGATGTGTTTGTCGGCTCGCATGGGCTCATGCCGGTCCACTGGTTCGTTCTGATCGACGAATACCGATCTGGTGGATCGTGGTCAAGGCGCTATAACGGCGTAATGATCCGGCTCATGTCATTGAGCTTGAAGCAGCGTGTCGGGTTGAGGGTCAAGGAGGCGCGGGTGGCCCGCGGCCTCACCCAAGAGGCATTGGCGGATCTGGTCGGCCGGACGGTCGAGGCTGTGTCCAACATCGAACGAGGCCGCACCTTTCCGACGATCGAGACGCTGGAGCAACTCGGTCGGCATCTTGAAGTGCCGCTTCAGTATTTTTTCGAGGATGCTGACCAACCTATTGAAGATAGGAGATTTATATTAGAAGGGCGAGTGAAAGCCATAGCCAGAAGGCTAGGCAAAGAAGATCTGGAAATAGCGGTTCGGCAGCTGACGGCGATCTTGGAAGTTAGACAGTCGAAATCTGGTTAAATATATAAATTACCATAGAGAATATTTTGCATTACGGTGCTATTTCATAAACTATTCACAAAAATGGTAAAATATTACTTAGGTCGGTCAAGGTCAGCGTGAGCAGAGTCGCCTTGACAATGAGGTAGCTCCGAGCGTCGACTGAGCGTTGGCATTTTTTTATCGAAAGGCGCGGGCAAGGTAGGGGTTTGGCGCACAGTAGTATTTCCAGAAGCCCGATTTTCGCTAATGCACCCCGCGAGTGGTGGTGCATGGCAGCTCGGGCAGAGCCCCACTGGAAATTACTCCATGTATGACAACGTGATTCGCCCGAAGGCATGGCTGGACTTCAACGACGCGCCTGACCAGATGGTCCTGCCGGACTCGCCCCATCAGGCGGGCGCGCGCGACACCATCAAGGGGATGCTGCTGCGGTCGCTGCCGGAGGTGTTGGCCCATCTGCTGCCGAGGGGCAAGATCATCGGGCGCAAGTTCGTCGCCGGCAACACGGCAGGCGAGAAGGGCGATAGCCTGGAGGTCGAGCTGATTGGCGACAAGGCCGGCGTCTGGTGCGACCACGGCAATGCGGCCTATGGGCAAGAAAAGGGCGACATCCTGACCCTGTGGGCCGTCTGTAACGGGATGGACGTGAAGACCGAGTTCCCGGAGGTCCTGAAGTCGGTCAGCGACTGGTTCGGCGGCATGGCGGCGGCCTATGTCAACGGCGCGCCGACGCCGGCCGAGCGACAATTCGACGACTGGCAGCCGATGAAGGCCCCGCCGACGGACGAGCTGGGCCACCACACCGGCATGTGGGTCTATCACGACATGGCCGGCGCTGAAATCTGCCGCGTCTACCGCTACGACCCGGCCGACCCTGAGACGGGCGAGGCCAAGAAGACCTATCGCCAATGGTTCACCCGCGAACGGCGCTGGTCGGCACCGCAGGATCCGCACCCCCTCTATCGCATGCTGGAGCTGGCGAACGTCGACGAGGTCATCCTGGTCGAAGGCGAGAAGGCGGCCGACGCTCTGTGGGCCATCGGCATGCCGGCCACGTCAGCGCTGGGCGGAGCGAAGGCGCCGACCGACAAAACCGACTGGTCGCCACTGGCCGGCAAGCGCGTCATCATCTGGCCCGACAAGGACAAGGTGGGTTGGGAGTATGCCGAGAAGGCCGGTGAGGCAATCATGCGGGCCGGCGCGACGTCCGTCTCCACCCTGATACCCAAGGACCAATGGCGTGACGGCACCGACGTCGCCGATGTGGCGGCGGCCTACGACCCGAACGGCAAGGGCCTGGGGTGGACGGCCGACAACATTCGGGCGTGGGTGCGCAACGGCACGCGGAAGGCCATCGTTACCCTCAATCCATCGTCGGGCTACCCCGGTTTGGCAGCTATTTCTCCAGCTCGCGACATGTTCCGCGGCGCCCCGAAAGCGCGCCAGTACTTGGTGGATGGCATCCTTCCACTCGGTATGGTGACGCTCTTTTCAGCTATGGGAGATGCAGGCAAAGGCATGATGACCCTCGACTTGGCGATCAAGGTAGCTGCTGGAGCGCCCAGCACCGCATTCGGTGGCGAAGAGACAGCGTTTGGCGGTCCAATTAGGACGATGGGCAAAGTGGTCATGTATCTCGGGGAGGACGACTCCGACACCATTCATGAGCGACTTCGCAACCTCGACCCGGGCAATCGCCATTGCGGTAATGATAACCTTAAGATCGTGCCCTTGATCGACTATTGCGGCGCTCAGCCCTTGGTGACGATGAACAAAGGGCAGGTGAGTACTACGACCTTCTTTGAGCAGGTCCAGCGCGATTTGATGGCCATCGAGGACCTGAAACTGGTGGTGATCGACCCACTGCAGGTATTCCTGCAAGGCGACCTTACGACAGACACCACGGGCGCAGCCTACGCGATGGCCCAGTTTGCGCGCCTTGCTCGTGAGACGGGAGCCGCCGTTATCATCAATCATCACATGCGTAAGCCTGCCAACGGCAAGTCAGTCACCACTCCCGAGCAAGCGCGTGAGGCGATTCGTGGCACGTCTGCCTTGGTCGACGGTGTGCGTTGTGCTTACACGTTGTGGCCCGCCGAAGAAAGTGTTGCACGATCGATTTTGAAAATTCTGGACCGATCTTACGCTCCCAATCAGGTCCTTCTTGGTGCCGTCGTCAAAGCCAATGCCAAAGCCGACCGCGAGACACGGACATATGTCCGCAACCAAGTCGGTCTCCTCGTCGACTTGACTCACCAGCTTCGCGGAGGACGACAATCTGAAGAATTGCTGATGGAGCTGATGGTCGACAAGATTCGGCATTTTGCTGAAGTCGGGCACCCATTTCAGCACACCGGTAAGGATCAGGGGGTGTATCCGAATCGTAAGCTGCTGGGACCGGTGCTTTCCAAGTCATCGCGGGACACCCTTGAGGGTATCGTTAGAAAGCTGCTTGCTTCTGATCGCATTCGCAAGTGTGCTGCGAAGGGGAGCTCTGTACCTAAGTGGCTTGATGTACCAGGTGGACCTTTTGCTCGCGGTGTCGGACGTGTGAAGGCTGGCGCACCGGAACCGGTCGAGGATGCCTGCGTCGGTGATAGTAGCGATGAGGAGTAGCCGAGGTTAGGAAACATCCCCGGTTCCCGCGTCCCCAGCCGGGATCAGAGTTGCCGGGGATTTCCTAAGCCATTGATTTAGCTCAGATAAGTCAGTGGTTGCCTGATCCCTGTCCCCGCTTTTCGTCCCGACGTAACCTATTGTTTTACCGAGGGAATTTGTCCCTGGGGATCGCTATCTTTAGATAGATGAAGGCATCGGGAATGCCTTCATCTAAAGCTCCGGAACGCCCCACTTGGGGCAGGTTCGTTCCGAAAAGTGGCCGAGGTAGTGCCGTATATTTGAAAACCCTGATCATTCGCTGATGCCGCAGGGACGGGTCTATGCCGCCGACGTCACCGTCGCCGTAAACAGCTCGTTCCGGTCTTCGTCCGTTGCTGCCGGCGGCATTAGCGCATCCTGGAACAGGCGGCGCTTCCGAGCGAGCAGGGCGTTCAGATTGCGGTCGAAGGCCGAGCAGCCCTCGCCCAACACCGCCATCGGGATATGCACGAACACCGGCTTGGTCTGGCCAATACGTAGGGCTCGGCCGGTGCACTGATCCTCCACTGCCGGGTTCCACCAGCGTGAAAGGTGGATGACGTGGTTGGCGCGGGTCAGCGTCAAGCCGACGCCACCAGCCCGGGGCGACAGGATCATCGCGTCGAACCCATCGGCGCCGGCTTGGAAGCGGTCGACCCGCGCCTGTCTTGCGGCACCGGCGACCTGACCGCTGATGATCATCGGAGGGGTCCCCAGCCGGTAACGGCGCTGAAGTATGCCGGCCAAGCGTGCCTGCATCGCCAGATCGTCGAGGAAGATCAGGACGCGCTCGCATTTCAGGGCAATGTCGTCGAGGGCGGTGAAGGTGGCCGCCAGCCTTGCCGATGCCGCGATGAAGGCATTGTCGCCGCTGATGCTGTCGGGATCGGGATGGAGTGAAATGGCGCGCAGCCGTTGCAGAGCCCCCAGCATGGCGCCGGCCTTCTCGGCCGACCGGGCTTCGGCGATCACAGATTCATAGGCGTTGCGCTGCACCGGCGGCATCGGCGTTTCATGGACGATTTCCTGCGGCAGCGGCAGGTCGGGCAGACGATCCTGTTTCAGCCGCCGCAGCAGAAGCGGCGCCCGACCGCCATGCCAGGTGTCGAGCGAGGATTTCAGGCGCTTCAGGCGTTCCGGGTCGGGAGACCGCTCATAGTCGGCGCTGAAGCCTTTCAGCTCGCCGAGTACGGCAGGATGCACGGCATCGGTGATGCACCACAGGTCGGACAAGCGGTTTTCGACCGGTGTACCGGTCATGGCGACGCGGAAATCGGCGTTCATCGCCTTGGCGGCATCGGTCAGGCGTACGCCCGGCGTCTTGATCTTCTGCGCTTCGTCGAACAGCATGGCCGCGAAGCGCACCTTGCCGAAATCGCGATCGTAGTCACGCAGGGTCTCATAGGTGGTCAGCACCCAGTCGGCGGTCTGCAACGCGCCGACATTGAGCGCCGGGCGCTCGTCCTCTGTCCGGCACTTCAGCGCGGCCAGCCCCCGTCCGAAGGCCTCCGTGCAGTTGCCGAGACCGGGGGCGGAGAGATGGCGGTCAGCCTCCGCCCGCCAGTTCTGCAGGAGGCCGG
>JBKHVJ010000436.1:0-18429 GCA_046570145.1 Alphaproteobacteria bacterium
GGCTCCACCATGCTGAAGGTGTTCAAGGGCTGATCGCCTGCGGACGCCGCCTCACCGCGGCGTCCGCGGCCTTGCGCCTTTGAAGAAGAGGAAGACGGGCGGGACGCTGCGGCGTCCCGCCCGCCGCCCCTCGCACCTCCGGGCGGCCCTCTTGGACGGACGGTCCTGGGGACCCATATGCAAGCGTCGACGGGGTGTCTTTCGCGCCGCCGGCCTTCCTCGTCGGCGCTCATCCGTCGGCGTTTGCACATGGGGATCCAACCCCGTCCCCTTCATCCACACGAAATTCTCCCACAGGGACCCGGGTCCACGCCCGAGGTGAAACCATGTCGGCAAATCTGGAACAGACCTCGTTCCTCTTCGGCTCGAACGCCGGTTACGTCGCCGAGCTCTACGCCAGCTATCTGTCCAACCCGGCCGCCGTCGATCCCAGCTGGAACAGCTTCTTCCAGGATCTGGACGAGGATTCGCGCGCCGTCCTGGACGAGCTGCGCGGCGCGTCCTGGACCGTGTCCGATCTGGAAGACCCCAAGGCCAAGCGCGATCCGGTCGCCGAGAGCTTCATCGTCTCCGCCCCCAACGGTGCCGCCGCCAATGGCGCCGCCGCCGCGATGAACGGTCCGGGCAACGGCGCCATGCTGGCCCACGCCCAGCAGGTCTATGGCGGCATCAGCCCGCAGCAGCTGCGCGCCGCCACGCTGGACAGTATCCGCGCCCTGATGCTGATCCGCGTCTTCCGCGTCCGCGGCCACATGAACGCGCATTTCGACCCGCTGGGCCTGGAAAAGCGCGAGCCGCACCCGGAACTGGATCCGGCGACCTACGGCTTCGGCCCGGGCGACCTCGACCGTCCGATCTTCCTGAACTACTCGCTGGGCCTGGAAACGGCGACCCTGCGCCAGATCCTCGACATCCTGCACAAGACCTATTGCGGGACGATCGGCGTCGAGTTCATGCACATCCAGGACCCGGAAGAGAAGGCCTGGATCCAGGAGCGCATCGAGGGCGGCCGCAACCACACCGACTTCACGGTGAACGGCAAGCGCGCCATCCTGGAGCGGCTGACCGCGGCCGAGGGCTTCGAGAAGTTCCTTCAGCTGAAATACACCGGCACCAAGCGCTTCGGCCTTGAGGGCGGCGAGTCGATGATCCCCGCGCTGGAGCAGATCCTGAAGCGCGGCGGCCAGCTCGGCCTGAAGGAGGCCGTCGTCGGCATGGCCCACCGCGGCCGTCTGAACGTGCTGACCAACTTCATGGGCAAGCCCTTCTCCGCCGTCTTCTCGGAGTTCCAGGGCAACCCGTCGAGCCCGCAGGACGTCCAGGGCTCGGGCGACGTGAAGTACCATCTCGGCACCTCGTCGGACCGCGACTTCAACGGCAACATCGTCCACCTGTCGCTGACCGCCAACCCGTCCCACCTGGAATGGGTCAACCCGGTCGTGCTGGGCAAGGTGCGCGCCAAGCAGCAGCAGCGCCGCGACCTGGAGCGCGAGCAGGTGATGGGCGTGCTGATCCACGGCGACGCCGCCTTCGCCGGCCAGGGCATCGTGGCCGAGACCCTGGGCCTGTCGGAGCTGCGCGGCTACCGCACCGGCGGCACCATGCACTTCATCATCAACAACCAGATCGGCTTCACCACCAACCCGACCTATTCGCGGTCGGGCGTGTACTGCTCCGACATGGCCAAGATGGTGCAGGCGCCGATCTTCCACGTGAACGGCGACGATCCCGAAGCCGTCGTCCATGTCAGCCGCATCGCTATCGAGTTCCGCCAGAAGTTCAAGCGGGACGTCGTGATCGACATGGTCTGCTACCGCCGCCACGGCCACAACGAGGGCGACGAGCCGGGCTTCACCCAGCCCATCATGTACAAGAACATCCGTGCCCATGCGACGACGCGCGAGCTGTATGCCAAGCAGCTGGTGAGCGAGAACGTCATCACCCAGGCCGAGGGCGACCAGATCACCCAGGACTTCATGAAGAAGCTGGAGGGTGAGTTCGAGGCATCCAGCACCTACAAGCCGAACAAGGCCGACTGGCTGGAAGGCAAGTGGGCCGGCCTGCAGGCGCAGGGCGCCGATTCGCCGCACCGTGGCGAGACTGGCGTGGACATCGACAGGCTGAAGCAGATCGGCTTCAAGCTCTGCGAGTACCCGAAGGATTTCGCGATCAACTCCAAGATCGCGCGCCAGCTGGAAGCCAAGAAGAAGACGCTCGAATCGGGCGAAGGCATCGACTGGGCGACCGCCGAGGCGCTGGCCTACGCCACCCTGGTGGCCGAGGGCACCGGCGTCCGCCTGTCGGGCCAGGATTCCGGCCGCGGCACCTTCTCGCACCGCCATGCGGTGATGTACGACCAGAACACCGAAGAGAAGTACATCCCGCTCTGCCACGTCAGCCCGGATCAGGCGACCTTCGAGGTCCATGACAGCCCGCTGTCGGAAGCGGCGGTCGTCGGCTACGAGTACGGCTATTCGCTGGCCGAGCCGCACAATCTGGTCCTGTGGGAAGCGCAGTTCGGCGATTTCGCCAACACCGCGCAGACCATCATCGACCAGTTCATCTCGTCGGGCGAGTCCAAGTGGCTGCGCATGTCCGGCCTGGTGATGCTGCTGCCGCACGGCTACGAGGGTCAGGGTCCGGAGCACTCGTCCGCCCGTCCGGAACGCTTCCTGCAGATGTGCGCCGAGGACAACTGGCAGATCTGCAACGTCACGACGCCGGCCAACCTGTTCCACGTCTTCCGCCGCCAGATCCGCCGCAGCTTCCGCAAGCCGCTGGTCCTGTTCACGCCGAAATCGCTGCTGCGCCACAAGCTGTGCATCTCCGACCTGTCGGAGATGGGTCCGGGCAGCAGCTTCCACCGCGTGCTGGGCGAGACCGCCAACGATCTGGCCGCCAACGACAAGATCCGCCGCATCGTCGTCTGCTCCGGCAAGGTCTATTACGACCTGCTGCAGGAGCGCATGAGCCGCGGCATCAAGGACGTGGTCATCCTGCGCCTGGAACAGCTCTACCCGTTCCCGAAGGATGCGCTGGCGGCCGAGTTCGCCAAGTATCCGAACGCCGAGCTGGTCTGGTGCCAGGAGGAGCCGGAGAACCAGGGCGCCTGGTTCTTCGCCGACCGCCGCCTGGAAGCCGTGCTGAAGGATGTCGGCCACAAGGCCGCCCGCCCGTCCTATGTCGGCCGCCCGGCCACCGCCTCGCCGGCCACCGGCCTGCTGAAGCGTCACAACCAGGAGCAGGCCAAGCTCCTGGACGAAGCCCTGACGGTCCGCTGACCATCGCCCAAGCGAACAAGAAGACGAACGAGGATAACAAATGGCTACCGACATCAAGGTCCCCACGCTGGGTGAGTCCGTCTCCGAGGCGACGGTCGCCCGCTGGCTGAAGAAGGCCGGCGAGGCCGTCGCCATGGACGAGGCGCTGGTCGAGCTGGAGACCGACAAGGTCACGCTTGAGGTGAACGCTCCGGCCGCGGGCGTGCTGGCGGAAATCGTCGCTCCGGACGGTGCGAACGTCGAGGTCGGCGCCCTGCTGGGCGTCATCAACGAGGGCGCCAGCGCCGGCGCCGCCCCGGCCGCCGCCGCTCCGGCCCCGGCCGCCGCTCCGGCTGCCGCCCCGGCACCGGCCGCTGCTGCCCCGGCTCCGGCCGCTGCCGCCACTCCGGGCAACATCGCCGCCTCCGGTCCCGCCGCCCGCAAGCTGGCCGACGAGAAGGGCGTGGACACCGCCTCCATCGCCGGTTCGGGCAAGGACGGCCGCATCACCAAGGGCGACGTGCTCGCCGCCCCGGCCGCCAAGCCGGCCGCTCCGGCCCCGGCCCCGGCGCCGAAGATGGTGTGGGCCGCCGGCACCCAGGGCGACCGCCCCCGCGCCGCGCAGGAAGAGCGCGTCCGCATGACCCGCCTGCGCCAGCGCATCGCCGAGCGTCTGAAGGAGGCCCAGAACACCGCCGCCATGCTGACCACCTTCAACGAGGTGGACATGTCGGCGGCGATCGCTCTGCGCGCCGAGTATAAGGACTATTTCGAAAAGCGCCACAAGGTGCGGCTCGGCTTCATGTCCTTCTTCGTCAAGGCCGCCGTCCAGGCCCTGAAGGAGATCCCGGCCGTCAACGCCGAGATCGACGGCACCGACATGGTCTACAAGAACTACTATGACATCGGTGTCGCCGTCAGCACGCCGCAGGGTCTGGTGGTCCCGGTCGTCCGCGACGCCGACAAGCTGGACTTCGCCGGCGTCGAGGGCACCATCGCCGCTCTCGGCAAGAAGGGCCGCGACGGCAAGCTGTCGATGGACGAGCTCACGGGGGGCACCTTCACCATCTCCAACGGTGGTGTCTACGGCTCGCTGATGTCGACCCCGATCATCAACCCGCCGCAGTCCGCCATTCTCGGCATGCACAAGACGATGGACCGCGCGGTCGTCATCGGCGGCAAGATCGAGGTCCGCCCGATGATGTATCTGGCGCTGTCCTACGACCACCGCATCATCGACGGCAAGGAAGCGGTCACCTTCCTCGTCCGCATCAAGGAGCTGATCGAGGATCCGCGCCGCCTGCTGCTGGACGTCTGATCCCGACCGACCGGCTTAACGAGGCAAGGGAAGGCTCCGGCCCTCCCTTGGCCCACCCGCCAAGGGCCATGGCCCTTGGACCCCTGAAAGGGCGCCGCAAGGCGCCCTTTTCTTTTTCCTGCAATGCAACCGGAATAGATAGTCTTTCGAGGATAACAATCGTTCCGGTCTGTTGACAGTTTTGGCGTGCCAGTATTGTCTCAGGGACCCGATTACCACTTAAGAGCGCCATCATGCCGGTCAATATCCTCGATCTGGCCGTTGCCGCGAACACCGTCTATAACTTTCAGAAGGGTCGCGGCAACGACGAGGCCGCCTTCAAGACGGCTGAAGCGGCACGACGGTCTCCGCCCGGTTTCCAGGTGATCTTCACCCACGAGGACATCGACGTCGGCTTCTTCGGCGCCGTCTATCAGGAAAAGCATTCCAGCGAATACATCGTCGCCTATCGCGGCACCGCGGTCGGCAGCAGCAGCTCCGGCCAGATGGCCGGCGGCAAGAACCTGAAGACCGACATCGCCCTCTACACCATCGAAAGCCTGCCCGCCGGCATCCGCGCCGCCAAACTTCTGCTGAAGCAGGCCAGGGTCCTGCTGGCAGGACAGAAGCCCATCCTGTGCGGCCATTCGCTGGGCGGTGCCATCGCCACCATCGTCGCGGTGGAGAAAGGGTTGCCCTGCTGCGCCTTCAATGCGCCGACCGTGTCGAAGATGGTGCGCGGCGGCATCATCCACGGCCCCTATGTCCGGGTGGCCAACGAAGATCTGTCGGCCGTCGAAAAGCAGATCGTCAACTTCAACCTGCAATGGGACCCGATCAGCAAATCGTCGAAGGCGGTCGGCAAGGTGATCAAGCTTCCGGCAACCCTCGCCACCGGCGGCCATTCGCAGGACAAGGTGGTCGCCAACATCAAGTCGAGCAAATACGCGTCGATGCCCTTCTTCGATCTGGTCGGCTGATCCGGACCGGCCGGCCTTGCCTGGCGCCGGCCGGTTGCCGGCCGGTTGCCGGGCGGTTGCCGGTCAGTTGAAAGAAATGCTCTGCACCACGAATTCCTTGACCCTGTAGTCGACGGTCGACCCATCCCGTTTCACGAAGTTGCGGTATCGGTCGACCAGTCCGGTGAACATGTCGCTGACGCTGCCGCTGGATGCCTTGTATTCGCCGAAGTTGGGATCGAAGAAATACAGGTGCGATCCCAGCCCGAAGGCCTTGCCGCCAGACTTGTAGCAGCAGGTCGCGTGCGCCATCCCCCGCTGTTCGAAGATCATGGTGACGACGTGATAGGTGTGGGGGCCGGCGGTGGCGGTGGTGATCGCCTTCATCACCTCCTTGACGCTGTCCGGATCGGTCGCGCTCACCCACTCCGTCTTGGTCGACCCGATCTTGAACCCAGCCTGCGCCATGGCCTGGTTGCGTGAGCCGAGCTGCTCCGACGACAGGTCCAGGTCGTTGTGCAGCTCAGCACCGTAGAGACGCTGCTTGATGCTGGCGTGCAGGATCGTGTTGTCGAGGTCGATGTAGGCGATGCGCGCCTTCGACGTCTCGCCCTTGCGCGAGCGGTGGCGCGCGATCCATTCCAGGCTGAGGCCGAAGCAAATTCCGCTGTTCACCTCATGGTCGGCGGGAAACAGCCGCTGAATCGGCAGGCGCTGCTTGAACGGCGCCACGCAATAACTGTCGAACGCAGCCATATTTCATCCCCCTGTCTTGCCCGGATCCGGCAATTCATGCCGCCCATACCGATCCCGTGCCCGAATCCTACGTCGGATAATCATACGCATACAATTGTTCCCATGCCGCTCCGCTCCGGCGCTGCGCAGAACCAACTCACCCTCGCCCCGCATCTGTTCGCGATCACGACAATTCGCACGGCTCTCAAATCCTCTTGTCAGGTCGATGGTATCTGGTATACCGTATCGATAATGTCAGTGCGGCCGGCGTTACCGCTTCCGCCGCACCGGCTCCCCCGGCGCCCAATCCAAGAGGGGGCGAGCGCCAAGGAGATCGACATGGAACAGGCAGCAGCGGGCACGCCCGCGGTTGTGGCGACAGCGGGTTCGCCCGCGGTTGTCGATTGCGAACAGTTGGTGGCGGTGATCGGCGATGCCGTCATCGTGTCGGACCCGGCGGGTGCCATCACCCTGTGGAACGCGGCGGCGGAGCGGATGTTCGGCTTCACCGCGGCCGAGGCGATGGGCAGGTCGCTGGACATCATCATTCCGGAACGCCAGCGGCAACGCCATTGGGACGGCTATGAAAAGACCATGGCCACCGGCCAGACCCGCTATGGGCACGAGCTGCTGCGGGTTCCGGCGGTCCACAAGGACGGGCACAGCCTGTCGATCGCCTTCACCGTCGCGCTTTTGCGCGGGACCGACGGTGCGGTGACCGGGATCGTCGCCGTGGTGCGGGACGAAACCGCCCGCTGGACCGAAGAGCGGAAACTGAAGCGCCGCCTTGCCGAACTCGAGGCGGCGGCCGGCTGAGGCAGCCGGCGCGCGTCGCCGGGCCGACCTGAATGCAAATCCAAGAACACGTCCACGGGACAAACTGAAACAACGCGAATAAAGGGAGTGTTGCAGTCATGACCAAGCCGCTGGAAGGCATCAAGATCATCGACTTCACCCATGTGCAGGCCGGCCCCGCCTGCACTCAGCTTCTGGCCTGGTACGGCGCGGACGTGATCAAGGTCGAACGTCCGGGCGCCGGCGATGTCACCCGCAGCCAGCTGCGCGACATCCCGGGTGCCGACGCGCTCTATTTCACCATGCTGAACAGCAACAAGCGCTCCCTCACGCTGGACACCAAGACCGCCGAGGGCAAGGAAGTCCTGGAGCGTCTGATCAAAGAATCCGACGTCCTGGTGGAGAATTTCGGCCCCGGCGCGCTCGACCGCATGGGCTTCAGCTGGGACCGCATCAAGGAACTGAACCCCGGCATGATCGTCGCCTCGGTCAAGGGCTTCAGCGACGGCCACCATTACCAGGACCTGAAGGTCTATGAGAACGTCGCCCAGTGCGCCGGCGGTGCGGCCTCCACCACCGGTTTCTGGGATGGCCCGCCGACCGTGTCCGCCGCCGCTCTCGGCGACAGCAACACCGGCATGCATCTGGCCATCGGCATCCTGACCGCCCTGATGGCCCGCACCAAGACCGGCAAGGGCCAGAAGGTCGCCGTGTCGATGCAGGACAGCGTGCTGAACCTCTGCCGCGTCAAGCTGCGCGACCAGCAGCGCCTGGACCGTGTCGGCTACCTCGAGGAATACCCGCAGTACCCGCACGGCAAGTTCACCGACGTGGTTCCGCGCGGCGGCAATGCCGGCGGCGGCGGCCAGCCGGGCTGGGTGCTGAAGTGCAAGGGCTGGGAGACCGATCCCAACGCCTATATCTACTTCACCATCCAGGGCCATGCCTGGGCGCCGATCTGCAAGGCGCTGGGCCGCGAGGAGTGGATCGACGACCCGGCCTACAACACCGCCGAGGCGCGCCAGGACAAGATCTTCGACATCTTCGCGATCATCGAGGATTGGCTGAAGGACAAGACCAAGTTCGAAGCCGTCGACATCCTGCGCAAGTTCGACATCCCCTGCTCGCCGGTGCTGTCGATGAAGGAGATCGCCAACGACCCGTCGCTGCGCGCCAGCGGCACGGTGGTGGAGGTCGACCACAAGGTGCGCGGCAAGTACCTGACCGTCGGCAGCCCGATCAAGTTCTCCGACATGAAGGTCGAGGTCACCGGCTCCCCGCTGCTCGGCGAGCACACCGACGAGGTTCTGGCCCAGCTCGGCTACAGCAAGGACCAGATCGCGGCCATGCACCAGGCCAAGGTGGTCTGAGGCGCTTTGCCGCCACCCTGAACCCTCCCCCGCCCAGCTCTCGCACGGAGCCATGCTTTGTGCCGACGCGACAGGCGGACCATAGCTCCGCCGAGAGCGGGGGAGGGTCGGGGTGGAGGCAAGCGACACAACCACTCCGCACAAAAGGAAACGGCGCCCCATCCGGGCGCCGTTTCCTTTTTCACAACTCCCCTGCCGCAGCCCTCACGCCTTGCCGCCGCGGTCCAGATCGTCCAGGATCTCGCCGGCCCGGCTGGCAAGGGTACGGGCGAGCCGGGCGTAATGACCGCTGCCCGTCGCACTGGCGCGGCTGGCAGCTTCCGCGCCCAGGCGCGCCAGCTCATGCGCGATCTTCCGGTAATCGGGCTTCCGGTATTCGGACTTCCAGTGGTCGGGCACCTCGCCCCACGCCACGTCCGCTACCGCACCAGCCTTCGGAGCATCCTTCGAAGCCACAACCGCCCCACCTGCTGATTGCATCGAGACGGTGCGATCCTGGCACGGCTGGGCTCGCGCTCCAACTGACGCTTACGGCAGGGCGGGCGCAGCCTTTGGGTGTGGTTCGCCCGACCGAAGCGGATAGGCCTCCGCCGATCAGTCGTCGATCAGCAAATCCAGCGTGGAGCGCACCACCTGCACGATTTCGCCGCCCTGGTGAGCGGCCCCCAGGCCGCGGGCGTTCATGATGATCGACAGCTCATGCTCGGTCGTCGGGGCGAAGCGGGCGATCTCCGACACCAGATCGTCCGGCAGCACGGCATCGCGCGTCACCCCGGCCTGGGCCGCGGCCTTGTCGCGCCAGCCGTTCAGGGCGGCGGCGATGGCCGCCTCGATCTGCTGCGACTCCTCCTTGCGGCGGAGATCGGTGAACAGCACCAGCACGCGCCACGCGCCGTCGGCGTAGGCGGTCTCGATGCGCTGGACCTCGACCGTCCGCAGGAAGGCGGAGAGCTGCGTCTGCGCCTCCTCGGCGGTGGCGTCGGGAATGGTGAAGGTGCGGATTTCGGTGCTCATCGCCAATCCTGCTGTGAGGCCGTCCTATCGGGCCCGAATCCTACACAGGATTGACGCGTTCGGCAAACTGCGACCCTGCCGCCGGGGTGCTTCGCCCCCTTGGGGATACCCCCAATTTCCACATGCCGATTCCCCTCCCCCGCGCGTTGTGGGAGAAGCCGGGCGCTCACCGGACGCGCCAGGCGTCCGATGCGAGCGCCCGCCGCATGATCGCTGTGCACCGAACACCGTGTCATGACTGCCGTGGAGTCCACCGATGTCCGATCCGGAACCGCAAACCGCTGCCGAACACCATAACGCCGAACACCCCGCCGCCGAACAGGCCAGCACGGAACCGCGCCGCGGCAGGAGCCGCTGGTGGACGCTGGGCGCCGGGCTGCTGCTGGCGCCGCTGGCCTTGGGGGGATTGGCGGTGCTGGCGGTGCTGTGGACCGGCTCTCTGCTCTACGACCAGCCCTTCGCCTGGTACAACCTGAACCGCATCGATACGCTGGCCGACCGGGCGGCGCGGAACCCCGACTCGGTGTCGGTGGTGGCGCTGGGCGACACCGCGCTGCGCGATGCCACCCTGGACGAGCGCGGCATGGCGGAGCTTGCCGCCAAGCGTGGCGTGCCGAACCTGGAATTCCTGCGCATCGTCCACCGTCAGGCCCAGTTCGCCGATTTCGAGCCGCTGCTCGACCGGCTGGTCGCCGTGAAGCCGACGCTGATCCTGATCGACCGCAGCCTGCTGACCGCCAGCCGCGGCCCGATCGACGAGCTGGAGCGCTACGGCAACGGCCTGATGCGCCTCTATCGCGGACAGGCCTATGTGCAGGATCAGGTGGCGCTGCAGTACCGGCGCGGCTGCGGTCCCACCCCGTCGGCGTGGCTGACCGGCGGCACGCCCGATGCCGTCACCGGCAACTCCGCCACGGCACGGCAGGTGCGCGCCTTCATCGACCGTGCCTGGGCGGCCGGTATCCGCGTCGCCCTGATCGAGGTGCACAGCCGCCCCGCTCCGCGCTCCACCGGCCTGATCGCCACCGCATCGGCCGCCGAGCCCGCCGCGACACTGCCGCTGTGGAACTATGCCGCCGGGCCGGACGACGAGATGGACGCCGCTCCGGCCTGCGCCGACCGCGAAGCCGGCATCACCGGACGCAACGCCTTCTCGGCCTGGCTGACCGGCGGCATCGCCGGAGCGGTCGCCGGTGCCGAGCCCGACCGCATGCCCGGCCGCGTCCCCGTCCATGCCGCCAGCCGTACCGCCGGCCATGCCGCCAGCCATGCCGCCAGCCATGCCGAGGTGACGGAGGCTGCAGCACTTCCCTGAGTCTCCGACGGCTTGATGCCGCACTGCACCCGTCCCCGTTCTTTCCGCCTTCCGGTTAAACCACTTTTTGTTTATGGTTTTGCGGTCGGGCGAGTCGCAACAGGAGACGGATGCATGGCTTCCATCATGATCAAGAAGGCCGGCGAAGGGCTGGTCTCGCAGGCCCACCGCAACGCCGACGTCGGCCCGACCAGCGGCAGCTCGGTCGTCTATGAAATCCAGAATGTGCCGGGCGACGTCAGCGTCGACGACGTGATCACCGCCTTCAAGACCTTCAAGCCGGCCGACAAGGTGTACGAGATCGACTGGTCCGCCCTGTCAAAGTGATCAGGGAAGGGGGCAGCCAGCGCCCCCTTCCTCACACGCCCGCTTAACCCTGCAGCGCCGGATAGCGCTTGGCCCACACCTCCAGCTGGGCGACATGCTCGGCCTCTTCGGCGGCGAACTCCTCGGCCATCATGCGGACTTCCGAATCGGTGGTGGTCTTGGCCACCTCGGCGTAGAAGGCCTGCCCGCGCTTTTCGCTCTCCAGCGCCAGTTCCAGCGCGTATTCCACCGTCATCAGATAATGCGAGCCTTCCATGGAGGCCGCTTCCGGGCTGTCGCCGTCCGGCCATTGGAAGTCTTCCGGCGCGAGGTCCGGAATCTTGCGGAAGCCCGACCGTTCCCGCGCCTCGGCCAGATGCATGCGCGAGAATTTCGCCATCTGGCCGAAGAAGGCCGCGACCTCCTGGTTGCCATAGGTCTTCATCGCCTCCGACAGGTCGGAGAAGCGGTTGGCGGCGTCCTCCTCCAGCACGCAGGCATGGGCGAGGAACAGGGCGGCATCGTGGATATCGGTCATGGATCCCTTTGATGAGCGAATAAGCCCGACGACAGCAAAACCATACAGTTTTTGCGGTCATCGGTCGCGGCCCCTCTCCCCCTGCCCCGCCCCTGCGACCTTTTGGCGCGCGCCGCCCCGCCCTCCTCGCGAAATCCATTGCCTTTCGCCCCGGTTCGCGGCAGCAGACTCCCCCTCATGAGCAAGCCCGCCTTCCCCGCCCTGCCACCCCTTCCAATAGATCCCGTCCTTCCCGCCCTCTTGGGGGCGCTGGACAGCCGCGGCACCGCCGTGCTGCAGGCCCCGCCCGGCGCCGGCAAGACCACGCGGGTGCCGCTGGCCCTGCTTGAGGCGGCGTGGCTGAAGGGCCGCAAGATCCTGGTGCTGGAGCCGCGGCGCCTCGCCGCCCGCGCCGCCGCCCGCCGGATGGCGTCGATGCTGGGGGAGGCGGTGGGCGAGACCGTCGGCTACCGCGTCCGCCTCGACACCAAAATCGGCCCGAAGACCCGGATCGAGGTGGTGACCGACGGCCTGTTCCTGCGCCAACTGCAGGAGGACCCGGAGCTTCCCGCCGTCGGCGTCGTCCTGTTCGACGAGTTCCACGAGCGCGGCATCGACAGCGACCTTGCCCTTGCCCTGGTGCAGGAGGCGCGCGGCGCGCTGCGCGACGACCTGCGCCTTGTCGTCATGTCGGCGACGCTCGACGCCGCCCCGGTCGCCGCCCTGCTGGCCGACGCCGAAGGCCCCGCCCAGATGGTGGCCAGCGAGGGCCGCGCCTTCCCGGTCGAGACCCGCCACCTCGACGCCCCATCACAAGGCACCCGCATCGAGGACGCCGTCGCCGCCGCCGTCCGCCGCGCCCTGCGCGAGGAGCCCGGCAACGCCCTGGTCTTCCTGCCCGGCGTCGGCGAGATCCGCCGCGTCCAGTCCCTGCTCGACCAGTCCGACCTCGGTCCGAACGTCATCCTCGCCCCGCTCTATGGCGACCTGTCGGCCGAGGCGCAGGACCGCGCCATCTCCCCCACCCCGCCCGGCCAGCGCAAGATCGTGCTGGCGACCTCCATCGCCGAGACCAGCCTGACCATTGAGGGCATCCGCATCGTGGTGGACAGCGGGCTGATGCGGGTTCCGCGTTTCGACCCGCGCGGCGGCATGACCCGTCTGGCGACGGTGAAGGTCAGCCAGGCCTCGGCCGAGCAGCGCCGCGGCCGCGCCGGCCGTCTGGAACCCGGCGTCTGTTACCGCCTGTGGCCGGAGGCGACGCACAAGGCGCTGGCCCCCTTCACCACGCCGGAGATCGCCGACGCCGACCTCGCCCCGCTGGCGCTGGAGCTTGCGGTGTGGGGAGTCTCCGACCCCGCCAGCCTGTCCTGGCTCGACCAGCCGCCCGCCGCGGCGATGGCGCAGGCGCGCGAGCTGCTGACCGGCCTCGGCGCGCTCGACAAATCAGGCGCCATCACCCCGCACGGCCGCCGCATGGCCGGCTTCGGCGTGCATCCGCGTCTGGCCCACATGATGCTGGCCGGCAAGGCGATGGGCCAGGGCGCGCTCGCCTGTCTGGTCGCGGCCCTGCTGGGCGAGCGCGACATCGTCCGTTCCCAGCCCGGTTTCCGCGACGCCGACCTGCGCCTGCGCGTCGATCTGCTGCGCGGCGAGGAGCGCGGCGGCCAGGGTGCCGCGCGCGGCCTCAGCGTCGACCGCGGCGGGGCGCAACAGGCGGTAAAGCAGGCGCGGCAGTGGCGCCGCCAGCTTGGCGTGCGCGACGACGACGCGATGGACTCGAACGCAGTCGGCATTCTGGTGGCGCTCGCCTATCCCGACCGCATCGGCCAGCGGCGGCCGGGTAGCCAAGGGGGGGGCCAGCCCGGCGGGGTGGCGGCGCAGTATCGCCTGTCGGGCGGTCGCGGCGCCTATTTCCAGGAGGCCGAGCCGCTGTCGGCCGAGGAGTGGCTCGCCATCGCCGACCTCGACGGCGCCGCCCGCGACTCGCGCATCTTCCTGGCCGCCCCGGTCACGCTGGCCGATCTGGAGGAGAGCTTCGCCGACGACATCCGCAGCGAGACCATCGTCGCCTGGGACGCGCGCGAGCAGATGGTTCTGGCGCGCCGCCGCCGCATGCTGTTCGCCCTGATCCTGAAGGACGAGAAGCTGGCCAAGCCGCCGGCCGACGCGATGACCGCCGCGATGATCGAGGGCATCCGCGCGCTGGGCCCCGCCTGCCTGCCCTGGACCGACGAGCTGCGCAAATGGCGCACCCGCGTGATGTTCCTGCGCGCGCGGGAGGGCGACGTGTGGCCCGACCTGTCCGACGCGGCCCTGATGGACGGTCTGGAGGAGTGGCTGGCCCCCTTCCTCGACGGCGTGTCGCGCCGCGCCCATCTGGAGCGCATCGACCTGTCGAGCGCCCTACGCGCCCTGCTGCCCTGGGAGTTGCGGACCCGCCTGGACGCCGAGGCCCCGACCCATGTCGAGGTGCCGAGCGGCTCCCGCATCCCCATCGACTATGACGGCGAGGAGCCGGTGCTGGCGGTTCGCCTGCAGGAGATGTTCGGCTTGGCCCAGACCCCGCGCATCGCCGGCGGCCGGGTTCCGCTTCTGCTGCACCTGCTGTCCCCCGCCCGCCGCCCGGTCCAGGTCACCCGCGACCTCGCGAGCTTCTGGGCGAATGCCTACAAGGCGGTGAAGGCGGATTTGAAGGGCCAGTACCCGAAACACTACTGGCCCGACAACCCGCTGGAAGCCGAGCCGACCGCCAGGGCGAAGCCGAGGGGGCGGTGAGGGAATCGAACGGCTGTTCCCTCAGATGCGGGTGCGGTCAAGCGGAGCAATTTAACTATGGTTAAATTCCATAAAGCAGCTCCAAAAAAGAATGGCCTCTAGGCATCTCACCGATTTTGCAAACGAAGCAGAAATTACATTGGAAAACTGTTTTAATCATCTATATGCCAATTTTTTAGTAATTCTCCTTGTTGAATGCTATCGATATTCACTCCATCACGGACCCATGATATTATAGAGATGTGTCTTTCGGGTGGTTACAATCATGGCTGATGCCTATCTAGAATTAGCAACTGCGATATTACAGGTTCATCAGAGGCCAATGAGTTCGCGCGAGATCATCGAACTCGCAAATAAATATCGGATGATTCCCGATCACCTCCATGGAAAAACGATTCACAAAACGCTTCAGGCAAGAATTAGTGAGAACATAGTAAAATATAGGTTCAAGTCACCTTTTTTCCGCGTAAGCCCGGGAATATTTTACCTAAGAAATCTTCAAGATGAAAATGCATATGGCCTGTCACAGCTTAGTGAATATGTAGCAATTCGGCGCCAGAAGTCGCCAAGGCGGCAGAGAGTCCTGTGCATTGACGCCAGTTATCTCAAGGAAATTGTGGAAAGCAAAGAAGAAGTCAACCAATCAGGAGATAAAATCTTATTAAACCACTCAAAATACCTTCGCAAGGATGTAGCTGATCATAGTCCAGGCCTAATAAAGGTATTATCTTTTACAGTGGTGAAGGACGGAGACAGAATCTTAGCACATCAGATTGGCAGATTTTCCGATCATCCATCATCAAAAAATATTACACTTGGCATCAGGAGCTTTGTCACAGAATTCGACATCGATCTTCTAGACGGGGATATGATTGGAGCTAAAAGAAGCGCTTGTAGAGAAATTATGCGATACTTGAGTTTTTCTGAAAATAAACTATCTGATATTGATGTGATGACAAAAATGCATCACATCGGGTGGAAACATGAGGAGGATGCTCGGATTGCTTTTATAATATGTTTTGATGCTGAGTCGTATCGAAGCCAAATTCTGGTCAACGGAAGAACTCTGGGGTTCAATGCTCCCCACTGGGTGAGTAGCAAGGATATTGCGCACCTCAAGTGCGACGAAACTTCAAGATTCGCCGCAAGGCTAATAATATCTCGGGAAGCCGTTAAATGAGCATAAAGTTCTTTCGAGATAGTGAAAAGCAAATATTTTTGCATTTTCTAAATAGAGAAGCGTATGAAGCATGCGGCGGTTACGCGAACCATGTCTATGTCGCATCAATGTTAGAGCTTCTTACAGTAGCTCATTGCAGCAGAATGAGTGTAAATATTTCTCAGTTACTGGAGTTTTCCGGAAATAATACAAAATTCTTAGATGAAATATTCTTTCTTACTAGAAACAATATAATAGAGCTACAAAGTCAATCCAGCTCTCCGTCCGAGTTTATAGCGAGTCGGCAGTCTCTCTACGAGCACGACAAAGAACGTTATCCAATGTATTTTGGTGAAAATGCATATTTTGTCGAAAATTTTTCAATATCTTCTATCAATCGCATGTCGACCACATCAGTATTGCAGAAAGCTATTCTTGATTTCTCACCTGGCCCTCTATTCGCAGACGCGAGAGGCCCTCTTAGTGAAGTTGACTGGAAGGTCATTGCTCCGAAATTTGAGCAAGTTCAAACAATTACAGCAATGAACCGCCACAAAGCAGTTACAAAAGCACTTTATACAACTCACTCTAATCCCGGGACTTTCTCACCGAGAGAGATAAGTGTGTTAGGAAAATTGGCTAGTGGCTTATATGTCCAAAACTACAGGTCGAAGAGTCGCTACGCTCTTTGCTCTGGCGTTATGGGGTTGGCATACTATGACGATTATAGTGATTTTCCCTTCTATGATTTAGAGCTAATTAACAGATTTCTCAAGCTGCTAGGGTACGACTATCTAAAAGTAAATCTGGAAAATTCATTGCGAGAGCAGAGAGCTGCTTTATATGCTCAGCCAATTCACAATCGATTTGTGGCTCATTTCAATGCGCTACTTGGCTCTCTTGCACGGATGAATAATCTACCAGTTCATTTAGCTGATGATAGAATAGCTTTCCGTACACAGATGCTAAACGTACTTGTGACAGCATCTGAGGCAATGACAAAGATTGACCAATTCTCTAGTCTCAAGGATTTTTTTGAGAAGTCTTGCAAGCAAATTAATAGGATTTCTAGAAATATCTCGTCATATGATAGCACTTTCAGAAACGCATGGAGTGAGTACATGGAACCCGCCACCCCTCGAAAGAAGGTATTGTTTTTGACCGCGACTGATATTGAAGATGAGAGCCTTATTGCAGAAC
Organism: Alphaproteobacteria bacterium; assembly: GCA_046570145.1. Taxonomy (GTDB): domain Bacteria; phylum Pseudomonadota; class Alphaproteobacteria; order Azospirillales; family Azospirillaceae; genus Azospirillum. Next base: position 16,706 of record JBKHVJ010000436.1, read on the forward strand.
TTGAAAGGATTGGAATTAAAGAAGACACTCCAAGAAAAGTTAAAAATAACTTTGTTCGTGTATTTCGTACTGAGCTACCTCTGCAAGTTTACCACATAAGGAGTGGCGCTGGCAGCAGCGGCTCAAACGGCTCTACGCTTGTTGCAGGTGAAGCGATTGATGCGCTTGCGCCTGACTATGTCATTAGTGTGGGAATATGCTTTGGCGCGAATAAAGATAAACAAAATATTGGCGATGTTCTTGTATCGCGCGCTATATATCAGTACGAGCCGGGGCGCATTACAGGAAACGACTTCAAAAGTAGGGGAGAAAATCTGCCTGCAAGTGGATATCTTGTACAGATTTGTCAATCGCTAACTCCCCATGATGCAAAACGTCATCTTGGACTTATTGCTTCTGGCGAAAAGCTTGTAGATAGCGTAGATTTTGTGAGATTTCTGCATGAACAAGAGAGTGAGTTCATAGGAGGAGAGATGGAAGGGAGCGGTATTTCAGCCGCTGCCCAGCGACACAAAGCGGACTGGATAATGATCAAAGCAATCTGCGACTGGGGATTCGAGAAGAACAAAAAAGATCAGCCACTTGCAGCTCAGAATGCTGCGCGCTATGCTTTGCGAGTTCTACAGGTATTGGCTTCCGCTGATGGCTGAAAAGGAATTTTTAGATAAAGCCTCTTCATCACACGGCAGTTTCTGATCCAGCCGACCTTAAGGCAACATAAGGCGACACTCTAAATGCTGCTATAGGTACTTTTGATCCTACCCCATCTATGATACGTTGCGCCCTCCCCCGCGTGCGGAGGGCGCCATATGCCTAGATAGTGGCGTTCCGCCACCGCCGCAAACTCAACCGAATCCACTCTCATAACTCTTAGCATTTCAATCTCCTGTACTCGGCCGTTCGGCAGTTACCTTGCCTGGACCAACCCACGCTCGCCACATGTGTTCGATAGCAGAGGCGCCTCATGGCCAATCCCGCGACCGTATTCGAACCGACTGATGACGATGCGCTGACACGCGCCGTTGCCGAGGCGCGGGCACAGGTTGCCGCTGGTCAAACAATTCCTCTGCGCGACGTTGCCGGCTGGCTCGACAGTTGGGGCACGGCGGACGAGCGTCCTGCACCGTCGTGGAAGTAACCTTCGCTCCGACCGCCATTGCCGATCTGATCGCGATTCGCAGCTATATCGGCCAATTACAATCCTGCAGCCGCTCGGCGCAAGGCGCTTTGCCTCAGAAGCGCTGCGGAAACTCCCTGACCGTGACCGCCTTCGGCGAGACGGTGCGCGGGAACTGGTCGCAGTCCACCCCTATGTCATCGTCTATGATGTGGCGCCGTCCCGAGTCACCATTCTGCGCATCTGGCACGGAGCATAGAACCGCCCCTGACGCAGCCCCCCGGCGGCAAGTCGCCACGCCTTTCCCACGCCCCCTTACCGCCGACCGCCATCCATGATAGGACTATAAGCCTCAACCGCCCGAGGAGTGTCCTGCATGCATCGCCCTTGGTGCCACGCCCCCTTGCGCCCTTTCTCCCGCGCACCCGCCCCGCCGGATGGAACAGTGAACAGCCCCCGGAAAACCGTTCCAACCTGTTCCAAACGTTCCATCCGACCGCCACCGGCCATGTCAGGCGCCCCGGATGGAACAGTGAACAGTCCCCCGAAATCTGTTCCATGATGTTCCACCCACCCAACTCCGCCCCCAAAACGAAACGGCCCCCTT
>JBKHVJ010000437.1:0-7421 GCA_046570145.1 Alphaproteobacteria bacterium
GTTTCGCTCGGTTGGGGCGAGGAACGGCTGGTCCAGGCGGCGGCCAAGCAGATGCGGCAGCTGTCGAGCTATCACATCTTCGGCCACAAGTCGCACGAGCCCGGCATCGATCTGGCGGAAAAACTGATCGGGCTGGCGCCGGTGCCGATGTCCAAGGTCTTCTTCGCCAATTCGGGTTCGGAGGCCAACGACACCGCGATCAAGCTGATCTGGTACTACAACAACGCGCTCGGCCGGCCGGAGAAGAAGAAGATTCTGTCGCGCCAGCGCGCCTATCACGGCGTGACGGTGGCGACCGCCAGCCTGACCGGCCTGCCCAACAACCACCGCGACTTCGACCTGCCGATCGCCCACATCATCCACGGCGACTGCCCGCACCACTACCGCAACGCCCTTGAGGGCGAGAGCGAGGAGGCCTTCGCCACCCGCCTTGCCGAGCAGCTGGAGGCGCTGATCCTGGCCGAGGGTCCGGACACCATCGCCGCCATGTTCGCCGAGCCGATCATGGGTGCCGGCGGCGTCGTGGTGCCGCCCGCGACCTACTTCGCCAAAATCCAGCCGGTGTTGAGGAAATACGACATCCTGCTGGTCGCCGACGAGGTGATCTGCGGCTTCGGCCGCACCGGCAATTTCTGGGGCAGCCAGAGCATGGGCATGCAGCCGGACATCCTGACCTGTGCCAAGCAGCTGTCGTCGGGCTATCTGCCGATCTCCGCCGTCATGGTGACGGACGCGATCTATCGTGCCTGCGTCGACGAGAGCCGGAAGATCGGCACCTTCGGCCATGGCTACACCTACTCCGCCCATCCGGTGGCGGCGGCGGTGGCGCTGGAAACGCTGAAGATCTACGAGGAGCGCGACATCGTCGGCCATGTCCGCTCGGTCGCCCCGGCGTTCCAGAACCGTCTGAAGGCGCTGGCGGAGCATCCGCTGGTCGGCGAGGCCCGCGGCACCGGCCTGATCGGCGCGCTGGAACTGGTGGCGGACAAGCCGACCAAGACACCCTTCGATCCGCCCGGCCGCGCCGGTGCGCTGGTCAACGGCCTCGCCCAGGAGAATGGCCTGATCGTCCGTGCCATGGGCGATTCCATCGCGCTCTGCCCGCCGCTGGTCATCACCGAGGCGGAAATCCACGAGACCTTCGACCGGCTGACCAAGGCGCTCGACGCCGCGGTGCCGGTTCTGCGGGGGTGAGTTGAGACCCTCTCCCGTCCCGGGAGAGGGGAATCAAGGGCGCCGCAGATGCATCTTGCCCAGCCCGCCCAGCGCGTCGAACAGCTGGCGGAACTGGGTGAGGAACTGCTCCCACGTCACCTTCGTCGTCGGCTCGATGGCGGCGTGCAGGGCGCCCAGGCTGGTCCTGCCGTCGATCCGCGACAGGATCGGGCCGGCCAGCCGGGGCAAAGGCAGGGCCACGACGCTGCCCATCAGGTCGAACTCCAGGCTGCCGCCGGGCGGCACATTCTTCGCGACGGTGGGACCGTCGATGTCGCGCAGGACCGGGATCACCTCCGGCCCATCGGGTGCGATGCGTGCGGCGTCCAGATCGGTCGGGCGCAGCAGATAGGCGATGTGCTTGGTGAAGGCGCCGGTGATGCGCTCGGTCCAGGCGGCGCGCTCCAGCATGCCCATCCCCTCCAGCCGCTTGAGCACGCGGGCGTCCTTGACCCACAGCGACGGTTCGTAGCGCAGCGGGTCGATCAGCGTCGCGATGGCCAGCCCGGCGCTGTCCGCCAGCTCCGCCAGCTGCGGCACGCTGTAGGGACGGTCGCAGCTGTGCAGCAGCAGGTCGTAGAGGTTGGCGTCGGCCAGCCGGTGGTCGCTGATATGCGGGTTGTTCAGCAGCCAGTTGGTCGGCGGCAGTGCCTGAATCAGCCGGCGGGCCAGAGCCACCTTCTCGGCCGGCGGCAGACCCTCGGTCATGCCGCGCAGAGCCTCCTGCATCGGGTAGACGCCGGTGCGGCCATAGGGGGCGTAGACCATGATGCCGATGCCGCCGCCGGGCGCCAATGCGCCCGCGAGCGAGCGCAGGCCGGCTGCCGGGTCGTCCAGATGGTGCAGAACGCCGCAGCAGTCGATGTAGTCGAACGGCCCCGCTTCCGAAACGATTCCGTCGAGTTCAAGCAGCGACCCCCTTTGGAAGTCGATGTTGGTCAGGCCGCGCGCCTTGGCCCGCGCCTCGGCGACGGCGCGGCTGGCGTCGGACAGGTCGATGTAGGCGATGCGACCGGGGTTGCCGGCGTCGGCCAACTGCTGCGCCAGCATGATGGTGCCGTCCCCCGTGCCGCCGCCGGCCACCAGAACGCGCAGCGGTTTGGAATGGTCGATCCGGCCGCCGAAGACATGCTGCACCAACTCGTCCAGATGACTGGGCGAGCCGGTGATCAGGCGTTTGGACTCGTCGGCCGGGTTGCGCGCCGGGTAGGGATAGGCTTCGTACTGGGCGCGCAGGTCGTCGATGCTCATTGGGGACTGCTCATAAGAAACGGGCGCGGCGACCATAGCACCGCAGCCGCACCCGCTGCATCCGCCTGATAACGGCCTTTCTCAGCCCGGCCAGCCCGCCGCGGCACGCACCTCGCCCACGCGCGTGCCGGCGCGGTTCAGCAGCGGGGCGGTCAGCAGTTGCGGCACGCGCGCCCACTGTGCGTCTGTCAGCGCCTTGGTCGAGCGGATCAGCGCGGCCAGAGCCACCTCGCGGGCGCGGGCGGCGCCGTCCTCGATCTTCAGCGCGATGCCGATGCCCTGCTCCGGGATCACGGCGCAGCCGACCCCCTCGGCCCCGCCCTTGACCAGAACGGCGCCGCCGGCCGCCTCCATCAGCGCGCTGTCGAAGGTGCCGGTGCCGCCGATCAGGAAGGGGTGCTTGCCCCAGGCGGCGGCGATGCGGGTGACGGCCGCTGCCCGCGCGTCGGGCAGGTCGACCGGGTCGGCGATGCGGGCCATGGCATAGGCGATGGCGCCCAGCGGGATGCCGACGGTCGGGATGGAGCAGCCGTCCACACCCCAGGGCGCGCCGAACAGATCCTGGCCGGTCATCTGCTCCATCACGCCCAGGATGCGCTGCTGCACCGGGTGTTCGTAGCGGACATAGCCCTTCAGCCGCTCGCCCTTGTGCTTCGCCGTGGTCAGGAAGCCGCTGTGCTTGCCGGAGCAGTTGTTGTGGAAGGCGGTCGGTGCCTCGCCGCGGCGGACCAGATCCGTGGCGGTGGCGGGATCGTAGGGGATCTGCGCGCCGCATTCGTAATCGTCGAGTGTCAGCCCGACCCGCTCCGCCCAGGACCGCACCAGTTCGGTGTGGCGAGCCTCGCCATTGTGGGAGGAGCAGGCGAGCGCCAGTTCCTCGTCCCCCAGCCCGAAGGCGTCGAGCGCACTGCTTTCCACCAGCGGGATCGCCTGCAGCGACTTGATGGCGGAGCGCGGATAGACGGGCGCGTCGATGTCGCCCCAGCGCGCCAGCACATGGCCGCCGGCATCGACGATGCAGGCGCGGGCGCGGTGGACCGACTCCACCAGGCTGCCGCGCGTCACCTCGACGGTGATCGGGCTTTCCGTCGGGCCGGACAGGTCGGCGCGGCCCTCGGCGCTCTCACCGTGATGGTGGGAATGGCCATGGTGGTGATCCCCACCGCAGCAGGAGTGATCTTGCGTATGGTCTTGGCTCATGCCGGCAAGCTTGCCTCGGGCGGGCGGCGGCGGCAAGCTCCCGCCCGGTCATGTCCTTACTTAGATCAGCGGGTTCTTCATGCGTGGTTATTTCGGGATCGGGGTGGAGCGGATCAGCAAGCCGGGCAATGTCGGCAACCTGATGCGCACCGCCCATGCCTTCGGCGCCTCCTTCTTCTTCGCCATCGATCCGGAACCGGACCTGCGGGAGACGAAGCTGGTCGACACCTCCGGCGCCACGCTGCACCTGCCGCTCTACATCCACGAGCGGGTCGCCGACTTCACCCTGCCCAGGGACTGCATGCTGGTCGGGGTGGAACTGACCGACGACGCGGTGGAACTGCCCAGCTTCCGCCACCCGTCCCGCGCCGCCTATGTGCTGGGGCCGGAGCGCGACAGCCTGTCGCCCGCCCTGCTGGCGCGCTGCGACCATGTGGTGAAGATCCCGATGTCCTTCTGCATCAATGTCGGCGTCGCCGGGGCGCTGGTGATGTATGACCGCATGATCTCGTTGGGCCGCTTCGCCGAGCGTCCGGTGCGTCCCGGCGGCCCGCTGGAGGCGCCGGCCCAGCACCGCCACGGCCGGCAGATCATGCGCAACGCCGACCGCCGCCGCCGCATCCGTGGGGAGCAGAAGCCGGCCGACGACAGCGACGAGTAAGGAAGCGGTTCAGATCGGCAGCGGATCCTCTCCGGCGACGGCGCAGATCCGCTGCACCACCGCGGGCTTGGGCACCGACACCTCCCCCTGCTCGAAGGCGACCACCTGAAGCGTGCCGCGCACCGCCTCCAGCAGTTCGCCCCGGCGCAGCAGGAAGTCGGGGGACGACGGGCGGCCGAAGCGGGCGTTGCCGTCGGCGAAGGTCTCGTAGATCAGCACGCCGCCCGGTTCCAGCGCCGCCAGGATGGCGGGGAAGAGCGGGCGGTGCAGGTAGTTGGTGACGACGATGCCGGAGAAGCGGCCGCCAACCGGTAGGGAGCCGGGGGAGGCGGCCGAGTCGCCGCCTTCCAGGTCGGCCTGGATCAGGGTGACGCCCGCGGCCTCCTCCAGATCGGCGACGCCGCCGAGGTCCCGGTCCAGTCCGACCGCCGGATGGCCGCGGCGGTGGAACAGCCGCAGGTGCCGCCCGCCGCCGCAGGCGAGGTCGAGCACCGGGCCGCCCGCCCGCACCAGCGGGGCGAAGCGCTCCACCCAGGGGGAGGGCGGCGAGAGCGGGTGGGGCGTGGGCATGGTCGGATTTCCCTTCGCGGACTTTCCTTTGGCGGTCGCGGAAACGATATCACAGGTGGTATGGGCGACAGACCAGGGCGGCGTTTGACGGCGCGGCCCTGCCGTGCTGAATTAGGGCAAATCCCGAGTCGCGCCGCAACCCGGACCGGCGCACCGGGGCGGATCCTTCCTGCTGCGGGTTAGTTTGGGGCTTGTGGGGATATGATCCTCTTCGCGTTGAGATGCTCGGCCGACCACCGGTTCGAGGCGTGGTTCCGCAACGGTGCCGCCTATGACGAACAGGCGGCGGCGCACCAGATCGCCTGTCCGATCTGCGGCGACACCGTCGTCGGCAAGGCGCCGATGGCCCCGCGTATCGCCAAGGGCGTCGCCAGGGCCGCCGACCGCGCGCGCGAACAGGCCGAAGCCGTGGCGGCCGACGCCCCGCCGGCGGCGGGGCCCGCCGCCATTGCCGCCCATGCCCCGTCCCTTGCGCCCGCCGCCATGCCGGCGCCGATCCCCGCCCCCGTTCCTCTGCCCAGCGCCGCCGACATGGTCGCCGCCCTGCCGCCCAGCCTGAACGACGCCCAGCGCGAGGCGGTGGCGGAGGTGATGCGGCAGCTGACCGAGGTTCGGCGCAGCGTGGAGAAGAACTGCGATTATGTCGGCGACCGCTTCGCCGAGGAGGCGCGGCGCATCCATTACGGCGAGAGCGACCCCCGCGGAATCTATGGCGAGGCGTCGGACGACGAGGTCGCCGAACTCCACGAGGAGGGTGTGACATTTCACCGCATTCCGTGGATCCCGCGGACCGATTCCTGAGGGGCTGGACGGCCGCGCCGGATGCGGCGGCGCCACTGATTCCGAACGAAACCGTTTGAAAAGCTGACTGTTTGAAAGGCGCGCCCGGCAACGGGGGCGCCTTTCCCGTATGCAGCCGCTGCCCTGGCAGGACCTGGGTTTCCGGGGGATCGTCCCCGGCCGGCGCGCAATCCCATCGACCAAGGTAGGGGGTGCGCCCAACAATGATCTGTATCAAACAATTGGGCAGGTCAAGGGCGTACGAATTACGGGGAGAAACCCGGACGCGACCGCCCGGACGGCAAATGCCCGCATGTCCCGCAGACAGCGTCTGAAGGACAGCCGAACAATTGTCGGCACTCGATGAGGGGACGCACATGAATCAAAGCGCACAACGGATTTTGAACAATCCGAAGTTCCAGGAACTGGTGGCGAAACGGTCTGCCTTCGCCTGGACTTTGTCGATTGCCATGCTGGTCATCTATTTCGGTTTCATTCTTCTGGTGGCGTTCGGGAAGAGCTTCCTGGGCACGCCGATCGGCTCCGGTGTCACGACCTGGGGCATTCCGGTCGGCGTCTTCACCATCGTGTCCGCCTTCATCCTGACCGGCATCTACGTCTACCGGGCGAACGGCGAATTCGACGAGCTGAACCGCCAGATCCTGGAGGAATCGAAGTGATCCGCGCCGCCACCACCCGCATCGCCGCCCCGGCCGCCGCGCTGGCCGCCATGGCGGGCGCGCTGGTTCCCGCCTCCGCTTACGCCGCCGCCGTCGAAGGCGCGGTGACGAAGCAGGCGACGAACTGGTCCGCCATCATCATGTTCCTGATCTTCGTCCTGCTGACGCTGGGCATCACCTTCTGGGCGGCCCGCCGGACGAAGTCGGCCAAGGACTTCTACGCCGCCGGCGGCGGCATCACCGGCTTCCAGAACGGTCTGGCCATCGCCGGCGACTACATGTCGGCCGCGTCCTTCCTGGGCATCGCCGGCCTGGTGTACGCCAACGGCTTCGACGGCCTGATCTTCTCGGTGGGCTGGCTGGTCGGCTGGCCGATCATCCTGTTCCTGATCGCGGAACGGCTGCGCAACCTCGGCAAGTACACCTTCGCCGACGTCGCCTCCTACCGCTTCCAGCAGACGCCGATCCGCACCCTGTCGGCCTGCGGCTCGCTGGCGACCGTCACCTTCTACCTGATCGCCCAGATGGTGGGCGCCGGCAAGCTGATCCAGCTGCTGTTCGGCCTCGACTATCTTGTCGCCGTCATCATCGTCGGCGTGCTGATGATCGGCTACGTGACCTTCGGCGGCATGCTGGCTACCACCTGGGTGCAGATCATCAAGGCGGTGATGCTGCTGTCCGGCGCCTCCTTCATGGCCTTCATGATCCTGGCGAAGTTCGGCTTCAGCCCCGAGGCGATGTTCAAGGCCGCCGTCGACATCCATCCGAAGGGTCTGGCGATCATGTCGCCGGGCGCGCTGATCAGCGATCCCGTCTCCGCGATCTCGCTGGGCATGGCGCTGATGTTCGGCACCGCCGGCCTGCCGCACATCCTGATGCGCTTCTTCACCGTCGCCGACGCCAAGGAAGCCCGCAAGTCGGTCTTCTACGCCACCGGCTTCATCGGCTACTTCTACATCCTGACCTTCATCATCGGTTTCGGCGCCATCCTGATGATCCTGGCTCCCGACGCCACCGGTGCCTATCCCTTCCTGACGGCGGCCCCGGCTGCCGGCGCCAAGGCG